>JBBQXX010000038.1:0-16161 GCA_038209235.1 Sphingomonadales bacterium | reverse complement strand
TTTGCCGACCGCATCGTCATCGCGGTGGAGCGCAAGCATTACCCGCAAGCCGCGACAAGCGCCGTCGATCTGCCGTTGGGGCCATCACTGGCGATGGCATTGCGCAGCCTGGGCCGGGCGCTGTTGTACAACGCCATCGCGTTGCCCTTTGGGTTGATCCTGCTGTTTACCGGGGTGGGCGCGCCGATGCTGTTCCTTGCGGTCAACGCGCTGCTGGTCGGGCGCGATCTGACCGAGATGGTGGCAGCGCGGCATCCGGGCGCAGAACCGGAGCCAAGTTCCCGGACCAACCGTTTTGTGCTTGGGCTGATCGCCAACCTGTTGCTGCTGGTGCCCTTGGTCAATCTGCTCGCGCCGATTATAGCCGCAGCGATGGCCACGCACCTTTTCCACCAGCGCGGCGCTACAGGGGCCAAGTCATGAACCGACTGATCGCGCTGGCGGCGCTGAGCCTGGGTCTTGCCGCCTGCGCTGCGCCGCAGAAGGTGGCCGGCCCAGCTCGCCCCGCCGCCCCGGCGCGCAGCACGACGATGTCGGACAAGGGGCTGGAGGCGGTCATCGGCAAAACCTCGCGCGATCTGGAAGCCATGTTCGGCCAGCCCCGGCTCGACGTGCGCGAATTCGATGCACGCAAGCTACAGTTCGTCGGCAGCGCCTGTGTGCTCGATGCATTTTTGTATCCCGAAGGCGTAGCCGGTGCGCAGGTCGTCACCTATATTGACGCACGCCGCAGCGACGGCCAATCGGTCGACCGGGCGGCGTGTGTCGAGGCCTTGCGGGGAAAGTGAAAACGCAATATCGATCGTGAAATAGCACGGGCCGCCGTCGGCCGGCTCATCAAGCCGAATACCTGCTCAACAGAAAATCCCTGATCTCGTTGAACTTGATTTCTTTCAAAGGGACGTATCGGTTCGGCAGCCCGCGAAACGTGTTTCTGAGGCGACCCCAGGGGAAAGCCGCTTTGACGGCTTCGCGCCGTACCGGCTCGGACAACCCGGTTTCCGTGATTAGCGCGTGAAACTTGCCGCTCAATTCGATGGCAACAGACCTGACCTTTTCCTGATCGATCGTGCTGAGGTCAGGCACGCGGTCGAGCAGAATGTCATGGACTGACTGCTGCTCGGCCGACAGCTTGACAGGACCGGACCTTGTTTGAGGGTTGTACCGGCAGCCGTCGCCTGACAATTGCCGTGGTGCCTTGGAAATGGCATGGCCGTGCTGGGACTCCAGACCGCAGCATGGAAAGCGATAGACCGGTACAGTCCAGCCGTGGGCGTCGACACGGCCATCAACTAGCTCCGCTGGCCGGGGGTGCCAGCGGGTCTGTTCAACGATCAGGTTCTGGAGGTCATTTATCTCGGCCTCTTCGCGCTTGCCATAGCCCGCCGGAAGCATGTGCGACGCCAGTCTTGCGTTGTCGAGTTCTTGATAGATCAGCTTGATCCGCGACTGGATCGCAGGCTCCAGAATGTCCAGGGTCTCTTGATTCCGTGCCATGTTGAATGCCGCGACTTCAAGCACCCAGTCTTCGCTGGCCGTCATGAAATCGACCACGATTGCCGAAGGCTTGGGCACATCCGTCGGGCGATCGCGGAGCAGAGTGACGGCTTCCTGCAGCTTGAGGTCGGCCAAAAGACGTTCGTAGGGGCAGTCGCGTCGCTCCCAGTCGAGAGCGGTGGTCAATAACTTGCTGTAGTCCCTCAGCCATTCAGCTGATCCGGAAAATGCGTCGCACAGGCTTTCGACCGCGTTTTCCAGCCGGTTGCGATCGGTGGCAAAGATATAATTCAGGCGGGAGAGCAGCGGCGGGATAGCCGAGCCTTCGACGTCTCGAATGACGATTGGCGCGATCTTCTTGCCAAGCCGCGCCGCAAGCTCGACTTCCCATGAGCATATTTCCGATTTCGCAGAATCGGGGCTCAGCAGAAATACAACCGCATCCGCCTCTTCAATCAGGCTGGTAAGACGCTCTCGCCAGTCCTCGGTTGGCAGGATATCGCTCATGTCACGCAGTACGGCGAAGTCCTTGTCGGCCAGATAGATGGCTATCTGCTCGGCGTCAGCCAGATCTTTCCTGGAATAGGACAGGAACACCGACATCCTGTACAGGCGTTGATCGTTTTCTGCCAATGTTCCCCTGTCCCATCAACTTACGCCGACCCTTCGACGCCGACTGGCGATGTCTGGCTAGCGTGGCCGGGCATCCATGTGTCGCCTCAAAACACCGCCTTGGGTGCCCTCTCATCCATCATCGCTGCGCGCACCATCGGGATCGGCGGGCCGCCATAGGACAGGAACGCATCGTGGAACGCCTTCCACGCATCGCGGCCGCCCTTATCGGTGGTCCAGTCAGCGCGCAGCTTGCGGATCATCAGCTTGCCCAATGTGTAATTGAGATAGCCCGGATCATAGGTGCCGCGCAGCGCCTGCTGCCGGGCATTGCCCTCATCGATATAGCATTGGTCACCGAACATCGTGCGCGACTGGTCGACGGTCATCCCGCCGGTGTGCAGCCCGATGGCCGACAGATAGCGGCAGTTGCGCAGCAGCGCGTTAGCCAGCTGGCCGACATGCGTTTCGGCATCGCCCTCGCCCAGACCCGCTTCCCACATCATTTCCTCGGTATAATGCGCCCAGCCCTCGGCATAGGCATAGCCGACAAACAGCCGCCCGAAGAACGACTTTGCGCGGTTGGCATGGAGGAAGTTGAGGAAGTGCCCCGGCCAGACCTCGTGCACGCTGGTAAACAGCAGGTCCTTTTTGGGCGGGATATATTCGGCCTGCACCGCAGCCGTCCAGCTGGGGTCGGGCGGTGAGATATAATAGACCGACGGCAAGCCTTTTTCATATGGCCCCGGAATATCGATATAGGCCGAATTCTGCCGGTTATACGGCGGCGATTCCTCGACCTTGGCCTGTTCGGTGCCGGGGATCGAGACCAGATCCTTGTCTACCAGAAACGCGCGCAGATCGGGCAGCTGCCGCCGTGCTTCTGCGACCGGGCCATCTGCGGGCTTGTCGAGCGACAGCTTGGCCATGCAATCGGGCATATTTGCGCCGGGGGCAAACCGCGCGCACGCGGTCTTGAGCGCATCCTGGTTGCGCTTGAGGTCCGCCTCACCAATCGCCGTGAGTTCAGCCAGCGGCAGATCGACCATCTCGGTGCTCGCCAGCATCTTCAAGAACAACCCGGATCCCAGAGCATAGCCCGGCCTGGCGGTGGCTTTCTGCGCCTTCAGCCAGCCTGCAAGACCCTGCATCGCGGCGCTCGCCTCGGCGGTTGCCGCTGCAAGCTCGCTTGTGATCGCACCATCGCTGACATCGGCAAAGGCGGTGCGCGCATCGCTGGTGAAGAATGTCGCATAGCCGCCGAACGCATTGAGGCCATAATCGATCGCATAGGGATCGAGCGGTGATCTAAGGTTTGTCTTGATCTGCTCGGCTGCCTTGGGAATGCCCTTGGCATATGCGATGAACGCCTTGGCGCGTGTATCGACATCCGCATAGGGCCGCGTCACGTAAACCGATGGGTCGAGCGTGCCGGTGTAGAATGCCGGATTGCGATGCGGCCAGTCGGCATCCTTGAGCCAGAACAGTTCGCCCTTGATCACCGCGATCAGATAGTTGCGCTCGAACTGCTGGTCGGCGTCCAGCTTGCTTGCATCCATCGCTTCGGCATCGGCGAGCGTCTTGCTGAGGAAGGCGATTTGGTCGGCGAGGCCCGCTTCGGACCAGTCGGGCAGCTTGCCGTCGAATTCATGCCGCCCCTGATAGACCGCGAAATCGGGGTTGCGCGGGAAATAGCCAGTAAGGAAGCTGTCGACGAACTTGCCCCAATCCGATGCCGTATCGATACCGGTGCCTTGCTCGACCGGTTCAGCCGGTGCGGTGCTGCACGATGCGGTGATCGCGGTGAGCGAGACGGCGGCAAGGAGCTTTTTCGACCAGTTCATCTGCGACCTCTTTTCATGACACAACATTCCAAACAAATCCTCCCCGGTCCGGGCGCGGGACCACGAAGTGGTGGAGGGGAAGCGTCTGGGCAACCCGCTTTTGGGATGTGCTATCGCGCATCCCCTCCGTCAGCCCTTCGGGCCGCCACCGCCCCGGTCCGGGGAGGATTTTTATCTTCCCACCCTTGCTGACACCAACCCGCCTGCTTGAAAAGGCCTATTCTTTCGCAGTCGCCAAAGCGCCTTTTGCCCTGCTGCGCAGGTTCATCCTGCTTGCCGCCCGCTAACGCCTCGCCTAACCGGTGAAGCATGGAGTCCTCCGCCGCACCGCACCCGTTCACCATTGCCAATTATCGCGCCTATTGGTTGACGCGGCTGACGTCGATGCTGGCGCTGTATTGCATGATGCTGATCGTTGGCTGGCAGGCGTATAACATCGCGCGTGAGACGATGGATATTGCGGCCAGTTCGGCGCGGCTGGGGATGATCGGGCTGTTGCAGTTTGCCCCGCTGTTCGTGCTGACCCCGCTGGTCGGCTGGATCGCTGACCGGATGGACAGACGGATGGTCGCGCGTGCAGTCCTGCTGGTCCAGGCCGCGATTGCCGCGATGCTGGCCTGGACCACCGCCAACGGCCTGATCAGCCTGCCGATATTATACGGCATCGCGGTTCTGCTGGGCACCGCCCGGGCGTTTCTGGGTCCATCGCTGAGTGCGCTGGCACCCAATCTGGTGCCCAAGGCATCGCTGCCGACGGCGATCGCACTGTCATCCATTGCCTGGCAATCGGGTATGCTGGTTGGCCCTGCAATGGCCGGGCCGTTGTACACCATCCGGCCGGAGCTGCCTTACATCGTCAGCGCGTGTCTCTATGTGCTGGCGGCGCTGGCGATGATGACCATAGGCCAGGTGCCGCGCACGATCATCGACAAGGGCAAGGGGCCGGTCGCCCAGATCATCGATGGCATGGCTTATGTCGGGCAGAACAAGCTGGTGTTGGGGGTCATCACGCTTGACCTGTTCGCGGTTTTCCTCGCCGGATCGACCGCGCTGCTACCGGTGTTTGCGCGCGACATCCTGCAAGTCGGCGAACAGGGTCTGTCGCTGCTCGCCTCTGCTCCGGCGGCAGGCGCAGCGCTGGTGGCGCTGGTGTTTTCGTTCCGCCCGATCCGCACCAATGTCGGCAACAAGATGCTCGCCAGCGTCTTCCTGTTCGGGCTGGTGACGATCGTATTCGGGTTGAGCCGCATATTGGCGCTGTCGATGGCATGCCTGTTCATCGCAGGCGCTGCCGATATGTTCAGCGTCTATGTGCGCCAGTCGCTGATCCAGCTGAACACCCCCGATGACAAGCGCGGGCGGGTCTCGGCGGTATCGCTGCTCACCGTTTCGGCATCGAACGAGCTGGGCGATGCTTTCTCGGGCATGCTGGCATGGTTCATCGGCCCGGTTGCAGCGGTTGTCGCAGGCGGCACAGGTGCTATAGTCGTCACCGCGCTTTGGGCCAGACTGTTTCCGCAGATCGGTGCAGCGCGCAGTTTCAATCCTATCGAGGAAAACGCAAAGCCTCACCCGCCATCGCCTGTGCCCCCGGCGTCCTCACCAGGAGAAACCGTATCATGATAGCTGCCAGCATTCTGGAAACCATCGGCAAGACCCCGCACGTCCGCGTCAACCGGCTATTCGGCGATGCCAATGTCTGGATAAAATCGGAACGCAGCAATCCGGGCGGATCGATCAAGGATCGTATCGGGCTGGCGATGATCGAGGCCGCCGAGGCCGATGGCTCGCTGCTGCCCGGCGGCACGATCATCGAGCCGACATCGGGCAACACCGGCGTCGGTCTGGCGATGGTCGCTGCGGTCAAGGGCTACAGGCTGGTGCTGGTGATGCCCGAGAGCATGTCGATCGAGCGACGCCGGCTGATGCTGGCCTATGGCGCAAGCTTCGACCTGACCCCGCGCGAGAAGGGCATGAAGGGCGCGATCGAACGCGCGCAGGAGCTGGTCGATCAGACACCCGGATCGTGGATGCCGCAGCAGTTTGAAAACCCGGCGAACATTGCAGTGCACGTGCGCACCACCGCGTTGGAAATTCTTGCCGATTTTGTCGATGCGCCGATCGACGCGATGATCACCGGCGTCGGCACCGGTGGGCACATCACCGGCTGCGCCGAGGAACTGAAAAAGCATTGGCCCGATCTGAAGGTCTATGCAGTCGAGCCGACATTGTCACCGGTGATCTCGGGCGGTCAACCTGGTCCGCACCCGATCCAGGGGATTGGCGCAGGCTTCATTCCCGGCAACCTGCACACGCAGCTGATCGATGGCACCATTCAGGTCGATGCAGCCGACGCCAAGGAGATGGCGCGGCGCTCTGCGAGTGAAGAGGGCATGTTGGTCGGCATTTCCTCGGGGGCGACGCTCGCGGCGATCGCGCAAAAACTGCCTGGCCTTCCCACCGGAGCACGCGTGCTGGGCTTTAACTACGATACCGGCGAGCGCTATCTGTCGGTGCCCGATTTCCTCCCGGAGTAGCGCCGAGGCCGATCTCTAACCCCGTTCTCCGGCGAAAGGCCGAATCCAGGGGAGTATGTGCAGTCCGACTGCTGGATTGCGGCGTGCGCCGCAAACCGGTGTAGCGTCGGGTTTGCCCATAGTAAGAATGGGCCGGGAGATTGCTCTCCCGGCCCATTCTGGTGCGACCCCTCAGGGATCATTCGCCGGTTGCAGCTTCCTCCATGGGATCAGCCTTGTCGGGCTTGCCGTCGCCATCGGTGTCCCATGCGTCAGCGGTGCCGTCGCCGTTGCGATCCCAGGCGTCGGCGGTGCCGTCACCGTTCGAATCCATCGTTGCCCGCGGAACCTGTGGCTCAGTGTTCTGCTCAGGCGCGACAGGCGCTTCAAGAGCAGGCGTTGTTGCGGTACCGGTGGTCATTTCCTGAGCCATGGCGGGGGTTGCGGCCAGTGCGCCAATACAAATCAGCGATCCGATCATGGTGTTCTTCATAATGTTGCTCCTTGCTTGAGGTGCTTGCTCAAATTGAGCCGGGATATTGGGGGAGAGGCTAATCTCGCTCCGCAATGTCAACGGTCTTGCAGCAACGGTGTTCCTGCCGGTTTCTTGTTCGAACAGCCAATTGGTCAAGGTTCCAGCGGCCAGCCGCAACATGTGGGCTGCCTGCCGCAAATCGTGCACCAAGTGCACGCTGACTTGTTTCCGATAAGCGGCCAACGCGCACATCATTTCGTCGCAAAACGAAGTGAAAAGGCGCTCCCGGTCCTCCCGGAAGCGCCTTTTTTTGTCAGTTTAGTTCGGTCGGGTGGATCAGGCGGCTGCAAACAGCTCGGGTTCCATCGCCATGATCGCATCTGAGCCCGCCTCGATCTTGTGCCGCAGCGATCCTGCATCGGGCATGATCCGTTCAGCGAAATAGCGCGCGGTCTTCAGCTTGGTTTCGTAGAACACCGCGTGACCGGTGCCCGCTTCCAGCGCCGCAATCGACGCGCGCATCATCCGCAGCCACATCAGACCCAGCGCAACAATACCCATGAGGTGCATATAGCTGTGCGCGCCAGCGCCGATGTGGTTGGGATTGGCCATGCCGTTCTGCACGAACCACATCGTGGCAGCTTTCAGTTCTCCGTTAGCCTTTTCAAGCCGGGTGGCGAAATCGGCAAGCCGCTCGTCACCCTTGGCATCGCCGCACTCCTGATCGATGATCACAAACAGCGCCTGAATCGCGCGACCGCCGTTTTGCGCCAGCTTGCGCCCCACCAGATCCATCGCCTGCACGCCATTGGCACCTTCGTAGATCATCGCGATCCGCGCATCGCGCACATATTGTTCCATGCCCCATTCGGCGATATAGCCATGGCCGCCATAAATCTGCTGCATGTTGGTGGCGATGTCGTAGCCCTTGTCGGTGCCATAGCCCTTGATAACCGGGGTCAGCAAGCTGATCAGGTCGTCGGCGGTCTGGCGTTCGTCCTCGGTTTGCGCCTTGTGGGTCAGATCGACCTGCAGGCCACCCCACAAGATCAGCGCGCGAAGCCCCTCGTTGATCGCTTTGGCCTCCATCAGCATGCGGCGCACATCGGGATGGACAAACAGCGTATCGGCCTTTTCACCTGCGTCCTGCACGCCGGTGAGTGCGCGACCCTGACGGCGGTCGCCGGCATATTGCACCGCATTCTGATACGAGACTTCGCCCATTGCCAGACCCTGGTTGCCCACACCCAGCCGCGCCGCGTTCATCATGATGAACATGGCAGCAAGGCCCTTGTTTTCATCGCCGATCATATAGCCGGTCGCGCCGTCATAATTCATCACGCAGGTCGAGTTGCCGTGGATGCCCATCTTGTGTTCGATCGATCCGCACGACACCGCGTTACGATCGCCCAGCGAGCCATCATCATTGACGATGAACTTGGGGACGATGAACAGCGAGATGCCCTTGACGCTGTCGGGCGCATCGGGGGTCTTGGCGAGCACCAGATGGATGATATTATCGGTCAGGTCATGCTCGCCCGACGAGATGAAAATCTTGGTGCCGGTGATGGCATAGCTGCCACCTGTCTGCGGCACCGCCTTGGTGCGGATCAGACCCAGGTCCGTGCCGCAATGCGGCTCGGTCAGGTTCATCGTGCCGCCCCATTTGCCGCTGACCATATTGGGGACGAACTTTTCCTTCTGCTCCTGGCTGCCCTTGGCAAGGATCGACGAGATCGCACCGTGGGTCAGCCCCGGATACATCGCAAAGGCCATGTTACCGGCTGCCATATACTCTTCGAAGGCAATGCCGACGACATGCGGCATGCCCTGCCCGCCAAACTCTTCGGGTGCATCCAGCGTGCCCCAGCCAGCTTCGCAATACTGGTCGTAGGCGGCCTTGAACCCCGGCGGGGTGGTAACGGAGCCATCAGCATGCCGGGTGCAGCCCACTTTGTCGCCGATCTGATTGAGCGGGAACAGGACTTCCTCGACAAACTTGCCTGCCTCTTCGAGCACCGCAGACAGCACATCGGGCGCGGCATTGTCGAAACCGGGAAGATTGGCATATTTTTCGACGCCCAGCACTTCGTTGAGGATGAACAGGGTGTCACGGACCGGGGCAGTATACTTGGGCATCTTGATGTCCTTTCAAAACATGGCGCGGATACAGGGCTTTGACGGGCCCTTTGGATTATCGAAACGCGGCAGATGAAAGGCCGCGTTGCAGGCGTGGTCCAACCGGCAACCGCCCTGTGAGATTTAGCCGATCAGGCCAGGTCTTCGCGGTCCACCCGCTCGACCATCTTTACGAACTGCGAAAGCTCCTGAATGGCGCTCTCGATATCTTTCTTTTGCTTGCGCATCAGTGTGATCCGCTCCTTGCAGCGTTGCAGCGTCACGCGGCGCTGTTCGCGCCGCCCGTCACCGATATCGTACAGATCGATCATCTCACGGATTTCGCCTAGGCTGAAGCCCACGTTCTTGGCGCGCATGATCCACGCCAGCCGCGCCCGGTCGCGCTTACAATAGACGCGGGTAAGGCCCTTGCGCTCAGGCGCGAGCAGCCCTTCATCTTCGTAAAAGCGCAAGGCGCGCGCCGTGACGCCGAATTCATCCGACAGGTCGGAGATCGTGTAGCTATCCCGATTGTGCAGATCAGGGGTGTCGATACGGCCAAGCGAGGAACGGTCATGCATATGCACATACCTAGGTTCCCTTGACGTAAACGTCAAGCAATTTCATCCAGCGCACAAGCGCTTGATCACATGCCCGCCGGTTGCAAGCGCAGCGCCCTCTCCGGGCTCGACCAAGGCAAAGGTTGCGCCTGCAAGGCTTGCCCGGTCGCTGCAGGCATCGGCGCAACCGCGAGGCAATCTGCCCGGCAAAGCCAGCGCATTGCCATCGAACCGCGCGGTAAAGCTGCACCCATTGAGGCTGTCGCCCTTGCCGTTGCGGGTCAAGCTGATGCGCGCCTGCTCGCCGTCGAGCGCCGCGCGCCCCTGCGCCTCGCACCGGGCGTCTGCGCCTGAGCTCACCAGCACCCCGACGCTGTAACCGCGCGCGCGGTCACCACTGGCGCAAAACGCGTCCGATCCGGTGCCGCCGGTATCGGCAAAGCCGCCCGCAAGGTCCAGCGCATCAGGGTCAGCGATCACCCCGGCGTCGATCGCGGCGGCATCCAGCGGGGTCACCGCTGTCTCATCGCCACCCGCGCGAGTCTCGCTGCACCCGGCAAGCAACAGGCAAACCAGCGCAGCGGCGCGCCTCACGCGATCCGCTCCAGCGTGCCTTCGGCGTCGATCCGCCGGTAAAAGCACGATGGCGCGCCGGTATGGCAGGTCGGCCCGGCGGGCGATGCAATCACCCATACGGCATCCTGATCACAATCGATCCTCGCTTCGACCAGCTTGAGCACATGGCCCGAGGTCTCGCCCTTTTTCCAAAGGCTGGCGCGTGAACGTGACCAGAAATGGACCTCGCCGGTCGCCAGCGTCAGCCGCAGTGCCTCGGCATTCATATGCGCGATCATCAGCAATGCGCCGCTCGCCGCATCGGTGACCGCCGCAGTGATCAGCCCTGCGGCATCATATCTGGGATCAAGAACCAGCCCGGTTTCGCGTAGATCAGCCATGCAGCAAGGCGTTAATCGCGCGCCGGGCGTCGCGCAACAGGGTTAACGAAAAATGCCCCGCCACAAAGGCCTGTGACAAAGGCCCGCCACAAAGGCCTGTGACAAAAGGAAGACAAACTCCATATGCCTGCCTATAGGGTTTCCGCAACGGCCAGCTGCAACCGAATCGGGCGCGCGACATGATCAGCACTCATCCTTTTGACGACGACAAGCTGCGCGAAGAGTGCGGTGTTTTCGGTGTATGCGGTGCCATTGATGCAGCCGCAATGGTCGCGCTTGGCTTGCACGCGCTGCAACATCGCGGCCAGGAAGCGGCGGGCATCAGCAGCTTTGACGGCAAGAATTTCCACAACCACAAGGCGTTGGGCCATGTGGCGGGCAATTTCGATTCCGAAGAGATCATGCGGCTGCTGAAAGGCGCAATGGCGATTGGCCATGTCCGCTATGCCACCAGCGGCGAGACCGCGCTGCGCAACGTCCAGCCGCTTTATGCCGAGCTTGCCTCGGGCGGCTTTGCGATTGCCCACAATGGCAATATCTCCAACGCACTGAAGCTGCGGCACGATCTGATCCGCACCGGCTCGATCTTCCAGTCGACATCGGACACCGAAACGATCATCCATCTGGTCGCCACCTCGCGCTACCGGACCTTGCTCGACAAGTTCATTGATGCGCTCAAGCAGGTCGAGGGTGCCTATTCGCTGGTCTGTCTGACCGAAAGCGGCATGATTGCCTGCCGCGATCCGCTGGGCATCCGTCCGCTGGTGATGGGCCGGATTGGCCCGGAGGACGGTGGCACGATGATTTTCGCGTCTGAAACCGTGGCGCTGGATATCGTCGGAGCCGATTTTGTGCGCAGCGTCGATCCAGGTGAGCTGGTGGTGGTCAGCGGCGGTGAAATCCGATCGCACCGGCCGTTTGGCCAAAAGAACTCGCGCCCGTGCATCTTCGAGCATGTGTATTTTTCACGGCCAGATTCGATCGTCGATGGCTCCTCGGTCTATACGGTGCGCAAGGCCATCGGTGCGCAGCTGGCGATGGAAAATCCGGTCGATGCCGATCTGGTGGTCCCGGTGCCCGACAGCGGCACGCCTGCGGCCATCGGCTATGCGCAGCAATCGGGGCTGCCGTTCGAATTGGGCATTATCCGCTCGCATTATGTCGGGCGCACCTTCATTCAGCCGGGCGATGGCGTGCGCCACCTTGGCGTCAAGCTGAAACACAATGCCAACAGGCCGCTGGTCAACGGGAAGCGTATCATCCTGATCGACGATTCGATTGTGCGCGGCACCACCTCGTTGAAGATCGTGCAGATGATGCGCGATGCAGGCGCTGCCGAGGTCCATATGCGCATCGCCAGCCCACCGACGATGCACAGCTGCTTTTACGGGGTCAACACACCCGAGCGCTCAAAGCTGCTCGCCGCGCAGAAATCGGTCGAGGAGATGCGCCAGTTCATCCAGGCCGACAGCCTCTCGTTCGTCTCGATCAACGGCCTGTATCGCGCATTGGGCGAGGCCGAGCGCGAGAGCGAACGCCCGCGCTATTGCGATGCGTGCTTTACCGGCGACTATCCCACCACGCTGACCGATCTGTCCGAGCGTGAACAGCCCAACCAGCTTATGCTGCTCGCCGAACGCGTCGGCGGCTAAGGAAATCCCAGTATGAGCGACACCGTTTTTGAAGGGCAGCTTGCCATGGTCACCGGTGCCAGCCGCGGCATCGGCGCAGCGACCGCCAAGGCGCTGGCGGCCCGCGGCGCGCATGTCATCCTCACTGGACGCAACGCCAAGGATCTCGAGGCGGTCGAGGATGCGATCTTCGAGGCCGGCGGTAAGGCCACGATTGCCCCGCTCGACCTGACCGATGGCGAGAACATCGCGCGGCTCGCGGTCGCAATCAGCCAGCGCTGGGAGGCGCTCGATATGCTGGTGCTCAATGCCGCGATGCTGGGCAGTCTGGGTCCGGTGCCGACCATCGACGGCGGCGAGTTCAACCGCATGATGACGCTCAACGTGCTAAGCGCGCAGGCGATGATCGCGCATTTCGATGCGATGTTGCGCAAGAGCGGCAGCGCCAGGGTTGCCGCGCTGACCAGCTCTGTTGCCGCGCAGCCACGCGCGTACTGGGGCGCTTATGGCGCATCCAAGGCAGCGCTTGAGGTGCTGCTGCAATCCTATGGCGAGGAAACGCGCAATCTGGGCCGGGTGCGCACCGCGATCATCGATCCGGCGCGCACCAGGACCGCGATGCGCGCCAAGGCTTATCCCGGCGAAGACCCGTCATCGGTCAAACCCCCTGAAGCGGTCGCGCAAGCCATCGCCGACCTGCTCGCCAGCGATTTTGTCACCAACCACCGGCTGGTGCTCGAAGGCTGAGCGCACGCGCTCGGCTGGCGCATACCGGCTGGGAGAATTATAACCGATAGCTTCGGCGCTCGCAGAACCCCTGCCGCTACGGCATCGGCGCGCCGCTTTTTTTGTGACATTACAAAGCGTCATCCGCCATAAAACGGTAATTGCTGCGACGCACCAAAGTCAATGGTTGCGGGCAATGGCAGGGCATTCACTCCATTTTGAGGAAATGCCCCGATGCGCTCAATCTCTGTTGTCCGTTCCGTCCAGGCCTCGCTTCTTGTGCTGGCAACCGCGCTGTCGGCCAACCCTGCCATGGCGCAGGAACAGGCCAATGCGACAAGCACCGGCGACGATCTGATCATCGTCACCGCGCAAAAGCGCGAGCAATCGATCAAGGACGTGCCGATCACCGTATCGGCGATCACCGGCGAGCAGATGGACAAGATCGGCATCGACGAGTTCGACGAACTGTCGGCGTTCATCCCTGGCCTGAACATTCAGGAGCAGAGCGCCAACAACCCCGGCTTCGTGATCCGCGGCATCACATCGGATTCGGGAAGCGCGCAGATTGCCCCGCGCGTGACGATCTATCTGAACGGCATCGACGTATCGCGTTCGCGTGGATCGTATTTCGATCTGTTCGACGTGGAGCGGGTCGAGGTGGTCAAGGGCCCGCAAGCGACATTGTTCGGCACCGCTGCAACCATCGGTGCGATTTCGGTGGTCACCGCCAAGCCTGAACCTGGCTTTTCTGCTGACCTGCGCGCCAGCTACGGCAATTTCAACCTGTATGAAGCGCGCGGCATGCTCAATGCCGGCAACGACAAGATCGCAGGTCGCCTCGCCTTTTCCTACAAGAAGCGCGACGGCTATGTCCGCAATATCGCAGGCGATGTAGGCACGATCTCGGCGCGCACCGTGGGTCAGCAGCAGGCTGACCTCAACGGCATCGACCAGTTTGCAATTCGTGGTGCGCTGCGCATCTTCCCCACCGAAAGCAGCACGATGGACTTCGTGTTCAATTACGAACAGCAGCGCAACCCCGGCACGGCGTTCAAATCCGGATCGATCGCACCGACCGGCGGCACCACCAGCCCATTCAGTTTTGCCGAACTGGGCGGCGCGCCGGCGGCGCTGAGCGAGGCGATACTGGGCATGTCCAAGCTGGGGCTGAACCGCGAAGTCTATGACGCCAACGTCACCTTCGAAACGCCGATGGGCGGCAACTGGTCGCTGACATCGATCAGCGGCTATCGCAGCTTCGATAGCCTTGAGACCTTTGATGCCGATGGCAGTGCGCTGTTTTTCCTCGAATTTGCCGAGGACGCACAGGGCGAGCAGTTCAGCCATGAAACGCGTTTTGCCTATAATGGCGAGCGGCTGCGCGGCTTTTTCGGTTTCAACCTGTTCCACGAGCAGGGCACGCAGGCGGTACCGTTCCTCACCGATGAGGGCACCTATATCAGCTGCGCGCCATTTCCAGCCTTTGCCCCGGTCCGCGCAATTGTGGCAGGCGCGCTTGGCGTCGCCCCGGCGGCGACCTGCGGCGCGCTCAACAGCACCAATCCAGCGCGCAACGCCACCGCAATCCTGACCCGCGGAGCCGCTACCGTATTGCCCTACTCGAGCATCTTCACCAACGGCGGCAAGAATTCGACCTATTCGGTGTTTGCCGACGTGACCTATGACGTGACCGACCGCCTCGAGCTTTCGGCAGGTGTGCGCTATCTGCTCGAAGATCGCCTCTCCACCTACACAGCGGTGCAGCCGGGCAGCGCGATTTTCGCATCGCTGGGGGTGCGCGGCGTATCCCTGCTCGGCGCTGCCGATACCGGCGGGCAGGTGTTCCGCGCCAAGGACGATTTCGATGCCTGGCTGCCGCGCTTCAACGCGCTGTACAGGGTCAGCGATGCGGTGAACATCTATGCGACGGTCTCAAAGGGTCGCCGCGCGCCGGTGCTCAATCTGAATGCCAGCGCCCGCCCGACAGGAGCCGTGCCCAATTTGATTCTGGTCGCAGAAGAAAAGGTGTGGAATTATGAAGGCGGGGTCAAGGCCGCGTTCGGGGGCTTCAGCGGATCGATCGGCGCGTTCTACCAGGATTACTCGAACTTCCAGACCAGCTTCTTCAACCAGCAGGGCCAGGTTGTGCCGGTCAATGCGGGCAACGCCGGCAACTTCGGTGTCGAGGTCGAAGGTGCGCTGCGGATCAGCCAGAACATCCGGCTGTTTGCCAACTATGCGTTTATCGATGCCAAGATCGAATCGCCCAACCCGGCGTTTCAGAACAACCGCTTTCGCCTGCAATCGAAGCACCAGGCAGCGGCCGGAATCGACGTAGCGGTGCCGCTGGGCGAGGGTACAGAAATCTTTCTGTTCCCCACGGTCACCTATTCGAGCCAGCAGTTCTTCGAGATTCCCAACAGCCCACGGCTCAGCGAAAACGGCTATCTGCTGGTCAATGCCCGTGCCGGGGTGCGCTTTGGTGATGGCCGGTATGAACTCACCGCCTTTGCCCGCAACCTGACCGATGAAGATTATCTGATCGACGCGGGCAACACCGGGGGCGCGTTTGGAACCGCAACCTTCATCGCTGGCGAACCACGGCTTTACGGTGTGCAGGCAGCGATGAGGTTCTGATCCGGCGGCCAGAGCGGCTTCGGGGCGATGTGGTCCATCGTCCCGCAACCGCAACATCGGGCCACTGGTGGATTGATTTTGACATTCAATTCCCGCTTGCAGTCAGGTCACACTTCGAATTTCAAAAATCATAAAATCCGCTAAAAACATGAAATTATTAGTGGTCCTGATGATTGCGACATTTGCTCCAGCCCAAGCAGGACTGGGATGCAAATGTCGCAATCTGACCGCTAGAATGTAAAGGCAACCCGCCCATAAACGAAACGACCGCTGAAACCGAAGGGTGATAGCGAAGAATAGGGCAGGAACGCGTTGTTAAGGCCGAAATTGACACCATCCACCGTGCCGAACGGCAAGCGGTCAGGATAGTTGTCGAACAGGTTGTTGGCACCAACCGCAAATTCGATCTGGTCGGTCGGATTGGCCCGCAGTTCCAGGTCAACAAGCCATTCCGCTTTCAGCGTGATATCGGTCGGGACATCGCCCTTGGCAATGGTGATGTCATTGCTGCCGCCGGCGATGAACACTTCGCCGAAGCGGTTGCCGCGCAGCGTCATGCCAAAGATGCCCTTGGTCCATTCGAGGC
>JBBQXX010000037.1:0-16398 GCA_038209235.1 Sphingomonadales bacterium | reverse complement strand
GTTGCAATCGGCCCGATTTCCTTGCGGACCAGCGCCTTGAGTTCGGCAGCCAGCGTGTCATCTGCGACTTCACCGGCGTTCAGCGTGACATAGCAATAGATGCCCTGCCCCTTGATATCATGCGGGAAGCCGACAACGGCTGCCTCAGCCACCTTGGCGTGAAGCACCAGCGCGCTTTCAACCTCTGCGGTCCCCATGCGATGACCCGAAACATTGATAACATCGTCGACCCGCCCGGTGATGCGGTAATAGCCGTCTTCATCGCGCTTGCAGCCGTCGCCGGTGAAGTACTTGGCCTTGTAGGTGCTGAAATAGGTCTGGACGAACCGTTCGTGATCGCCGTGCACGGAGCGCGCCTGACCCGGCCATGACCCTGCGATACACAGGTTGCCTTCGGTCGCGCCGTCCAGAATTTCACCCTCGGCATTGACCAGTTCCGGAACGATGCCGAAGAACGGCAGACCCGCGCTACCCGGTCGCATGGCATGTGCATGCGGCAGGGTGGTGATCATGATCCCGCCGGTTTCGGTCTGCCACCAGGTGTCGATAACCGGCACGTGTTCCTTGCCAACGACGCGGTGATACCAGCGCCATGCCTCGGGATTGATCGGTTCACCCACCGATCCGATGAGGCGCAGCGCCGACAGGTCATGCTTTTCGACCGGGGCATCGCCTTCGCGCATCAACGCGCGGATCGCAGTCGGCGCGGTATAGAAAATGTTGACCTTGTGCCGCTCGCACATATCCCAGAACCGGCTGTGATCGGGATAATTGGGCACGCCTTCGAACATCAGGCTGGTCGCCCGGTTGAGCAGCGGGCCATAGACCGAATAGCTGTGCCCGGTGACCCATCCGATATCGGCGGTGCACCAGTAAACCTCGCCGGGGCGGTAATCGAAAGCGTAGTGAAAGGTGGTTGCGGTCCACACCGCATAGCCACCGGTGGTGTGCAACACGCCTTTGGGTTTGCCCGTCGAGCCCGAAGTATACAGGATGAACAGCGGGTCTTCGGCATGCATCGGCTCGCACGGGCATTCGGCAGGCACGCTGGCGGCAAGTTCATGGTGCCAATGGTCGCGCCCCTCGACCATCACGACATCGCTGCCGGTATGGCGGATCACCAGCACCGCATCGACATCGAGCCCATGCTGTTCGAGCGCCGCATCGACATTGGCCTTGAGCGGCACGGTCTTGCCACCACGCATCCCGCCATCGGCGGTGATGATGAAGCGGCTGGCGCAATCCTCGACTCGCCCGGCCAAAGCTTCGGGCGAGAAACCGCCGAAGACCACCGAATGCACCGCGCCGATCCGCGCGCAGGCGAGCATCGCGACCGCGCCTTCCAGCACCATCGGCATATAGATCGTCACCCGGTCGCCCTTGGCCACGCCCAGTTGTTTAAGCATGCTGGCGAAAATCTGTACCTCGCGCAGCAGATCGGCATAGGTCATACTGCGCACATCGCCCGGCGCATCGCCCTCCCAGATCAGCGCGGTGGTGCCGCCCTGCCCCGCCGCGACATACCGATCGACGCAGTTGTAGCACAGGTTGAGCCGGCCATCTTCGAACCAGCGGATATCGACCGGGTCGAACGACCAGCCAGCAATCCGCGTCGGCTTTGTAAGCCAGTCGATCCGGGCGGCCTGCAACGCCCAGAAACCATCAGGATCACGCAACGATGCCGCATAGAGCTGTTCGTACTGCGCAGGCGTACACCAGGTTTCCGGATCAACCGGCGCTGCGATCAGCGCTTCGGCTATGATGTTTTGGCTGGTTGGACCGTTCTGGCTGGTTGGACCGGTCTGGCTGGTTGGACGGGTCATGCTGATGTCCTTTCGGGTTGTCGTGCAACGTCAAACCCCCCGGCCAGCTTACACGCTTCGCCCTGCCAATGCGAGAATGTGCTGCGCCTGCTTGAGGTGCGGTGCGTCGATCATCCTGCCGTCGATGCACAGTGCGCCTGCCCCCGGTTGTCCGGCAAAGGCATCGACGATCTGCTGCGCTGCGCTGATTTCATCGGTGCCCGGCATAAACGCGGCATTGATGATGGCGACCTGCGAGGGGTGGATCGCCAGCATACCATTGAAGCCATCGCGCGCCGCACGGCCAGCATAGGCAGCCAACCCTTCGGCATCGGCAATGTTCGGATAGACCGTATCTATCGCCGCGACCCCTGCCGCATGCGCTGCGAACAACGTCAGCGACCGCGCCAGTTCATACGGCGGCGTGTAGCTGCCATCGGCATGGCGGCTGGCCTTGGCACCTATTGCAGCAGGCAGATCCTCAGCCCCCCAGCTCAGCCCCGCCAACTGCGCTGCGCATGCGCGAAAACTGCTAAGTTCGAAGATAGCAGCGGGGGTTTCGGTGGCAATCGGCAGCACCGGCGGCAGGAGATCGCCTCCCCACAGCCCGGCTAGCCAGGCAAGCGAGCCTGCCCCTTGCGCCTTGGGTAGCACTATGCCGGCCGGGGGGACGGCGCGCAAGGCGTCAAGATCGCGTTCGGTCTCGCCGCTGCCCTGAGGGTTCACCCGGACAAACGACCGCGTTTCAGGAACGCCCGCGAGCCATTGCGCCACCGCAGCGCGCGCGAAAGGCGTGCGTTCGGCGGTCACCGAATCTTCCAGATCGAGGATGATCGCATCAGCACCGCTCGCCGCCGCCTTGACAAAACGCTCTGGCCTGTCAGCAGGCACAAACAACAGGGATCGCAATAGCATCGTGTTCCTCACCAGTGTCCTTAATCGCGAGGACGCCTTCCTGTGCCGCAATCGACCAGCATCGGCAACCTGCCGCTGCCGGAAGCTAAAAACCGAACATTGATATTGATATAACATTACATGCCTGCTAGCTGGACAAAATCAGCCGGGCAGTCAGGCCAATGCTGGACCGACTCCGGCTGAACGCCGGGCGGCCTGCAAAGACCGACGGTTCACAAAAACACAAGAATCTAACACAACGGGAGCAACCCCCAACATGCGTCGCACGCTTTTGCTCGTCTCGACCTCCATTTCGCTGAGCGCCGCCCTGCTCGCCTCTGCGCCCGCGCTCGCGCAGCAGGGACCTTCGTCGGCTGACACTATCGACGCCGACGCTGCAGATGGCTCCGAGGATGATGACTTCCACCGCAACCGCGGCATCATCGTCACCGCGCCGTTCGTGCGCGACCTGAGCATACTGGCGGGCACATCGGTGCTGGCGGGTGACGATCTGGCCCGCGAATCGCGCGCACAGATCGGCGATACGCTGACCAAGCTGCCCGGCGTGTCTGCCACCAGCTTTTCCCCCGGTGCCTCGCGCCCCGTGTTGCGCGGCTTTCAGGGCGAGCGCATCCGGGTGTTGGTCGATGGCCTCGGCACGATCGATGTGTCCAACACCTCGCCCGATCATGGCGTGACCGTCGAACCGATCATCCTTGACCGTATCGAAGTGCTGCGCGGTCCTGCCGTGCTGCTGTTCGGCGGACAGGCAGTTGGCGGCGCGGTCAACGCGATCGACAAGCGCATTCCGCGCGCAGTGCCCGAAGAGCCGTTCCATCTCGATGCGCTCGCCACCTATGGCTCGGCTGCAGACGAACGCAGCTTTGGTGCCAGCCTTGATATTCCGCTGACATCCAAGCTCGTGCTGCATGTCGATGGCAGCTATCGCAAATCGGATGACCTGCGCATCGGCGGTTTTGTGCTGTCACCCGGCCTTCGTGCCGAGCAACTGGATATCGCCGCAGAGGAGCGCGCGGAAGGCAATCTGGGCGAAGCCGCCGAGGCGCAGGAACTGGCTGAATTGCGAGGCCGCATTCCCAACACCGGCACCGAGACCTACAGCTTTGGCGGCGGCCTTGCGTATATCGGCGAGGGCGGCAGCTTTGGTGTTTCAGGCAGCTATTACAACAGCGACTATGGTATCCCGGCGCGTCCCGGTGCTGGCCATGCTCACGGTGACGAGGAAGGCGGGGAAGAAGAAGAAGAAGCCCCGGTGACCATCGGACTCGACCAGATCAAGGTCGATTTTCGCGGTGAGGTGAACCTTGAGGGGTTCTTCCAGGCGCTGCGGCTTCGCGCGGCCTATGCCGATTTCAAGCAGACCGAGTTTGAAGGTGACGAAATTGGCACCGTCTTCAACAACCAGGGCATCGAATCGCGGCTGGAGCTGGTGCAACGCGACCGCAACGGCTGGCGCGGCGCAAGCGGAGTGCAATATGTCCACCGCGATTTCAGCGCAGTCGGCGCAGAAGCCTTCGTCCCGCCCAATGTCACCGATCAGCTAGGCCTGTTCACGTTGCAGGAAGTGCGCACCGGCAAGATCGAGATCGAGGGCGCCGCGCGCTTTGACAAGGTTGATGTGAGGTCGCAGGTGCTCGGTATTCAACGCGATTTCAATTCCTATTCATTTGCGCTGGGCCTTGCCTATCTGGCCGATGACAGGCTGCGGTTTGGCGTAAACCTTAACCGTGCCCAGCGCGCGCCTGCTGCAGAAGAGCTGTTCTCCAACGGAGCGCACATCGCAACGCAGGCGTTCGAGATCGGCAACCCTGATTTCCGCACCGAAAAAAGCTGGGGCGGTGAGGCCTATGTGCGCTGGTCGACGCCAGATATCAGCTTCGGATTGACCGGCTTTTACAGCAGGTTCGACGATTTTATCATCGATGTGCCGACCGGGCTGGAGGAAGACGAGTTGCCCGTTTTTCAGTTCATCCAGAATGACGCCAAATATTATGGCTTGGAAGCCGAAGCATCGGTGGTGTTCGCACGCGCCGCCGGGTTTACGTTCATTGCAGACGGCGTTGCAGATTATGTCCACGCATCGCTGGACGGATTGGGGGCAGTGCCGCGCATTCCTCCACTTCGGCTGCTCGGCGGGCTTGAGGCGCAAAGCGATGTGCTCGCTCTGCGCGCCGAGATCGAATGGTTCGATGACCAGCGCCGCAACGCCAGTTTCGAGACCGACACCGATGGCTTCACGCTCGTCAACGCGAGTGCTTCCTGGAAGCCTTTGGGGGTAGACCGGGGTGTCACATTGATCGCGTCTGCCAACAACATCTTCGATGTCGTCGGTCGCCGCGCGGCAAGCTTTACCAAGGATTTTGCCCCGCTGGTGGGTCGCGATTTCAGGATCTCGGCCAGGTTCAGCTTTTAGCGGTATTCATTGATCGGACCCCCGGTCTGCAGCGAAAGCCGCAGACCGGGGGTCCGATTGCGTAACATCGCTCCTGCATTCCGACTTTCGCCGGAAAAAATTGATGCAGTAATAACCTGCTCAGCTCTCGCCAAAGCCTACCGACAGGAAGTCTGGCATCGGCCCATTCCAGCCGTCATCCGGTGCATCATCCCGCTGTGGCTTGGCCGCAGCCGGAGGCCGACGCTCTGCCGACCGCGGGCGCTCGTCGCGGGGCTTTTGCTCGCGGGGTTTTTCTTCGCGGGGTTCTTGCTCACGGGGGCGTTCTTCGCGCGACGCACGGGCCTTGGGTTCAGCATTGCGCGATGACTTGCGCCGCGGCTCGCGCGGCTGCGCATCGCGGGGCTTGGCGGCAGGCGCGCTATCGCCAGCAGGATCAGCGACGGTGATCTCGGGGATTGTCGTGCCGATCAGCTTTTCGATATTGGCAAGCGCCTCGGCATCATCTTCGGTGACGAAGGTGACCGCCTTGCCGGTTGCCCCTGCCCGGCCGGTGCGACCGATGCGGTGGACATAATCATCCGGATGCCACGGCGCGTCATAGTTGAACACGTGGCTGACGCCCTTGATGTCCAATCCGCGCGCTGCGACGTCGGATGCCACCAGAATGTTGATCGTGCCATCCTTGAACTTGTCGAGTTCGGCGATCCGGTCGCGCTGTTCCATGTCGCCGTGAATCTCGCCCGAATCGAAGCCGCCCTGGCGCAGCGCCTTATTCAGATCGCGCACCGTGGTCTTGCGGTTGCAAAAGATGATCGCGGTGTGGACACCGGCGTCGAGCATCGCAAACAGCGTATCGCGCTTGCGCCGCGACTGGACGCGCACCTTGCCCTGCTCGATCAACTCGTTCGAACTGGCAGGCCGGGCGACCTCAATATATTTGGGATTGGTCAGAAACTTGTCCGACAGCTTCTTGATCGGCGGTGGCATGGTCGCTGAGAACAGCAGCGTCTGGCGAGTCGTCGGCAGCCGGGTGCAGATCGTTTCGATATCGGGAATGAACCCCATATCGAGCATCCGGTCGGCCTCATCGATCACCAGCAGCCCGCAACCGGTAAGCAGGATGTTGCCGCGATCAAACAGGTCCATCAGGCGACCGGGCGTTGCGATGAGCACATCGACACCCTTTTCGAGCGCCTTGATCTGGTCCCCCATCGATACGCCGCCGATCAGCAGCGCCATCGAAAGCTTGTGATACTTGCCGTATTTCTCGAAGTTTTCCGCCACCTGCGCGGCGAGTTCGCGCGTCGGTTCAAGGATCAGCGAGCGCGGCATGCGGGCGCGGCTGCGACCCTCGGCCAGAATGTCGATCATCGGCAGCACAAAGCTTGCCGTCTTGCCGGTGCCGGTCTGCGCAATGCCGATCAGGTCGCGCATCATCAGTACCGGAGGAATCGCCTGAGCCTGGATTGGCGTCGGGGTCGTATAGCCGGAATCAGTGACCGCCTGGATCAATTTTTCGGAAAGGCCGAGATCGGCAAATATCATAGAGTATCCAGAAAGAAGGCAGCAGCGCAGGCACAGCTTGCAGCGCTATCGTTGCCGGGCGTCAAGCCACGCGCGGTATGTGCGCAAACAGCGCTCAAAAGTCAACCATTCTACGATCTCGCCCGGCGCCTGCGAGCTCAGTTCTCAGGGACCAGCTGGCGCAGCCGCTCGACCTCGCATTTGCTGCCGGAGCGCGCCTGGATCATATCACGGTCGACGCACAGCCGCCCATCGCCGCTGCGTTCCATATAAAAGCCCTGATAGAATTCGCGCGCGCTGCACGACCGGTCCAGTTCTGCCTCGATCATCCGCCGATCGCGCATGAACAGCACCAACATGTCATCATCAATCACCCGCACGCCGGTCACATCGCGCATCGCGACACATTTACCAACCTTGCGCCGCTCGTATCTGGGCGCTTCAGGCGGTTCAGCGCGGCGCGGCGCGGGCAAAGGGGCTAGCGATGACTGCAACAGCGACTGGCGGGGGACGCGGATGATGATCCGCTGTTCGATGCGCATCTGAAAAGCAGCTTGCGGCGCAGGATCAAGCGTTTCGGTCAAGACCTGGGGGAGCGTCAGACTTTGACCACGCGGGCCGGACTCACGCTCGTCCAGCGCCGGAGCAGACCCCAGCAGCACAAACAGGAAAAGCGATTGAACAAATGACATGGTCGCGCGCGGCGATCCTCCAAACTTTCAGTAGCCCCGCTGTTCCGGTTAGGCTGGGCGATTGAACCCCCGATTAACCCAAGCGCCCGGTGCCCCGATACGCGCAGATTGTGCCGGATTGTTGCCGTTATGACACAGCGCCTGCCAGATCGGTTCAGGTTGCCGCTGCATCCAAGGCTGTGCGATACCGTGTTCCATGATTGAGGCCCCGACTCGTAGCAGCTTACTGGAACGCCTGTCGGCTGTGCTGGGCGACAAGGGCCTGACCACCGACGCGCGCGATATCGCCCCCTGGCTGACCGACTGGCGCGGACGCTATCATGGTGCAGCGCAGGCCATGGTCGCCCCGGCCAATGCGCACGAACTGGCCCAGATCGTCAGGATCGCTGCGCAAACCGGAACTGCCATCGTTCCGCAGGGCGGCAACAGCGGCATGGTGGGCGGGGCGACGCCTGACCAAAGCGGCGCAGCGTTGCTGCTCAGCACGCGGCGGATGAACGTCATCCGTGCGATCGACGGCCAGGCCCGCAATGTCATCGCAGAGGCAGGCGTGGTGCTGCAAACCTTGCACGAGGCGGTGGCTGCAAAAGGCCTTCGTTTTCCGCTGACACTGGGTGGCAAGGGATCAGCGACCATCGGCGGGCTGGTGTCGACCAACGCCGGTGGCACGCAGGTGCTGCGCCATGGCACGATGCGCGCACTGGTTGAAGGCATCGAGGCGGTTCTGCCCGAAGGGTCGCTGTATCAGGGGCTGGTGACGCTCAAGAAAGATAATCGCGGCTATGACCTCAAGCATCTGCTGATCGGTGCTGAGGGCACGCTTGGCATCGTGACGGCAGCAACGCTTAAACTGGTGCCCGCGCTGATCGACCGTGCCGTGGTCTGGGCAGGACTCGAATCGCCGCTGGCCGCACGCCAGTTGCTGCTGTTTCTGGAGGATCGCGCCGGGCATGAGATGGAAGGCTTCGAAATCGTGCCGCAACGCTGCCTGACCAATGTGCTGCGCCATGTTCCAGGAACCCGTGCACCGCTGAGCGGCGCGCATCGCTGGCATGTGCTGGTGGAACTGGTGCGCGACAATCCGTCGGCCCCGCAGCCAGCCGAACGCGCCGAGACCTTGATGGCGCAGGCGCTGGAGCGCGGGCTGATCGAGGATGCCGCGATATCGGCAAGCGAGGCTCAGGCAGGGGCTTTCTGGAAGCTGCGCGATTCGATCTCGGAGGCCGAACGCGCCGAAGGCCCGGCCATGCAGCACGATATCAGCGTTCCTGTGGCGGACATGGCGCGCTTTATCATCGAGGCTGGCGCAAAGGTGGAGGCGCGCTTTGCCGGGACCGAAGTCGCCGCCTTTGGTCATCTGGGTGATGGCAACGTCCATTTCCATGTCGCTGCCCCCAAAGGCGCGGACGTCAGTGCATGGCCGGCCAACCCCGGCAAGGCGATCAGCGCTTTCGTACATGATCTGGTGGTCGAGGCGGGCGGATCGATCTCGGCTGAGCATGGCATCGGGCAGATGAAGCGCGATGAACTGGCAAGGCTCGGCGATCCTGCGCGGATGGCCGCGCTGACCGCGATAAAACGCGCGCTCGATCCCAAGGGTATCATGAATCCCGGCAAGCTGATCGCGCTTTGAACCTGCACCCCCTTGCGCGGCGCTTGCAGGCAACTTAAGGCGCGGATCCTGTATGTTTTTCATCGTCAGTTTCAGCGGAGAATAGTTCATGGCCAGTGCGCCGCAAGCCAACCGTCTGCCGGTTCTTTTCAATGACCTGGTGCCACTCAATTCCAAGGACCATGCCAAGTTCCGTTCGCGGACGATGGAAGGCGCGCATTTCCTCAAGAACCAGCATGCCATTCCGCTGACGGTCGAGGAATTTCCGCAGGCCCAGCGTCATTATCCGATCATCTTTTCAGCCGGTGCCGATCCGGTGCCGCTGGCGCTGATGGGGATGAACGAAGGCGTCAACGTGTTCCTCGACGACGACGGCAAGTATCGCAAACCCGCCTATGTGCCAGCCTATATCCGCCGCTATCCGTTCATGCTCGCCAAGCTGCGTCCCGATGCGACCGATTTGTCGCTGTGCTTTGACCCGACCTGCGAGGCTTTGGGCGAGTTCGAGGAAGGCGAAGCGCTTTTCGACGGCGATCAGCCGACTGAGACCACCAAAAACATCCTGCAGTTCTGCGAGGATTTCGAGCGCGCCGTTCAGGGCACCGCGTTCTTCATGGAAGAACTCAAGAAGCACAACCTGCTGATGGACGGCGAACTGAAGATCGAGCACACAACGCTGGCCCAGCCGTTCGTCTATCAGGGCTTCCAGATGATCAACGAAGAGAAGCTGCGCGAGTTGCGCGGCGATGAACTGCGCAAACTCAATCAGAACGGCGCGCTGCCGCTGATCTTTGCGCATCTGTTCTCGTTGCAGGTGATGCGTGATCTGTTTGCCCAGCAGGCAGCCGACGGCAAGGTGCCGAACATTCCGGCGCAGGCCGCAACGATCAACTGATCGGGTTGAACACCCCTCCCGAATGATCGGAACCCGACGATCCCGTTTTCCGGCGAAAGCCGGAATCCAGGGCGTCTGCAACGCAATCTGACTCCTGGGCTCCGGCGTTCGCCGCAGAACGGCGTTTCGCGTCGTTTGGTTGAAGCTATCTGACACCCCAGCGCGCGGCATCGGCGTAATCGGCCGCCCTCGGCTCGACCCACAATTTACCCTGCGCGCTGGTTTCGCTTTTCCAGAACAGCGCGCGGCTTTTGAGATAATCCATCAGAAAGTCCGCCGCCTCGAACGCCGCACGCCGGTGCCGACTGGCAGCAGCGACCAGCACGATCGGCTCATGCGCAGTCAGATCACCCACCCGGTGGATGACCAGCGCCGCCTCAAGCGCCCAACGCTCGCCTGCATCGGCCAGCGTTTCGGCGATGGCATGCTCGGTCACGCCGGGATAATGCTGGAGGCCAAGCGTGCTGACCGCGCCTGCATCGCTGGCCGGTCGCACCAATCCGGTGAAGCTGACCACTGCGCCTGCGCCCGACAGCGCAATCCGGAACGCTGCCAGTTCGGATTCCGGATCAAAGGCTTGCGTGGCAATGCGGATATCGGCTCGCATTTCAGCCGCCGCTCACCGGTGGGAGAAAAGCGAGCTCATCGTCATCCTCGACTAGCGCACCGCTATCGACAATCGTGCCGTTGATCGCATAGCGGATGCGATCTTCGCCCAGCGCGCTGGCGAGCAACCGGTCAGATTGCCCCAGCACCCCGATCAGGTCAGCGACCGAATGCGCTTGGCTCAGCCCGATACTCCGCTCGACAGCGCCTGCCAGATCACCCAGGCGACCAAAGAACAGCAGACGCGCCATGCTGTCCGGTCAACCGCCGGTCATCGACATGTGCCGCGCCAGTGCAGGCGCGCTGCCGGGGGCATCGATATGGAAATCATGCCGTTCAGGCTTGCGACGGATTGCGCGGTCGAGCGCTGCATCCAGCGCAGCCTCGCTATCGGCACCGCGCAGCGCCGCGCGCAAATCGACACTGTCGTTCTGGCCCAGGCACATATAAATCTGCCCGATTGCGGTCACCCGCACGCGGTTGCAGCCTGCGCAAAAATTGTTGGTCAGCGGGGTGATGAAGCCCAGCCGCCCGCCGGTCTGCTCCACATCGAAGTAGCGCGCCGGGCCGCCGCTGGTATGCGGGCTTTCGCGCAGCGTCCAGCGTTGCTCGAGCGCGTCACGCACCGCAGTGAGCGGCAGATAATGGTCGAAACGGTCTTCATCGACCTCGCCCAGTGGCATCACCTCAATCAGTGTCAGGTCAAAGCCGCGCCCGTGGGTCCAGCTGATCAACGATGGCAGCTCGTCCTCGTTCAGGCCCTTGAGCGCGACGGTGTTAAGCTTGACCTTCAGCCCTGCGCGATCTGCTGCATCGATCCCGGCCAGCACCTGCGCCAGCGCATCGCGCCGTGTCAGCTTGGCAAACAGATCAGGTCGCAGCGTATCGAGCGAGATGTTGATCCGCCGCACGCCTGCATCGGCCAGCCTCTGCGCATGTTGGTCCAGCTGCGTCGCATTGGTGGTCAGTGTCAGCTCGTCCAGCCCGCCGCCAATCTCGCGGCCCAGCCGCTCCACCAGCGTCATGACATCGCGCCGCACCAGCGGCTCGCCGCCGGTAAGCCTGATCTTGCGGACCCCGCGCGCGATGAATGCCAACGCCAGCAGATGCAGCTCCTCAAGGCTCAGCACCTCGCTCTTGGGCAGGAACTGCATCCGCTCCGGCATGCAGTATGCGCAGCGCAGGTCGCACCGGTCGGTCACCGACAGACGCACATAGCTGATCTGGCGAGCAAAGCTGTCAATCAGCGGACGGGTGGCGGCAATGGTCATCGAACCGTTAATATAGGAGGTTCTGGCAACCGCACACCATCATTTTTGCGGTTGCGGTATCCTGGATGGAACCGGCACGATCAGCGGCGGGTGACGCCAGCGCACCAGCAACCGCACCAGATCAAGCCCCGACAGCCCCAGCGTTGCGGTGTTGCGCAACGGGTGGACGTTGACGCGCGGCTGCGCGGCGAGCACTTCGTCAAGCACCAGCTGCACCTTGCCCGCGCTGTCGTTGATTGCCGCCAGCGGGGTGACGGACCCCGGCGTGATGCCGAGCAGCGCGACCATTTCATCACCGCTGCCAAAGCTGAACCGTCCAGCCCCGACCAGATGCCGCAGCACGCCCAGGTCCACCTGCTTTTCAGCGAGCACGGTCACCAGGTAGAACTGGTGCCCGGTGTCCTTCAGGAACAGGTTCTTGGTGTGCGCGCCAGGGATGCCACGGTCCACCGCGCTACTTTCCAGCACGGTAAACACCGCTGCATGCTCGACCTGATCAAAGGCGATGCCGATGGCGGCCAGTTCACCGTGCAGGCGGCTGTCGTCGCTCATTCAGCCGCCATCGCCAGCTTCTGGAAGAACTGGAGCTGCGCGATGCGCAGGTCTGCGCCGCTGGCTTTGGGCCAGTTGCTGACCACCGCGATCACCAGCTTTTTTTCGGGCACGATCAGGATGCCCTGGCCGAATATGCCCTGCCCTCCCCAAGCGCCGCCCGGATACGTCCACCATTGATAGCCATAGCCAAAGCCTGGCAGACCGATCGGTGCCTGTTCTTTTCCGGCCTCGGCAAACCAGCCATCGGACACCTGCCCGGCGCCGCCTTCCAGCGCGAACAGGCCCATGCGCGCATAATCGGCCAGCTGCAGCGACAGGCAGCAACCGCCGATATTCTGTCCGGCCGAGTCCACCATCCAGAACAGGTCGCCTGCAAAACCTGCCGGTTTGACGATCTTTTCCTCCGCATAGGCGCTCAACGATTTGCCAGTGGCGCGCTGGACGATGACTCCGATCAGGTTGGTCTCGCCGGTCTTGTAGACCCATTTGCTGCCCGGCTCCGCCTCGCGTGGCAGAGTTTTGAGGTATGCGGTGTTCGGGTCTTCACCGGGGCCGACGGGCACCGAGAGCATCTTCACCACATCGCTGTTGGGGTCGGTATAATCCTCGTTCCATTTGACCCCCGATGTCATCGTCAGGATCTGCTTGACGCTGACGCCGTCATAACCGCTGCCCTTCAGCTCGGGCACATATTTGGTCACCGGATCATCGATCGAAGCAATCAGGCCATCCTTGACCGCCGCCCCCACCAGCGTCGAGGTGAACGATTTGGCAACCGAAAAGCTGGTCCAGCGGTCAGTCGCGGTAAGGCCAAGACCATAGCGTTCCAGCCGAACCTTGCCATCCTGGATGACCATCAGCCCGGCGACATTCTGCGCGGTCATAAAGGCCTCGATCTCGGCATCGCTGACCGCCAGCGGTGCACCCTTGGCCAGCACACGCGAGGTGCCGGCCTTTGCGGTCGTGCCGGGAAACTGCGTTTCCATCGCGCGAAAATTTGCCGAACGCTGCGCATCGGACCAGAACAGGATCTGCGCGCCTGCGGTGCGCAACTTTTCCATCTCCGCAGGCGTGAACTGGTCAAGCGGCTTGATTGCAGGTGCGGCACTGTCCTGAGCTGCCGCAATCCCGCCCGCGCCGATGGCGAGCGCGCAAGCCGCCGCCAGTGTCTTCCAAACCCTCATCTGTGCTCTCCTGCTATGCTTTTATCGTTGCGTGCGCCGATAACGCCCGCTCTCTTGCTGCTTTATGCCCGATGATCTTTTTGGGATAGCCCTTGACGAACTTGCCCGCAGCTTCGGGATCATGAATCGCGCTGTCGGACAGCTCGGCCAGTTCCGGCACCCATTGCCGGATATAGCCTGCCGCATCGAATTTCTCCGACTGGCTCAACGGTGCCATGATCCGGACGAACATGTTGGAATCGACCCCCGATCCCGCGCTCCACTGCCAATTGGTGGCGTTGGAGCCATAATCGGCATCGACCAGCGTATCCCAGAACCAGGTCTCGCCCTCGCGCCAGTCGACCAGCAGGTGCTTGATCAGGAACGATGCGGTGATCATCCGCACCCGGTTGTGCATCCAGCCTGTCGCCCACAGCTGGCGCATCCCGGCATCGACCAGCGGATAACCGGTACGCCCCTGCTGCCAGCGGCAGATTTCGTCTGCCACCTGCGGGTCGGACGCATCGCGCCAGGGAAAGCTGCCGAAGGCGCCGCGCGCATTGGCTTTGCCGTAATCGGGAAACTGCAGAATCACGTTCTGTGCATAATCGCGCCACACCAGTTCCTTGAGGAACGTCTCGACCGATCCGCCCGCATCCATCGCCGCGTGCCACAGCGTCGCAGGCGATATTTCGCCAAAATGCAGGTGCGGCGACAGACGTGATGTCCCCTCGACCGACGGCAGGTTGCGCGTTTCTGCATAGACGCGCGCCTTGCCAAGGAAGCTTTCCACCCGGTCGGCAGCACCGTCTTGCCCCGGCGTCCATTCCTTTGCAAAACCGGCGGCCCAATCCGGGCTGGTGGGCAGCAACGTCCAGTCAGCAAGCGTGTCGCTATCGGGCCAGCTTGGCGGCGGCGGCAGCTTATCGGGTGCGGCACGTGGCGCAGGCGGCGGCATATGCTGTGCCAATGCGCGCCAGAACGGGGTATAGATCTTGTAGGGTTGACCGCTGCCCGTCGTTACCGACCCCGGCGGCATCAGGTAATTGCCGTCGTGCCTGTGCAGCGTGCAGCCCTTGGGCAGAGTATCTTTCAGCGTGCGTTCGGCGTTACGCCACCACGGTTCGTAATGCCGCAGGCAATGCACTTCGCTGGCATCTGTGCCCTGCGCCAGTTCGGCTATGACATCGGCAGCAATGCCGCGACGCAGTACCAGTCGCGACCCCAGCTTGCCCAGAGCCTCCTCCAGCGAGGCGAGGCTGTGATGCAGCCACCACCGCGAGGCTGCCCCCATGCAGCGATGCTTGGGCGTCTCGTCATCGAGCACAAAAACCGGAATCACCGGACCGGCCTTGGCGGCTTGGGCAAACGCTGCCTGATCGGCCAGCCGCAGATCGCGGCGCAGCCAGACGATGACGGGGCGGGTCACTTTGCCGCCTTCACGTCGACCACAACCTTGAACCGGTCGGCAATCGGCGAGCTGTCAAACCGCGCATCGCGCAAGGTTACGCGCTTGCCACCGGGAATATCGGATACCGCCGCATAGGGGATGCGCGCCCAGAACAGGAACGCGCGGGCATCGGCGCTTTGTGCGGCAGCCTTGGCGATCAGTGGATCGGCCATGTTATCGACAAGCGCGCCGCGCTGAAGGCTGAGCGCGGGCGCTCCCAGCGCATCATATCCGCCCCGCCCGATCATCGCATCGCCGCGCCACAGCATCTCGCGCTGCCAGAAACGCAGCATCACCGGATTGGCGATCACCAGATCAGTTGAGATACCACGCTGCTTTTGGACAGCGGTCGCAGTATCGGCCTCGGCTTTGGCGGACAGCGCGTAATTGCCGCCGATATAGACCAGAGCCAGCGCCAGCACCGCCTGTGCCGGGCGCGTCCAGCCAGGCTGCCCCGCCGCCTCGCGCCTGCGTGACAGCCAGATGCCCAGCGGCAGGATCGTCCACAGCACCGCATCGACGATGAACAGGGTATCGCCATAAAACCAGCGCGGCGAAAATGGCTCGAGCAGGCGGATGCCATAGCTGTTCAGGTAATCCAGCGCGGGGTGGCTCAACGTGCCGATATAAGCCAGCAACAACAGCGGTAGCGGGTGCACCGGTGCGCGCGATCGGGGGCGTTTGCGGCGGCGCACCTGCCACCGCTCGAATGCCAACATCGCAATCGTCAGCAGGATCGGCAGCACCAGCAGCGCAATCGGTCCGTGCGTGACCCCGCGTCGCAGCGCCAGTGATTGCGTGCCCAGCACGCTGAGCACCGCATCGATATCGGGCAGGTTGGCGCTGATGATCAGCGTCGGCACGGCAAGCCCCGACATCCGCTTCAACCCCGCCTGCCCCAGCGCCCATCCGGCAAAGCTGTGTGTCAAATTATCCATTGCCGCTAATCCTGCCCCTTGCCTGCTATGCGCGTCAGCCGGACGTTGTCCATCACCGCGCCATCGCAGCGGGTTTGCCGATCTGCAGGATCGACCATCGTGATCGTTCCGCGCCCAACCGCATCGCCCGTTTCGCGCGCCAGATCAAAGACGAACGCGGTGTCCTCATCGACGCCAATACCAGTGATCGCACCATCGTCGATACACGCCACCGCACGCACCAGCCGGGTCAAGCGACCCCGCTCGCTGAAATGCTGGTCAAAGACGATATCGGGTAAAAATGCCAGGCCGCTGCTCAGCACCAACGGCACGCTGTCGCTCGCCTCATCGCTGGCGGCACAATCGGCCAGATTGCTCGAAACCGGCGTAACCAGCGCGGTGACCGCGCTGCCGCAGCCGATCATATGCTCGCCCATGATCGCGGCCCCGGCGCTGGTTCCGCCAACCACCGCGCCATCGGCCAAACGCTTGCGGATAGCCGCCAGCATCGGTGTATCGCTGCCATCGGCTTGCACCAGAGTTGCGATGATCCGCGCCTGATCGCCGCCTGCAAACCAGATCAGCCCGGCGCGCGCCACCC
>JBBQXX010000036.1:0-16445 GCA_038209235.1 Sphingomonadales bacterium | reverse complement strand
TGCGGTGAAGGCAGGCGCGCTGGCGCTGTTCGGCGAGAAATACGGCGATGAAGTGCGTGTGCTGTCGATGGGCCGCGCCACCGACAAGCATTATTCGGTCGAACTTTGCGGCGGCACCCACGTCCGCGCGCTTGGCGACATTGGCATTTTGCGTATCATATCGGAAAGCGCGGTGTCGAGCGGGGTACGCCGGATCGAGGCGCTGACCGGCGAGGGTGCCCGGCAATGGCTGGTCAGCCGCGACGAACGGCTGAAGTCGATCGCAGCGCTGATCAAGACCGCGCCCGATGAGGTCGAAGCGCGCGTTGCTGCGCTGATCGATGAACGCCGCACGCTTGAACGAGACCTTGCCGAGGCGCGCAAGGCGCTGGCTTTGGGCGGGGGATCAGGCAAGGCCGGGCCGCAGGTGGAAAGTATCGGCGGGGTGAACTTCATCGCGCAGGTGATTGAGGGTCTGGACCCCAAGGAACTGCGCGGGTTGCTCGATCAGGCGAAGACCAGCCTGGGATCGGGCATCGCTGCGATGGTTGCGGTCAATGATGGCCGCGCCACATTTGCAGCCGCCATTACCGATGATCTGACCGATCGGCTGAGCGCAGTCGATCTGGTGCGCGCCGGGGTTGCGGCGCTCGGCGGCAAGGGCGGCGGCGGTCGTCCGGACATGGCGCAGGGCGGCGGGCCCGATGGGGCCAAGGCGGCCGAGTCGCTTGATGCCGTGCGTAAAACGATCGCACAGGCAAACGCTGCGACTGCGGTGTAGATTTGTGCTCGCCGGTCGGTTTTCCGGCGGGTGCTGGAAAGCGATCAAACTACCTTGCAATCCAATTCCTGGACGCCGGCTTTCGCTGGAAAACGGTTTTTTGTGAGCAACCTTAACCGCCCATAAAAAGGAAAAGGGCTGCGAACCTTCTGGTTCGCAGCCCTTTTGTTGGGCACAACCGGAGCGGCGCAATGTGCCATAAAATCAGGGCTTCTTGAGCGACAGCCCACCAAAACGCTTGTTGAAGCGTGCCACCTGGCCGCCAGCATCCAGCATACGCTGGTTACCGCCGGTCCATGCCGGGTGCGATGTCGGATCGATTTCCAGCGTCAGCGTGTCGCCTTCCTTGCCCCAGGTCGAGCGGGTCTGGTAAGTCGAGCCGTCGGTCATCTTCACATTGATCATGTGATAATCGGGATGGATATCGGTCTTCATAGCTTTTGTCCTTGAAAATGGCTGGTTCCGACCAGCCTGCAGGATGAATGGGGAGCGAGGCGCATAGCGAGGCACCGCGCATTTCGCAAGTGTTTTACAACCGGTGGTATCAGGTCGGCGGGTCGGCAATCATCGCGGTAAAGCTGACTTGGCACGCCAGCTTGCCGTTCATCTCGGCGCGCGCCTTGAACTTGCAAACCTTGGCGCGTTTCTGTTCGAACTCGGCATGCAGGTCGAGCAGCACGCCAGGCTCCACCGGCGCGCGGAACTTCGCGCCATCGATCGCCATGAAATAGACCAGCTTGCCCGAGCCTGTGAGGCCCAGCGATTCAACGGCAAGAATACCTGCCGCCTGCGCCAGCGCCTCGATGATCAGCACGCCGGGCATGATCGGGCGGCTTGGAAAATGGCCCTGAAAGAACGGCTCGTTCATGCTGACAGCCTTGATCGCGTGGATCAGTTGGTCTTTTTCCAAACGGACCACGCGGTCGACCAGCAACATGGGATAGCGGTGCGGAAGCGCCGCCATCACCTTCAGGATATCATAAACCGGTTCACTGTCAGCCATGCCCAGATGCCCCCGATTTACCGGCCTTCGGGTAGCTGAGCAGCAGGAACGGCAGGCGCGGCGGTGGGCGCTGCGCCATTTGCGGCGGCAGCGCGGGCCTGCTGTTCGCGCTGTTGACGTGGCAGCCAGCCCTGCGGCGGTACAAGCAGTGCGGTCGGGATGGCAGCGTTCAGTTCGGCAGTGATTTCCCTGGTCAGGTCATAGGCGTCATTGTGTGCCAGCGTCGAGCCGACTTCAAAGACAACGCTGATCTTGCGCTTGGTCATCGCCGAGCGAACCGCCTGGTCGAATTTTTCGCTGATCTGCTCGAGCACATAGGACTCGGACAGCGCAACTGGCTGCAGGATTTCCTGCACCTCCTGCGAGCCCTGTTCGCGAAGGCCCTGGATCTGGACGAGCTGCTGCTGCAGCGCTGCCTGATTGGCATTGGCGTTTGGTGCCTGCACCTCGGCGTTGAACTTGGTCACCAGCGGTTCGAGCTGTTGGCGGATCTGGTTCGATCTGGCCTGCGCTGCATCATACTGCGCCTTGTAGGTGGTCGGGCGGGCCGTGTTCGAGGCCACGAACGCTGCCGATTCGACCACCGCGCGGCGCTGGTCGGCAACACCGATGCCCGAGATGTTCTGTGCAGCAACCGGCGCTATTGCGCCCGAGGCCAGAGTGCCGGCAGCCATCAGGGCAGCGGCGGTGCATTTCAAAAGTGTTTTCATCAGAACTGGGTCCCTACGTTGAATGTGAAAAGTCGTGTATCGTCGCCTTCTTCCCTGAGCAGGGCGCGGGCGATATCGATGCGGAACGGACCAAAAGGCGAGTTCCAGTTAACCCCAAAGCCGACTGCAACGCGCGGCTTGGGCGAGTTTCCGAAGAAACGTTCGGTGAACAGGAGGCTGGGCGTGTTGGGCTGGCCGGCCGCATTTCTAGCGTCGGTCGTTGTCTGGATGTTACCTGTTGCGTCAACCGTAAGAAATTGCAGCGCCCCGGTTGCCTGGTCGCGATTTTGCGGGGATTGCAGCAAAGGCTGAACCACGCCAAAGACTGCGCCTGCATCGACGAACACCGAAGGCCGCAAGCCCAGTTCGCGCGCGCCGCTGCCCAGCGGTACCTCCAGTTCGGCACGCCCCAAGTAATAGGACCGTCCGCCAAGCGCATCGTCTTGCTGGGTACGACGTTCGGTTAACAGCGTGTTGACGACTTGGCCATTGATGATCTCGGGCGCAAAACCAAAGCGGATAACGCGTGGGCCGACACCACGAATGTCAAACCCGCGAATTTGCGGCTGACCAAGGAAGAAACGGTCGGTCAGACGAATATCGTCGATCCCCTGTACATCCGTGCCGCGATCCTCAAACGCAAGGATATGCCCGCCTTCACCCGATACAGAAAAAATGAACCCGCTGCGCCCGATGCGCCAGTGCTTGGATGCATTGATACGGGTGCGCAGATATCTGACTGAACCGCCCAGACCCGCAAAGTCCTGGGTAAGCGTCACCGTCTGGCCGCGGGTCGGACGGTTGCGGTTGTCGCGCGTGTCGTAGATCAGCGAATAGCCTACCAGTGAGGTTGTGCGCTGGCCAAGGTTGTCGCACAGGAAGAAACCGGCGCGAACCGGATCGCATTCCAGCGTGCCATTGCCGTCAAGGTCGCTGAAGAACTGGTTAGGATCCAGTGTCACGTCATCGACAGTCAGCGAGTAGCGCAGCAGAGCCGAAACATATTCGGTAATCGGAACACCCAGGCGAGCGGACGCACCCGTCGTCAATTGCTCGAACGTTGTGTTGCGCTGGTTACCAACAAAGCCAAAGCTGTTCAGATCGCGCCGAAAGATATCCGCACCGAACGACAGGTTCCTGTCAAACACATAAGGCTCGGTGAAGCTCAGGTTGATGCCTTGCGAAAACCGCGAAAAGTTGATGCTTGCGCCGACCGTCTGGCCTTTGCCGCGAAAGTTGCCCTGGCGGATCGATGCCTGCAGGATGAAATTCTCAATCGACGAGAAACCAGCGGAAAGTTGTAATTCGCCGGTGGCTTTTTCCTCGACGTTGGCTTCTAGGATGATGCGGTCAGGGGCGCTACCCTGCTTTTGCTCGATCGCGAATTTTTCCTGAAAATAACCCAGCGAGTTGATGCGGTTATCAGAGCGCTTGACCAGAAAACTGTTGAACGCATCGCCTTCATTCAAGCGGAATTCGCGCCGGATGATCTTGTCCTGTGTCAGCGTGTTGCCATTTATGTCGATCCGCTCGACATACACGCGCGCTGCTTCTGCTAGCTCGAACGTGATCCCCATCGTCAGGGTTTCGCGGTCGCGGTTAAAGTTTGGCCGCACATCGGCAAAGGCATAGCCGAACAGGCCGGCGGTTTCGCTCAGCTGCTCGACGGTATCTTCGACCTGTTTGGCATTATACCAGTCGCCGGTTGTCATCGGCAGCTGGGCTTTCAGGCCGTCTTCGGAGAAATCGCGGATCTGGCTCTCGACCAGCACCTCGCCAAATTTGTAACGCTCGCCTTCCTCGACCACAAAGGTGATGATGAAGTCACGCTTGTCGGGGGTCAGCTCGGCTACGGCCGAAATCACGCGGAAATCGGCATAGCCCTGAGTGAGGTAGAACTGGCGCAGCTTTTGCTGGTCAAACTGCAGCTTGTCCGGGTCATAGGCATCGCCCGAGCTGAAGAAGCGATAGAATCGCGACTGCTTGGTCACCATTTCGCCACGCAAATCGCCGTCGGAGAACTTCTCGTTTCCCAGAATATTGATCTGGCGTACCTTGGATTTGGGACCCTCGTTGATCTCAAATACCACATCGACGCGGTTCTGGTCTTGCTGGACCATTTTCGGCTCGACCGTCGCGGCAAATCGGCCTTGGCGTTTGTAGAGTTCGATGATGCGCGCCACATCGGCGCGCACCTTGGTGCGGGTAAATATCTGCCGTGGCGACAACCGGATTTCGGGAAGGATCTTGTCTTCCTTGATCCGCTTGTTGCCCTCCAGGATGACCCGGTTGATCACCGGGTTCTCCTTGACGTCGATCACCACCGCGCCATCGTTGTTGCGGATAGCGACATCGGCAAACAGTTCGGTCTCGAACAGATCACGCAGCGCCTGATCGGCGGCAACCTGGGTGTAGATATCGCCAACCCGCAGCTGGATATAGGAGCGCACGGTATCACCCTCAATCCGCTGCGATCCGTTGACCGTGATCGATCGGATTTGCTGACCTTGCGGTACGACCGGTACCGGCTCTGCCAAAGGTGCGGTTTCCGGAGCATTTGCAGGCGCAGCGGTCTGGGCATATGCGCCCGTACCTGCCAGTATGGTCGAGCCGAGCAACAGGCCGAGGGCACGCGCGCCAATGGCGAATTTGTGTTCAGATTTCACGGAGAAAAACCCACCCTAAACCAAAATTATACATCGCACGGTCCCTGAATATGCCGTCCGATAATTCGCCCCGGTGCGCAAAGCCCTGCATCATCCGCCGCAATCAATCAACCTGTCTTTCAGCCGAGCAGGCCGAACGATGCCAGATCGTTGACGGTCACGAAAACCATCAAGGCCAGCACCAGAGCCAGTCCTGACCGGAACGCCCATTCCATGATCTTGGGGTTCACCGGTTTGCGCCGGATGCCCTCAATCGCATAGAACAGCAGATGACCGCCATCGAGCATGGGAATTGGCAGCAGGTTGATGAACCCCAAATTAATTGAGATCAGCGCGATGAAGAAGATGAAGTCATCCAGCCCCGCGGCAAACTGTTCGCCCGAAATCTGGGCGATCTTCAGCGGCCCACCTAGTTCGGAAACCGAACGCCTGCCGGTGATCACCTGACCCAGCGTTTCGACCATCAGCCGCAAAATGTCGCCGGTTCGCTGTGTCGCAACGACGGGCGCTTCCATCAGCGACACGGGCCGCACGACCGGATTTGCCGACATAATGCCCAGCCGTCCGATGCGATATTCGTTGCCGAACCGGTCTTTCTGGATCTCGACACCGATCTTGAAGCTGTATTCGCTCAAATCGCCGTCGCGCTCGGCGCGCACGGTGATCAGTTCGCCGGGGCGGTGCGCGATCTTGCGGCCCACTTCATCGAACCACTGAACGGCTTCGCCGTCGATGGAAACGATCCGGTCGCCCGGCTCAAGCCCGGCTTCAGCAGCAGCAGAGGTTGGCGAAAAGCCTGCGACCACCGGCGGTGTTACGCTCTTGCCATAGGCAAAGGCGAATCCGGCAAGGATCAGGATGGCAAACAGGAAGTTGATCGCGGGGCCGGCAAACACGATAAGCGCGCGCTTCCACAGGGTTTTGGACTGGAAGGTCTGGTTGCGTTTCGCCTCGGGAAGCGCCTGCCACTCAGGGTCGGCGCGGCTCGAAGGGTCCATGTCGCCGGCAAACTGAACATAGCCGCCCAATGGCAACATGCACAATTTCCAGCGGGTACCGCGCTTGTCGGTCAACCCTGCGATCTCCCGGCCAAAGCCGATGGAGAACGATTCTGCCTTTACCCCGAACCAGCGCCCGACCAGATAATGGCCCATCTCGTGCACGAAGACGAGAGGACCGAGCACGAGCAGGAACGCGATTACGGTCAGCAGAATTCCGGGGTTTTCGCTCAAGATCATTCCTTGTGTTCAATAGCCTTGGCGGCGATCGCCCGCGCTTGGTGGTCGATCGCCAGGATGTCTTGCAAACATTGCGGCTCTGGCGGGCTATAGCCTGCCAGCACCTGCGATACAATTGCGGCGATATCGAGGAAGCCGATGCGTCGTGCCAGAAACGCGGCCACCGCGATTTCATTTGCAGCATTGAGGGTGGCCGGTGCGCCGCCGCCAGCGGTAATCGCCGCGCGGCAGATGCCAGGCGCCGGAAAGCGCACGTCATCGAGCGGCTCGAAGGTGAGTTGACCGATGGCGGCAAGATCGAGCGGCGCGCATTGCGTTGCAATCCGGTGCGGCCAGGCAAGCGCGCTGGCAATCGGGATGCGCATATCGGGCGCGCCAAGCTGGGCCAGCGTCGAACGGTCGCGATACTCGACCATCGAGTGGATCACCGATTGCGGGTGGACCAGGATCTTGATCGCATCGAGCCCAACGGGGAACAGGTAATGCGCCTCGATCAGTTCAAGCCCCTTGTTGAACATCGTTGCGCTGTCGACCGAGATTTTCGCGCCCATCGACCAGTTGGGGTGCGCGACGGCCTGTTCGGGCAGCGCAGCGCGCATCTGGTCGAGCGACCAGGTGCGAAACGGGCCGCCGCTGGCGGTGAGCGTGATGCTCTCGACCTCATCGATGTTGCCGCCAGCCAGGCACTGAAAAATCGCGTTATGTTCCGAATCGACCGGCAGCAACGTCGCGCCGCTGTTGCGTGCCGCCTCGATCATCAGCGCGCCTGCCGAAACCAGCGCCTCTTTGTTGGCGAGCGCCACGCAGCGCCCGCGCAGCAGGCTGCGCATGATCGGCGCAAGGCCAGCACAGCCGACAATCGCCGCCATCGTCCAGTCAGCATCAAGATCGGCGGCATCGAGCAGCGCATCGCCCCCCGACCACGCCTTGATGCCCGAGCCTGCCAGCGCACAGGCCAGCGCATCGTGCTGCGCTGGATCGCCGACGACCGCCACCTCGGCGGAAAATTCGCGCGCCAGCCGGGCGAGGCCTTCTGCATCGCTGTGCGCGGTCAACGCGATGATGCGATAGGCAGCTGGATTGAGCCTGACCAGATCAAGCGTTGATGTGCCGACCGATCCGGTCGCACCGAATATGCTGATCGTGCGCGGTGCGGCCGATGCCAGTGGCGCGGTGCGATCACGCGTGGAGGTGGACGGGTTCAACATGGAGGCCATCATCCTAGCGCCCAAAATGCGTTGCCTGCAACCAGCAGTGCGACAACCGGAGCAACCGGAACCAGTCCGTCAACGCGGTCGAGCAAACCGCCGTGGCCGGGGATCAACGTGCCTGAATCCTTGACACCGGCCTGCCGCTTCATCCAGCTTTCCAGAAAATCTCCGATCTGCGCGAGTACCGCCAACGGCGCACTGGCCATGACGAGGATGAACGGCAGGCCAAAATTGACATGCAGTATCATCGCGAAACCCAGCGCGGCGATCATGCCGCCGGCCAGGCCCGCCCAGGTTTTGCTGGGGCTGATCGATGGCGCGATTTTTGGCCCACCGATGCCGCGACCGGCAAAATATGCGCCGATGTCGGTCGCCCAGACCGTCGCCATCGTCCAGAACGCGAGCAAAAGGCCGTTGTCCTGACCCCGCAGATAGAGCAGCGCCATGACCGGAAACGCGCAGTAGAGCACGCCGCTGGCCAGCCGGAACCCCTTGTCGATGGTCGCAATGAAGAATGCCCCGCCCAGAATGAAGCCCAGCGACAGAAAGCCCGGCCCATCGGCAAACGGCGACAGCATCGACAATGGAGCCATCAGCGCGAGCATCGACAACCGCCGCCGCTCCAGCCTGCCAACAAGCGCGGCCCATTCATGCTGCATCGTCAGTGCGCCCATCATCAGCAGCAGCCAGAACGCAACGCTGCCCAACCACAGCGCCAGCCCGGCGATAATGACCAGCACCAGGCCCGATGCGGCGCGCACCGCAAGATCATTGCCGAAAAGCGATCTGCGGGCAGAGTCAGCGGCCACCAAAGCGCCTCTCGCGGTCGGCAAATGCCTCAAGCGCTGCGGTGAGTGCTGCGCCGTCAAAATCTGGCCAGAGGATGTCGGTGAAATACAGTTCTGCGTATGCCGCCTGCCACAGCAGGAAATTGCTCAGCCGCTGTTCGCCCGATGTGCGGATCAGCAGGTCGAGCGGCGGCAGGTCCGATGTATCGAGCGCGGCATCGATATGCGCGGTCTCGATGGCGTCCGGATCGATCTCGCCGCTTGCCGCTGCCTGCGCCAACGCGCGCGCAGCCCGAACCAGCTCATCTTGCGCACCATAGTTGAGCGCGATGGCCAGCGTCGTGCCGCTGCTGTGTGCGGTGCGCGCAACCACATCGTCGATCATTGCGACCAAGTCGGGAGCGAGCACACGATAATTGCCGATGACCTTGAGCCGGACGTCGTTGGCTATGAACTCCTCGACATCGGAGCGGATGAAATGCCTGAGCAGCCCCATCAGGTCGGAAACCTCATCTTCGGGGCGCTTCCAGTTCTCGGAGGAAAACGCGTAGAGAGTCAGCGCTTCAAGCCCCATGTCGCGTGCTGCCCGGACCGTATTGCGCACCGCCTCGACGCCGTATTTGTGTCCGACAAAGCGCGGCACTCCGCGTTTTGCCGCCCATCGGCCGTTGCCGTCCATGATGATCGCAGCATGGCGAACTCCATGACTATGCGCGCTGTGGCCGGGCAGGGGAGGCGCGGACCCCGGCGCGGTTTTCTTGTCCTTTGGGTCGGCGCGAAAGATCACTGCCCCAGGATTTCCTTTTCCTTATGCGTAGCGGCGGCATCGGCCAGCGCGATAATATCGTCGGTAAGCTTCTGGACCTCGGTTTCAGATCGCTTGCGCGCATCTTCGCTGATCTCGCCCTTTTTCTCGTCGGTTTTGAGCGCATCCATGCCATCGCGGCGGACATTGCGGATCGCGATGCGCGCCTTTTCGGCATATTGTCCGGCAAGCTTGGCAAGCTCCTTGCGGCGTTCTTCGGTCAGGTCGGGGATCGGCAGCCGCAGGGTCTGGCCATCGACAATCGGGTTGAGGCCAAGCCCCGCCGAGCGGATCGCCTTGTCTGCCGGGCCGACGTTCGACTTGTCCCACACCTGCACCGACAACATGCGCGGTTCGGGGGCGGCCACGGTTGCAATCTGGGTAAGCGGCATCTGCGATCCGTAGACCTCGACTGTTACCGGATCGAGCAACGCGGTGCTGGCGCGGCCGGTGCGCAGGCCGGACAAATCGCCCTTCAGCGATTCCACCGCGCCGTTCATCCGGCGCTCAAGGTCCTTTTTGTCAAACTGTGCCACAAGATCAATCCTTCTGATGAACGGTGGTGGCCGTGCCCTGACCGCTTAGCACCAGGGCAAGGTTGCCCTGTTCACGGATCGAAAACACAACAATGGGGATGGAGTTATCACGGCACAGCGCCACAGCGCTTGCGTCCATGACCTTTAGATTGTCTTGCAACACCCGGTCGTAAGTCAATGTTTCGTAACGCACGGCGTTGGAGTCGAGCTTGGGATCGGCGTTATAGACGCCATCGACGCTGGTGCCCTTGAACAACGCATCGCACTTCATTTCTGCAGCACGCAGCGCCGCGCCCGAATCTGTCGTGAAATACGGAGCGCCAACCCCGGCGGCAAAAATGACGACGCGGCCCTTTTCCAGATGGCGCTGCGCACGGCGGCGAATCACCGGTTCGCAAACCTTGTCCATTTCGATTGCAGACTGGACGCGGGTGCCGACACCCAGCTGTTCAAGCGCGCTCTGCATCGCCAGCGCGTTCATCACAGTGGCCAGCATGCCCATATAATCGGCCTGTGCGCGGTCCATGCCCTGGGCGGCGCCCGCCATCCCGCGGAAGATATTGCCGCCGCCGATGACGAGACAGATTTCCAGCCCGGTATCCTTGGCGGCCTTTACCTCGGCGGCCATTCGCGCCACGGTGGCAGGATCGATGCCATATTGGCCATCGCCCATCAAGGCTTCCCCCGAAAGCTTCAAGAGGATGCGGCGATAGGAGGGGCTGGTCAATTTTTGTTCCGGTGATGAAGGCAATTTGGGCAACCAAGGTGCCAACTTTCGCGTACCATAGTCAGTGCATACGCGGCTGCCAAGCACGTTCCTGTGCGAACCATTTTCCCGATCCTGTCGCAGGTCGCTATGGCCCGCAGCAGGATCATGGCGGGCAACCGTCGCCACCCGCCATGAACTGGTAACGCAGGGTTGGTCTAAAGCCCTGCAGCCGCTGCCACTTCGGCAGCGAAATCGGTTTCTTCCTTCTCGATGCCTTCACCAAGCTGGAAGCGGACATAATCGGTAAGCACGATGGAGCCACCTGCTTCCTTCGCCGCCTTCGCCACTACATCGGCGATCGGTGTCTTGTTGTCCATGACAAACAGCTGGCTGAGCAGCGCGTTTTCCTTGGCGAACTTCTTGATCGCTCCGTCTACCATCTTTTCGACGATATCGGCAGGCTTGCCGCTCTCGGCTGCTTTTTCATGCGCGATGGCACGTTCGCGCGCGATCATGTCGGCATCGAGCCCCGATTCATCGAGCGCCAGCGGGAAGGCCGCAGCAATGTGCATGCCGATCTGCTTGCCCAAAGACTCGAGCACATCAACCGCGACATCGCCTTCGAGCGCAACCAGCACGCCGATCTTGCCGAGGTTCGGCGCGACCGCGTTGTGCATGTACGATACGACCGCCCCCTGCGTGACGGTGACGGTCTTAAGGCGGCGGATCGACTGGTTCTCACCGATGGTTGCGATGCTCGCCACCAGCTTTTCGCCGACGGTGCCGCCGTCGGGATAGGCAGCCGTCTTTAGCGCCTCGACATCATCACCGCCGATGGTGAGCGCAACGTCGGTGACCTTGCGGACGAAATCCTGGAACTGTTCGTTCTTGGCGACGAAATCGGTTTCGCTGTTGACCTCGACGGCAACGCCCTTGAGGTCGCTGACCGAAATACCGACCAGCCCTTCGGCTGCGGTGCGGCTCGACTTCTTCTGCGCAGCCGCAAGACCCTTGGAGCGCAGCAGATCGACTGCGGCTTCCAGATCGCCGTCGGTTTCAGCCAGCGCTTTCTTGCAGTCCATCATGCCAGCGCCCGAGCGCTCGCGCAGTTCCTTGACGATAGCAGCGGTTACAACAGCCATGGTTCGTGTCCCTTGTGTCTAAGATACTGTCATTAATGTGCCTGACGGGGCCTCAGGTGCGGGCCTGTGCCCGGCCCGTAGCCCCGTCATGTGTCAATTTTGCGAAGGAGCAGGACAGGCTTTCGCCCACCCGGCCGATCAGACAGCCGGGGCTGCGTCTTCGCTCGTTTGCGGCTCAACCATTTCAGGCGGCGAAAATTCGGTAGCCAAAACTTCAGGCTCGGCAGGTGCTTCTTCCAGCGCTGCTTCTGCCGGGGGTTCTGCCATCGCGCCGAGATCCGCACCCGATTCGACCACGGCACCAGTGCGGCCCTTGGTGGCAGCAGCGGCAATCGCATCGCAATACAGGCGCACGGCGCGCGCTGCATCGTCATTGGCGGGGACGGGGAAGGCAATGCCCTGCGGATCGACGTTCGAATCGAGGATCGCGATCACCGGAATACCCAGAACATTGGCTTCCTTGATCGCGAGATCTTCCTTGTTCGCGTCGATCACGAACATCACATCGGGAATTCCGCCCATATCACGGATGCCGCCAAGCGAGAGTTCCAGCTTGTCGCGTTCCCGAGTGAGCTGCAGCACTTCTTTCTTGGTGAAGCCCGAAGTGTCACCGGCGAGCTGCTCTTCCAGAGTCTTCAGACGCTTGATCGAGCCCGAAATGGTCTTCCAGTTGGTGAGCATGCCACCCAGCCAGCGGTGGTTGACGAAATGCTGGCCGCTGGCGCGGGCGGCATCGGCAATCGGCGATTGTGCCTGACGCTTGGTGCCGACGAACAGCACCTTGCCACCCGCCTGAACCGTCGCCGAGACGAATTCCAGCGCGCGCGCGAACAGCGGCACGGTCTGCGACAGGTCCAGTATGTGGATGCCGTTGCGTGCGCCGAAGATATACGGCTTCATACGCGGGTTCCAACGGTGGGTCTGGTGGCCAAAGTGCGCGCCAGCTTCGATCAATTGCTGCATTGTAACGACAGGTGCCGCCATAAGCCTTTTCCTTCCGGTTGTGCCTCTGGAAGACAGGAAACCTCGCGGAGCCCTCAAAGGGCCGCCGGTGGCACCGGTATGGTTGTCTTCCATGTGGATTAGCTGGGGCACTTTGCCTCAGCTAGCGCGCGCTTACCCAGCGCGGTCGCCAAAATCCAGCATTTTTTGCGCAGATCACCGCTTTTAAAACTTGACGAGCGAAACATAAGTGGAACATAAAGCATACAGATCAAGTTCGAGGGGGCCGATCTTTCCAAAACGGGAACAAAAGGTTGTCCACAGTGTTATCCACATAGTCCGCAAGTCATTAGATGGCGTTGTGGAATAGAACCAGGAACCGCCGTCATGTTTGCTGTCATTATCGCTGTGTTTTTCGCCGGTGCCGCAGTTTTCGCAATAATGAACATTATCAAATCGTTCGCCAACGGCGCTGAGAAGCTTGACGCGCTGTTTTCGCAGTATCGTGGATCGGAAGTTGAGCGCCCGGTGCGTGGCGAGATGAAACCTGCGGTGCGGTTCGTGCCAGCCCCTGCACCCGATTTTGCGCCGCGCAACGTCATTGCGATCCAGCATAGGTCGGGCATTACGGCGCAGTTCAAGGCAGGCGTTTGGCGCGTTGCTGCTTGACTTTGGCATACGAGCGGATGCCAAACGGGATCAGCGCAAGATAGATCAGCGATATTGCGGTCAAGGTGATCCACGGGACGGTGAGCAAAGCTGCCGCAGTCAGCGCAAACAGCGCCAGCGCTTCAAGCCTGATATTCTTACGCAACCGTAGCGATGACCAGCTGAAAGTGGCGACATTCGAGATCATCAGGAATGCGATGAGCAGCAACCATGGCGCAACCACGGTATAGTGACGGATTTCCTCAATGCCGGTCTCCATCCAGATATACAAAGGCAGCATTGCCAAGCCCGCGCCTGCAGGCGCTGGTACACCGGTCATATAGCCCGCCGACTTATGCGGCTGGTCTTCAAGATCGATCTGCGCGTTGAAGCGTGCCAGACGCAGCGCACAGCACACTGCCAGCGACAGCGCGATCAGCCAGCCGAAGCGCGGTAATCCGTTGAGCGACCACAAAAACAGAACAAGCGCAGGGGAGACGCCAAAGGCAATCGAATCCGCCAGCGAATCGAGTTCAGCGCCAAACCGGCTTTGCGCCTTGAGCAATCGCGCCACCCGGCCATCGATACCATCGAGCACACCGGCCAGAACGATGACACCTGCAGCCAGCGGCCATTGGCCCTCGAGCGCGAACCGGATGCCGGTAAGGCCGCTGCATAAGGCAGCTGCGGTAATCGCATTGGGCACCATCGCACGCAGGGTCAGACCTTCGCGCAGGCGCAGCCTCTTGCCTGACAGATAGCGGATCGGACCGCGACGTCCGCGCCGTTCCAGCGGATCAGGGTCGGTCATGCGGTTGCGACCTCACCAAGGACCAGAGCAAAGGCGCAGCGGCACAACATCAATGCGAAATGCCTTCGCGAACCGGATCTTCGCCGATGATCGCCAAAACGGTTTCACCCGCCACGATCCGCTGACCCTTTACCACAGCCGGCGAAGTTCCCAGCGGAAGGTAGACATCGACCCGGCTGCCAAAACGGATCAGGCCAATGCGCTGGCCGACGGCGACGAAATCGCCTTCCTTGACAAATGGCACGATCCGGCGTGCGACGATCCCGGCGATCTGGGTAAAGCCGATCCGCCGACCGTCGCTGCGCTCGACCATGATGTGCTGACGCTCGTTCTCGTCGCTCGCCTTATCCAGATCAGCGTTGAGGAACTTGCCCGAAATATAAGCGATCCGCCTGATCGTGCCGCCGATCGGCGCACGGTTGATATGGACATCAAACACGCTCATGAAAATTGACACGCGATAAAGCGGCTCTGCGCCCAGGCCGCCAGCATCGGCAAGCTCCAACGGTGGCAGCACCTGCTCGATCAGTGTTACGAGGCCATCGGCAGGCGCGACGACAAACCGTTCGTCCTGTGGCGTAACCCGCGCCGGATCACGAAAGAACGCCAAAATCCACAAGGTTATCCCAGCCATCGGCCAAGCCAGTGTTTCCCATGCCAACAGCGCGAAAACCAGTGTCATAGCCGCAGAAATAACGGCAAATTTGCGACCTTCGGGGTGGACTGGCGGGATGCTCCAACTCACCAGGCCTTTGCCCCGGTTATCCAGTAATTCTTGCGACATGCCGACCTCTTAGGGGCTGGAGACTGGCGTGACAACGGCCAAAGCCCCTTATGAATGCAGATAGCTGCTGCGCCGCAGCATAATTGGGCTATAACTGCTGTTGGTCCGTAAAGGCGTGACACGGTTGAAACATGGGCGGACTTTGCTAAGAGCGTCGCAACTTTCGATTCCACCCCAGCAAGAAGGCGCAGATCCCGCATGGCAAAGATCAAGGTTAGCAACCCCGTCGTCGAGATCGATGGTGATGAAATGACCCGCATCATCTGGGAGTGGATCCGCGAACGCTTGATCCTGCCATATCTCGATATCGACCTGAAATATTACGATCTTTCGGTCCAGAAGCGCGACGAGACCAACGACAGGATCACCGTCGAGGCCTCCAATGCGATCCGTGAGCACGGCGTCGGCGTCAAGTGCGCAACGATTACGCCCGATGAGCAGCGCGTTGAAGAATTCAGCCTCAAGAAAATGTGGAAATCGCCCAACGGCACGATCCGCAATATTCTGGGCGGGGTCGTTTTCCGCGAACCGATTGTGATCTCGAACATTCCGCGTTTGGTGCCGGGCTGGACCGACCCGATCGTCGTTGGCCGTCATGCCTTTGGCGATCAGTACAAGGCCACCGATTTCCGCGTGCCTGGCCCCGGCAAGCTGCGGCTGATCTTCGAAGGTGATGACGGCACCGTGATCGATGAGGAAGTGTTCAATTTCCCCTCATCGGGTGTTGCGATGGGAATGTACAATCTGGACGATTCGATCGCCGATTTTGGCCGTGCCAGCATGAACTATGCGCTCAACCGCTGCTGGCCGCTCTATCTTTCGACCAAGAACACCATCCTCAAGGCCTACGACGGCCGCTTCAAGGATCTGTTTCAGGAGGTGTTCGACGCCGAGTTTGCTGACAAGTTCAAGGCCGCTGGCATCACCTACGAGCATCGCCTGATCGACGACATGGTCGCCTCGGCGCTCAAATGGTCGGGCAAGTTCGTCTGGGCGTGCAAGAACTACGACGGTGATGTCCAGTCCGATACGGTTGCACAGGGCTTTGGTTCGCTGGGTCTGATGACCTCGGTCCTGATGACACCCGATGGCAAGACCGTCGAGGCCGAAGCTGCGCATGGCACCGTCACCCGCCACTATCGCATGCACGAACAGGGCAAGGCGACATCGACCAACCCGATCGCATCGATCTTCGCATGGACACGCGGCCTGATCTATCGTGGCCGCTTCGATGAAACGCCCGATGTGATCCGCTTTGCCGAAACGCTCGAGCGGGTGTGCATCGAAACCGTCGAATCCGGCGCGATGACCAAGGATCTGGCGATCCTGATCGGCCCGGATCAGGCGTGGATGACCACCGAACAATTCTTTGAAGCGGTTCGTCTGAATCTCGAAAAGGAAATGGGCAGCTGGGCCTGATGAATTGATGTCACAGCGTAGCAAGGCACGGCTGGAGGTCAGACAGGCCCGGCGCGGCGATATACCCGGAATATCGCAGCTGATCGAACGCGCCTATCCCAGCCTGCCGCCGTATAAATTTGGCGAGTTGCGCGGCCAGCTCAACAACTTTCCCGAAGGCCAGTTTGTCGCCAGCCTCGACGGCGAGATCGTCGGCTATTGCGCATCGTCGCGGGTCACCGATGCAATGGCGTTTACCGTGCACGACTGGGAAGAGATCAGCGGCAACGGGTT
>JBBQXX010000035.1:0-16593 GCA_038209235.1 Sphingomonadales bacterium | reverse complement strand
TGAGGCTGAGCGGGTGGCGCTGGACGACATGCCCGAGCTGGAACGCTATATGCTGCATCTGCTCGCCGACATGGACGCCAGATTGCGGCAGGCGACGCAGGATTTCGACTACAACGCCTATGTGCGCACGCTGGCCGATTTTGCCAACAACGACCTGTCGGCGTTCTTCTTCGATATCCGCAAGGACTGCCTGTATTGCGACATCGGCCCCGCGCACCCGCACGGCACCGCCAAACGCCGCGCCTATCGCACCGTGCTCGACGTGATGTTCCACGCTTTGGTGCGCTATGCCGCGCCGGTGCTGGTATTCACGGCAGAGGAGGTTTGGGGGACACGGTTTCCCGATGGCGGCAGCGTGCATCTGCTGGAGTGGCCTGTGGTTGATGCCAGTTGGAAAAGCGCATATTTGCAAGAACGGTTTAGGAATCTGCTGATATTGAGGACGCAACTCGGCCCATATCTAGAGGCAGCAAGAAACGCAAAAAAAGTTCGCACCTTCATGCAGGCTGACGTGCAAGCAAGCCTAGGCAGTCCGTCATTACTCGGTGCTCTTGAGAACATTGATAAAACTGAATTCTTCATTCTCGCTGAATTAACGATTTCGGAGGAAGATTTCGAAGCCGGCCTTCAAGGTTGGGGTAACGTTCAAGTCACCCGCACCACGCACCATAAATGCGGGCGCTGCTGGCGGCACTTGCCCGACGTTATCGAAGACGGCGCATTGTGTGGCCGTTGCTCGGAGATGCTGGCGTGAGCGGGGCCACCTCCCCTCCCCGTCTTGCTGAACCTGTTTCAGCATCCATCCTTCGTCCGGGTGCCGAAAGCATGAAGGCGCGCGGTGGCCGATGGACCCTGAACCAAGTGCGGCGTGACGGAAGTTTGCGCGCAGGAGCACAGGCATGACCCTCTCCCGCTACCGTACTGAAGGCATCCTGCTCGCGCTCGCCATCCTGATCGTCGATCAGGCGGTGAAGTTTATCGTCGCCGGGCCGCTGGCGCTGAAAAGCCGGTTGCAGATCGAGATCAACCCGATCTTCAACCTGACCTGGGCTGAAAATCGCGGCGTTTCGATGGGCTTTCTCACCGCGCAGACCGATACCGCGCGCTGGCTGCTGGTCGCGCTCACCGGGCTGATCGCCACTGTCGTGCTTGCATGGATGTGGAAAGAGCGCGCGCGTGGCGATATCATCGCGCTCGGCATGATCCTGGGCGGGGCGCTGGGCAATATCGTCGATCGCGCACGATTGGGCTATGTGGTCGATTATGCCGACCTGCATTTCGGCGAATTCAGGCCGTTCATGATCTTCAATATCGCCGATGCCGCGATCACCATCGGGGTGCTGTTATTGCTTGCCCGGGTTTTGATAATCGGCGACAAGCCCTCGAAATCGCCGGACCCTAAATCGGGGGTTCAGGCGGGCGGAGATACGGCTTCTGCAACAACCGCCAAAGTGGAGAATGAAAATGCCTGAACTGGCGCGTAAACTGGCCCTGATCGCCGGTATCTCGGTTGCAGCAGCGACACTTTCGGCCTGCGGCTCGTCTGGCAGCGTGTTCAACCGCGACCGGCCGGATGAATTTGCAGTGTCGCGTCAGGCGCCGTTGGTGATCCCGCCCGATTTCGCGCTGATACCACCGACCCCCGGCGCGGTACGCCCGCAGTCGGTCGCCGCCAGCCAGCAGGCGCTTGATGCGCTGTTTGGCGGTCCGCAGGCGAGCACCGGCATCGAGGGCGCCGCGCTCGACCGTGCCGGCACGCCTGACCCCGCCATCCGATCGCAGGTTGGTGATCCCGCTACGGAAACCACCGACAAGGGTGCCACCACCCGCGACATCGTCGCCGCCCCCGAAGGCGACGGCGAGGACGCCAAGGCATCGACTACCCCGAAATAACGGAATTCTATATTTGCTCAAACCACGCGATATCGATCGACACCTCTTCGACCAGCTTGGTACTGACGCCTAAATTTAACTCTTTGAGTTTTTCGCATAGAGAAGTGCCATCAATTAAGTCTATTGGTGGTGCACCATCGCGTGTCGCCTCTCTGCGAGCATCGCTCGTAAAGTGACCCGTTGTGATGATCAGCCCTTTATCAGTGCGGCCCATCATGGCACCGCGAAAGTCACGGACTGCGCCAGCTCCAACCGCGCCGCGATATTTTTTGCATTGAAACAAGACATGAAAGCTTAAAAGACTCAGCTGCATAATCCCAGTGCCGTCGATGCCACCATCTCCAGATCGGCCCGTCACCTCAACTTTGACAAATCCTGACTCGCGCAAGACACGTTGAGACAGTCGTTCGAACCCATTCGGTTGAAGATTGTGAAGAGCACCGAGCAACAAATCGCGCCAATCGGCCTGTTCGTCAGAAACAGATATGGTCTTTAAATTGCTGAAAACTTTATGCGACTGCTTCCTGATTTCTCCTGATCTGGAGGCAGAAATTGCAGAATCAACATCTTCTCTCGTCGCCTTTTCACCCGGTTCTGTTACACTCCAAACGCCCCGAGCACTATTTTCGACAAGTCCGCATTTTTTCAACCATGATCGTGCCCATGCAAGACGATATTCTAATTCGGTTCGACCAGAGTCTTTATGTGGTTGATCTAAAACGACGTCAGAGACGTTGAAGCGCTCGACAACGTCTTCATAGTGCTCTGCAATTGAAGCTGAACCACCAAGCGCAACCAACGACTGTAATGCAGGCCAGTTTAACTCGCCGAATGTTGGGACACGCTGAAGGAAAGGCTCTAAAGCGCTCGACCTTGGCATATCAAGCCCGCGCGCCTTCTTCCACCACCTTCACGCCTGCGCTGTTGTGGCGCAGCGCCTTGAGCACCGTTTCGACGATGCCGTCGGCATCCAGCCCGGCTTGGGCATATTGCTTCTCGGGCTTTTCCTGATCCTGGAACACATCGGGCAGCCGCAGGGTGCGCAGTTTCAGGCCGGTGTCGATCAGGCCTGCATCGGATGCCAGGGTGAGCACATGCGCACCCAGACCGCCGATGCTGCCCTCTTCCACGGTCACGCACACTTCATGCGTGGCGAGCAGCTTGCGGATCATCGCCTCGTCGAGCGGCTTGGCAAAGCGCAGATCGGCAACCGTGGTCGACAGCCCTCTGGCCTCAAGCACTTCGGCCGCCTTGAGCGCCTCGGCAAGGCGGGTGCCCAGCGACATGATCGCAACCTTCTTGCCCTCGCGCACGATGCGGCCCTTGCCGATCTCGAGCCGCTCGGGAACCTCTGGCAGCGGGATCCCGATACCGTTGCCGCGCGGATAGCGAAAGGCGATCGGCCCGCTGTCGTGACACGCGGCGGTATAGGTCATGTGGACCAGTTCGGCTTCGTCAGCCGCAGCCATCACCACCATGTTGGGCAGGGTGGCCAGATACGTGACATCGAACGATCCGGCATGGGTCGAGCCATCGGCCCCGACCAGCCCGGCGCGGTCGATCGCGAAGCGGACGGGCAGGTTCTGGATCGCGACATCGTGCACCACCTGATCATAGGCGCGCTGGAGGAAGGTCGAATAGATCGCGCAAAACGGGCGCATGCCCTGTGCGGCAAGGCCCGCGGCAAAGGTCACCGCATGCTGCTCGGCAATGCCGACATCGAAGCTGCGTTCCGGATGCGCAGCGGCGAACTTGTCGACCCCGGTGCCAGAGGGCATCGCGGCGGTAATCGCGCAGATTCTGGAGTCGGTCTGGGCCAGCTTGGCCAAGGTTTCGCCGAAGACATTCTGATAGGCAGGCGGCCCTGCTGCGGCCTTGTCCTGCTTGCCGGTGACCACATCAAACTTGGCAACGCCGTGATATTTGTCCGCCGCAGCCTCGGCAGGACCATAGCCCTTGCCCTTTTGCGTGACGACATGGACCAGACACGGACCTTCGGCGGCATCGCGGATGTTCTCCAGCACCGGCACCAGCTGTTCCAGATTGTGCCCGTCGATCGGGCCGACATAATAAAAGCCCAGTTCTTCAAACAAGGTGCCGCCCATCGCCATGCCGCGTGCATATTCATCGGTTTTGCGCGCCGCTGTGTACAGGCTTTTGGGCAGCTTGCGCGCCAGACGCTTGAGCGCCTCACGCACGCCCAGAAATTCGCGACTCGATACGATCCGCGCCAGATAGCCAGATAGCCCGCCCACCGGCGGCGCGATCGACATGTCGTTGTCGTTGAGGATGACAACCAACCGGTTGCCCGCCTTCTCGGCGTTGTTCATCGCTTCATACGCCATGCCCGCGCTCATCGCGCCATCGCCGATCACCGCGATCGCCTTGCCAGGCGATCCGGTCAGCCGGTTGGCGGTGGCAAAGCCCAGCGCTGCCGAGATCGAGGTGGAGCTGTGCGCTGCGCCAAACGGATCATATTCGCTCTCGCTGCGCTTGGTGAAGCCCGACAGCCCGCCGCCAGTGCGCAAGGTGCGGATGCGGTTACGCCTGCCGGTCAGGATTTTGTGCGGATAGCATTGGTGGCCGACATCCCAGATCAGCCGGTCATTGGGGGTATCGAACACATAATGGATCGCCGTGGTCAGCTCGACCACGCCCAGCCCGGCACCCAGATGCCCGCCGGTAACCGACACCGCCGCGATCACTTCCTGACGCAATTCGTCGGCCAGCTGCCGCAACTGGTTGGGCCGAAGCCGGCGCAGGTCAGCGGGTATATCGACGGTGTCGAGCAAAGGTGTTTCGGGCAGATTGGTCATTTCATTCCCTTTCAACCGCAAATCCTAGGCCCATTTTTGGGTTCTGTCGAACGATCGACGGCAGGATTCACAGATGGAGTGTAATTTTGTTTGGACAGTTGCGCAAACGCGGATTGTCAGTCGCACGCCGCACAGCGGCCGCGAACTTCGATGACGGGCCGGATATCAACATAGCCTGCCGCCTCGGCCTTGCTGCGGACGCTGCGCGACAGGCTGTCATCATCGATATGCGTCGCAGTGCCGCACGAATCGCACACCAGAAAGATGCAATCGTGAACGCATCCGGGATGGGAATTTGCGATATAGGCGTTGATGCTCTCTACCCGCCGCGCAAGGTTGGTGCGCACAAACAGATCGAGGATGCGATAGACGCTGTTAGGGGCGACGCGCTTACCGCGCGCCTTGCTGACCGAATCGGCAATATCATAAGCCGAGGCTGGCTTGTCTACGCCGGCAAGCGTTGCAAAGATCGATTGGCGCATGTCGGTCCATTGCTCGCCTGCAGCCTCCAGTGAGAGGCGCGCGGCGTGCGCAAGTTCGGTGCCTTCGTGCTCTTTGTGCTTGTGGCCGTGTTCTTTAACGGTGGACATTGCATGTCTTTACGCACCGCACCGCCTGCTTGCAATGGTTACCATGGCAAACTGCGTTCAGCCGCGCACCGGTTTGGCGGCATACAGCGCCGGGAAGGTTCGCTTGAGATTGGTGACCTTCACCTTGTCCCAGCGCAGGATGTAGGGGTGGTCAGGGTTTTTGAACATGAAGTCCTGATGATAGGTCTCTGCCGGAAAAAAGCCCTTGTAAGGCTCGATGGTGGTGACGATGCGCTTCTTCCACGCGCCTGATTTTTCCAGCTCGACGATATAGGCGCGGGCGACCTTTGCCTGATTCTTGTCGATCGGCACCAGTGCGGTGCGGTAATGGCGGCCAGCATCAGGGCCTTGCCGGTTGAGCAGGGTGGGATCGGCGACAACCGAAAAATACACTTGTAACAACTGACCATAGCTGACCTGTGTGGGATCATAGACCACCTTGACCGATTCGGCATGCCGGGTCGCGCCGCTGGAGACGTCGTCATAGCTGGCGTTGGCCTTGCCATCGCCATGATAGCCGGACACCGCGCTTTTCACGCCCTTGACGTGGCTGAACACGCCTTCGACACCCCAGAAGCAACCGCCTGCAAATATCGCTACGCGTTGCTTGCCGGTCTCGCCGGTCTTCAGCTTGGGCGCAGGTATGATCGTCGCCTGCTCGGCGGCAAGCGCAATCGATCCGCTGCTCACAGAAAATCCAGCAGCGCCAGCGAGCCCAAGACAGGCGATTGCAATTAACGGGCGCAAAGCGTTGGTCATAAGATGCTATGGCTTTCTGTACCGGCTGAAGTTGTGCTGAGATCCTGGCCAACCCGGGCCCGCGAATCTTGCGGTTGCATGGCAAACAGCGCGACTGCGCCAATAACAAAACCGCCCATGAAGTTGCGGAAAAGGTCCGATCTCAAAATCGTGGTCATATCGTCTCTCGTCTGTTTTCCCTGCCCCCGAGTTTCGCGTCAGGGGGACAGAAAGTTACACTGCAACGGCAAGCTATGCCGCTCGGGTGCGAATCAAGCAGAGCGCGCGATGGCTTTGCTATGAACGCCAAGTTGGCCCGGATCGCGTGTATCGGTTGTGAACCACAGCACAGCGAACCGTTCAGGTTTTGATTGGTCCGCTCCAGCGACCATCAACGGTGTTTTCAGGCGTCCATAAATGACCTTCAGGCGCCCAGCCGTGCCTTCATCAGGCCGCGCAGAGAGTTGCCGAGCCAGAAACCATCGCGTAAATCATCGCGCGTCAGGCGGCGCTCAATCGCCCGCCCCTGCTCGATCAGTTCGGCGCGCAAGATGCCGGGCAGCAACCCGCCGGCAAGTGGCGGGGTCAGCAACCGCCCGTCACGCTCTACAAACACATGCGTGAAGCTGCCCTCGGTAAGCGCGCCATCGGCATCGACGAACACCACCTCCTGCGCGCCGCAATCGGCGCTGGCCGCGCTGCGGGGGCGATCATAACAGGCGCGGTCGGTGGTCTTGTGCGCCAGCCGCAGATCATCGGCCGCCAGCGTCATTGCGCAGATGACGACATGCAGCGGCTCGGCTAGCGCAGCGGGCATCGGACGCATCTCGATGGCAGTGCCACCGCGTGGACCGAGCAGCAGGCGGATGCGGGTCGGCGCGTCGAGATAGAAACAAGCGTGGTTCAGGGCGTTGCGCACCGCGTGGCGGTCGAACGAAAAGCCCAGCGTCGCTGCGCTGGTCTTCATCCGCTCAAGATGCATTTCCAGCCGGATGATGCCGTGCGACGGGTCAAACCCCATCGTCTCGATCAGATCGAACCGTGTTGTCGCCGCTGCCAAAAACGCCCCCTTGATCAGACATTCGCGCCATTCGTCGCCGCTTGCCGAGTCTGCAACGACACCTGACCCAAGGCCCAGCGTGACCTTTTGCGCATCGCTTGCCAGATGCAAGGTGCGAATGGCGACGTTGAACGCGGCATCGCCCGGCTTGCCATCAGCAGGCGGATCGATACGCCCGATCGATCCGCAGTAGATGCCGCGTGGCCGTGCTTCGATAGCATGCAGCAACTCGATCGCCCGGATCTTCGGCGCGCCCGTAATAGACCCGCAAGGATAGATTGCGCGAATGACATCGATCGCATCGTGCCCCGGCGCGATATCGGCGCGCACGGTCGAGGTCATCTGATGGACGGTGGGATAGCTTTCGATCCGGAACAGATCGGTTACCGCAACGCTGCCCGGTGCGGCGATCCGCGACAGGTCATTGCGCAGCAGATCGACGATCATCAGATTTTCGGCGCGGTCCTTTTCTGACGCAGCCAGGGCGCAGGCAGCCTGCGCATCGCGCTGCGGATCGCCGTGACGCGGCGCGGTGCCCTTCATCGGGCGCGCGGTGACACAGCCTTGGCGGATCGAGAAGAACAGTTCGGGCGACAGGCTGAGCAACCAGTCGCTGCCATCGAAAATGACGCCGCCATAGCCCGCCGCCGATCCTGCCCGCAGCTTTCGATAAAGCGCCAGCGGATGGCCTGACAATGCTGCGCGGTTCTGAAAGGTGAGGTTTGCCTGATAGATATCGCCGCTTTCGATGGCATCGTGCACCCGGGCGAAGCGGGCGGAATACCCTGCCTCATCCATCTCGGATTGCACCGGCCCAAGAAATGCCTCGGTTTGCGGCATCTGCGCGGCGATCCATGCATCGATATCCGCAGACGGCATGACGGCATGACCATCAAACAGCCCGAACCACGCCAGTTGCACTGGTGCCATGTCGGCCAGCAACGGGCGCAGCCGTGGCTCCAGCGCCAGCCCCGCCTCATAGGCAAGATAGCCCGCCGCATGCAGGCCCTCGCGACCCGCCGCGCGGATGGCATCGAGCAGTGTGTCCAGTTCATCGGCGGTATGCGCGCTCAGGCAGCGCACCGGGTTGCGATAAAGCCGTGCCGGCGCGGCCTTTTCATGGCGCGCATCGTCGAGCAAAACGAACGGCGCGGTAATTGTGCTCGATACGGGACGATCCATGGGCGGTGCTTCTAGGGTGGCGAACAGGCGGTGCCTAGAGCTTAGTATGCAATTGCCAAGCCGCCCACTGCGGCATAGACCGGCGCGCAACAAAAACAGCAAGGGAACGCAGATGGGCAGGTTCACATGGGGGCCACGCGCCTTGATGGCAGGCGCGGCTCTGACGTTCACCGCCGCGCCGCCCGGATATGCGCAGGATGCAGACCCGGTAAACCGTATTGCACCGCCGCCTGCTGCGATGCTGACCGATGGCGTGCCGCCGATCGCGCTGTCGCTGGTCGAGGACACCCGTCCCTATCTTGAGTTTCGCACCGCCAGCTTTGCCGGATGGAACCCGGCGGACAAATCGATGCTCATCGCCACGCGCTTTGCCAACGTATCGCAGTTGCACCGCGTCGCGGCGCCAGGTGCGGCACGGCGACAGATCAGCTTTGAAGAAGAGCCGATATCCCGCGGCACCTGGTCACCCGATGGATCGATGCTGCTGGTCGAAAAGGACGCAGGCGGCAACGAGGTCTTGCAGATCTATGCGCTCGACAAGGGCCGGCTGACGCTGCTCACCGATGGCAAGAGCCGCCATGCCCTGGGGCCGTGGTCGGATGACGGCAAGCTGGTCGCTTATGGCACCAACAAGCGCACCGGCGTGTACAACGACATTTATGTGATGGACGCGCGCAACCCGAAGGCAGCGCGGATGCTGCTGGCGACCGAAAGCGGCGGATGGGCGGCGATTGATTTTGCGCCCAACAGCCGCGATCTTCTGGTGTTCAATTATATCTCGGTGACCGACAGCCAACTGCACATCGTCGATGTCGAGACCAACGCCATCCGGCAGATCACGCGCGATGCAACGCAGGTGGCTTATGGCAACCTCCAGTTTGCGCCCGATGGACGGCTATGGGTTTCCAGCGACAAGGATTCGGACGTCCAGCGGCTGGGCGTGCTCGATACCGCCAGCGGCCTTTTCACACCGGTGATCGATGGCGGTCGCTGGGACGTCAGCAGCTTCGATATCAGCAAGGATGGCAAGACCATCGCGTATGTTGTTAATGAAGCCGGATTTTCCAAACTTCATTTCTATGATATCGCCAGCGGTGCCAGCCGTCTGGTCACCGGTCTGCCCGCCGGCGAGATTGGCACGGGTATGCAATTTGCGCCCTGGGGCACCCTGGGATTTACCGTCTATTCAAACCAGTCGCCCGGAGATGCCTATAGCCTTGATCCTGCAACGATGAAGGTTACGCGCTGGACTGAGAGCGAGACCGGCGGGTTGGACCCGGCCCAAAATGTCGTGCCCGAACTGGTCGAGATCAAGAGCTTTGACGGCGAGCCGATTTCCGGACTGCTCTACCGCCCCGACGCCAGGCGCCACCCCGGCAAGCGCCCGCTGATCATGTCGATCCACGGCGGACCCGAAGGCCAGGCTTCGGCAGGTTTTCTGGGCCGCAACAACTATTTGATCAACGAACTGGGCATTGCGCTTTTTTATCCCAACGTTCGCGGCTCGACCGGCTTTGGCAAACGCTTCGTCAGCCTGGACAACGGCCCGTTTCGCCGCGAGGATTCGGTCAAGGACATCGGTGCCTATCTCGACCGGCTTGGCAAATACCCGACGCTCGATGCCCGCCGCTTCGGGGTTACAGGCGGCAGCTATGGCGGCTATATGTGCTATGCCAGCGCGATCCGCTACGCGCGCCGCTTCAACGCTGCGACCTGCATCGTTGCGATCTCGAACTTCGTTACTTTCCTTGAAAATACAGAGGAATACCGGCGAGACCTGCGACGCGTCGAATATGGCGACGAGCGTATTCCAGAACTGCGCGCCAAGCTCACCGAGATCAGCCCGCTGACCCAGGTCGACAAGCTCAAGATGCCGTTGCTGGTCGTCACCGGTGCCAATGATCCGCGGGTTCCGGCCAGCGAAGCCGATCAGATCATCAAGGCGGTGCGCGCGCACGGCGGTACGGCATGGCATCTTCTGGCGCAAAACGAAGGCCATGGTTTCCGTCGCAAGGAAAATGGCGACTATCTGTTCTGGACGACGCTTGCCTTCTGGCAACAAAACATGCTTGCCGACAAGGCCGCAGCAGCAGACTGAACCGCCCTCTCCTCGTATGAGGGATATCGCTCATGGTCGCAGCGGGGCGATCTGTCGCACGGCTGGCGGATTCCGGGGAAATGCCCGGCGTCGCGCGGATAGCGATCAGGCTTTGTGGGTCGCTTGCGCTGATCGGCAAGGGCCACGCCAGCGACCGCGCAATCTTGCCGGAGCTAGCGGGACAAAGACCCCCTTAAAGCGGCTGTCCCCGAAAACATGCCTGCACCTCATCGACGAAAATTTCCGGCACCTCCAGCGCGGCGAAATGCCCGCCTGTGTCTACTTCGTTCCAGTAGATCAGGTTGCTGAACCGTTTTTCGGCCCAGCGGCGCGAGGTCTGGAACAGCTCTTTGGGGAAGATCGTGCCCCCGGTTGGCAGGCTGACCGGATCAAAGCCCATCGATCCAAAGCTGTGCCAGTATAATCGCGCCGAGGATGCGGCGCTGTTGGTCAGCCAGTAGAGCGTAATCGTGTCGAGCAGCGCATCGCGGCTAAACCCCGAGAAACTGTCATCGCAATCGGACCAGTTGCGGAACTTCTCCAAAATCCATGCCATCTGCCCGACAGCCGAATCGGCCAGCGCATAGCCGATAGTCTGCGGGCGGGTGCGCTGGATCGCAGAATAGCCGCTTTCTTTTTCCTGATAGTATTGCATCCGCGTCGCTGCGCGCTTTTCCAGATCGCTCATATCCGCCAACGTTGCCGGGTCGGGCGGAGCAAGGACCATGTTGGAATGCACCGCAGCGCAAGCTCCCAGATTTTGCCGCGCAATCTCCAGCGTGACAGCCGATCCCCAGTCGCCGCCCTGCGCAAGATAACGATCATAGCCCAGCGCCAGCATGAGATCGTTCCACACCGTCGCAATTTTGGGAATACTCCAGCCGGTCACCGCAGGCTTGCCCGAAAATCCGAAGCCGGGCAGCGATGGTATGACCAGATGAAACGCATCGGCAGCGTCCACAGGGTTGATCAGCGGTTCGATGACCGCCATGAACTCCAGCACCGACCCCGGCCAGCCATGCGTCATCAGCAACGGCCGCGCGCCTGCATGGGCTGATCGGATGTGGAGGAAATGGATATCCACACCGTCCAGTTTGATCAGATACTGCGGATACGCATTGAGCGCCGCCTCGCAGCGCCGCCAGTCATAGCCATCGGCCCAATAGGCGGCATAATCGCGGACCGTTGCCAGCGGGATGCCCTGGTCCCAGTCGTCAACGGTTTCCTTTTCAGGCAGCCGCGCGTTGCGGATACGCGCCTTCAGATCATCCAGCGCGGCTTGGGGGATATCGATGCGGAACGGGCGAGCTGTTGTCATGGATTATGGTTAAACCTTGCGGCGCGGCGGCGCAATCTTCAAACCGGCTGGGCACCCGAACCCTGACCTCCACGCCCTGCATATTCCTGCGTGCCGAGGTGATAGACCCGATCGCCGCCGAGCACAGCCTGATTGGAATAGGTAAACCCCGGGTTGAGACCGCGATACAGGTCATCGAAATTGCGCTCGACCGTTTTGCGGAATAATTCTTCAAACGAATCAATCACAAAATAGGTGGGTTGCATATCGGATATGACATAATCGGTCCGCATCACCCGATCGACCTCGAGGTGAATGCGGTTGGGCGATTGCCCCTGCACGGCAAATTTCGCCTCGCTGGGACCGGATAATATGCCCGCGCCATAAGCCTTGATGCCATCGGCCTCACAGATCAGCCCGAATTCTACCGTGTACCAATACAGCGCCGAAAGTGCTTTCAGCCGATTGTGCGCCAGCGCTTTCCACCCGGCGCGGCCATATTCCTGCATGTAATCGGCGTAGACCGGATCGGTCAGCATCGGGACGTGGCCAAACACGTCGTGGAACACGTCGGGTTCCGAGATGTAATCGAACTGCGCGCGGCTGCGGATGAAGTTGCCCGCCGGAAAGCGCCGGTTGGCAAGGTGGTAAAAAAACACATGATCGGGGATCAGCATCGGAACCGGCACGACCCGCCACCCGGTGATCGGCTCCAGCTCATCACTCATCGCAGCAAAGTCAGGCACGCCGCCGCGCCCCAGATCAAGCCGCTCCAGCCCTTGCAGAAAGCTGCTCGCTGCGCGGCCCGGCAGCACTCCCATCTGCTGCGCGAACAGATCGTCCCAGATACGATGCTCATCGGCGGTATACGCTCGCTGCTGAGGCTCCAGCCAGTCCTCACCCAGGTGACCAGGCCGCACCAGTGGCGCGACGAAGGTATTGGCGGGCACAGGGGGAATGACCGAGTAATCGACAGTATCGGGCAAAATCAGCAGGTGTTCCATAGAAATTTGCCCTCGCGTATCTGGCCTTTTAGCTTGCCACACAGTCATAGCATGCTGGCCGCGAAAAATCCTGCCTCAATCTTCTCTGTACACCGGCAAAATGGAAAGCTCCTTCCCATTTTGCGCCAGTTTTGGTAGATATAACCAATGATAAAATTGGAACCGGAAGATCTCCACATTTTGCGGGCGCTGCAGGACAATGGCCGCATCACCAATGCAGACCTGGCCGAAGGCGTCGGGATGTCGGCATCGCCCTGCTGGCGGCGGGTTCGCAAGCTTGAGGCCGAAGGCGTGATCCGGGGCTATTCGGCCCGGCTCAGCCGCCGCGCGCTGGGGCTGGGCGTGCTCGCCTATGTCAGCGTCGAGATCAGCGATCACAGCGAAGCGGTGACGCGCGCGTTCGAGGCAGCGGTTGCGGGGCTGGACGAAGTGATCGCCTGCCACCAGGTCACCGGCGACGCAGATTATATCCTCACCGTCGTCAGCCGCGATCTTGACAGCTATGCCGACTTTGCCAACCGCCGCCTGCGACCGATCACGGGTATCAAGGCGATCAGCACCAGCTTCGTCCTCAAAGAGGCCAAGCCCCAGTCCGGACTGCCGGTCTGATCGAACCGCTCAGCTCAGGCCGAAGGCGCGATCACGCCGAACAGGTCGTGCTCATCGGCGTCTTCGATCACGACGTCAACGATATCGCCGGGGGCCAGATTTGCCGGCACATCGCGCAGGAACACGTTGCCATCGATCTCGGGCGCATCGGCCTGCGAGCGACCGGTTGCGCCGATGGTGCCATCGTCCGCATCGGCATCGCCAACCTCATCAATGATCACCGGCAAGCTGCGGCCCACCTTGGCGGCGAGCTTGGCGGCGCTGATCGCAGCGGTCTTTTCCATCAGCCGCTGGTAGCGGTCTTCCTTGATGGCTTCGGGCACCGGATCGGGCAAAGCGTTCGCCGCCGCCCCCTCGACCGGCTCGAAGCGGAAGCCGCCGACACGGTCAAGCTGCGCTTCGTCCAGCCAGTCGAGCAGATACTGGAAATCGGCCTCGGTCTCGCCGGGGAAGCCCACCACGAATGACGAGCGGATCGTGATATCGGGCGCAATCGTGCGCCACGCCTTGATCCGTTCGAGCACCTTGGCCTCGTTTGCCGGGCGCTTCATCCGCTTGAGCACGGCAGGTGAGGCATGCTGGAACGGGATATCCAGATAGGGCGTCAGCAGTCCTTCGGCCATCAGCGGGATAACCTGATCGACATGCGGATAGGGATACACATAGTGCAGCCGCACCCAGGGTGCACGGCCATCGGGCGAGCGTAATCCGCCCAGTTCGCGGGCCAGATCGGTCATGTGCGCGCGTACTTCGCGGCCTTTCCAGCTGCGTGGCTCGTGCCGGTTATCGACCCCGTAAGCCGAGGTATCCTGGCTGATCACCAGCAGTTCGCGCGTGCCTGCCGCGACCAGCTTTTCCGCCTCGCGTAGCACTGCATCGATACGCCTGCTGACCAGATCGCCGCGCAACGAGGGGATGATGCAGAACGCGCAGCGGTGGTTGCAGCCTTCGGAAATCTTGAGATAGCTGTAGTGGCGCGGCGTGAGCTTGATACCCGCGCCAAAATCATCGAGACCCGGCACCAGATCGATAAACGCTCCGCGGGCGGGCGGCGCGGCTTTGTGCACCGCCTGCACGACGTCTTCATACTGGTGCGCGCCGGTGACCGCCAGAACCGCAGGAAAGCGCGCGCGGATCAGGTCGGCTTCGTTGCCCATGCAGCCGGTCACGATCACCCGGCCATTTTCCGCTATCGCCTCGCCAATTGCCTCAAGGCTCTCTTCCTTGGCGCTGTCGAGAAAGCCGCAGGTGTTGACCAGCACGACGTCTGCTCCGGCATAATCGGCGGACATCTGATAGCCATCGGCGCGCAGTTTGGTGAGGATGCGCTCAGAATCGACCAGCGCCTTGGGGCAGCCAAGCGACACCATGCCGACTTTCGGCGGGGCGGGGATAGTGATGGTTGTGGTCATGATCGCTGCGGCAGATAGGCGCTCGCCGCGCATTTGTCATCGACGAAGTGTCAGGAGCGGTCGGGACGGGTTTACAGGCCCTTGCCGGTCACTCCAGGTGGCGGTCCTCTTTAAACATAAACCGCGCCACGCCCCACGCCACAAGCGCGCCTGCAAACTGCGCGATGATGAACATCGGCACATCCACAGGTGCGATCCCTGCAAAGCTGTCTGACAGCGACCGTGCGATTGCAATGGCGGGGTTCGCAAAGCTGGTCGAACTGGTGAACCAGTACCCGGCGGTGATAAAGAGCGCGACGGCGACCGGCAGATTGTTAGGCCGATAGCGCACCGTCCCCAAAATCGTCAGCAACAACCCGAAGGTTGCGACAAATTCGCCCGACCACTGCCCGATACCGCTGCGCGGCCTGGCCGATATCTGCAGGATCGGCAGATCGAACATCAGATGGGCGATCCACACCCCGATGATCCCGCCGACCAGTTGCACGACCACAAAGCCGATCGCTTCGCCTGAGCCGATCAGGCCCTTGAGCCGCATCACCAGCGTGACCGCAGGATTGAAATGCGCGCCCGATATCGGTCCGAAAATGGTGATGATCACGTACAGGATCGCGCCAGTTGCCAGCGTATTGCCCAGCAAAGCTATCGCGACATTACCGCCCGCCAGCGCCTCGGCCATGATACCTGAGCCCACGACGCCAGCAAACAGCAGCAGCGATCCCAAACCTTCAGCAACCAGCCGCCGTCCGCGTTCGCCCATTTGTAGCCCCCTCAAATTGTCCAATCGCTGCGAGCCGACGTTGAAGCGATTGCGCTTCGCCTGCCAGATCAAGGTCCAGCAGCGCTGCGATACGCGCCAGCATCTGGTCGACCGCCGTTTCAAACGCGGCGCGCTGGCCATTACCGTCTACCGCGGCAGGATCGGCGACCCCCCAGTGCGCCTTGATCGCGCGGCCGGGGAAGATCGGGCATGTCTCGCCCGCCGCATTGTCGCACACCGTGATCACGATATCGATTGGCGGCGCGCCGGGCGCGGCAAATTCATCCCAGCTTTTCGAGCGGAAATCGCCATCGATACCGCGCTCGGCCAGCACCTCCAGCGCCAGCGGGTGCGGCTTACGCTTGGGGAAGCTGCCCGCCGAATATGCGGTCAGCCTGCCCTGCCCCAACTGATTGGCAAGCGCCTCGGCCAGGATCGAGCGCGCCGAATTGCCGGTGCACAAGAATAGTATGCTGGTCATCGCGCGACCACCCTCACATGACCGGGCAGCAGGTTGTCTCTGGCGCGCTCAGCGCACCTTTGGCGACGGGGCCGGAGTCGCCATAAACCGTCGCTTCGCCATCGGTGAAGAACGCTTCCCATACGATGCCGTTGGGGTCTTTCACCCAGCTCTTTTCAGACCGGGCATAGCAGCAGGTGGTCTTGCCCTCTTCGAACACCGGCTGATCAGCCTTAGCGAGATTGGCATAGACATCGGCCAATTCGCCCGCATTTTCGGCCTGAATGCCTAGATGCTCAATGCCCTCGCTGGCACCGCACCCGGCCAGCGAGATGGCGAAGTTGATGCAGGGGTCATCGAGTTGCCATTTGGCATAATCGCTCTTGATGACGGTCGGCTGGGCACCGAAAATCGCCGAGTAGAACGCGACCGAGCCATCGATATCCCTGGTCTTGGTGTGAACATGGATGCGCTTCATCAGATTTTTCCTTCAGTTTCAGGGGACCAACAACCGGTGCCCCGGCAGCAGTTTTCGGTGAGGAAGGCGACCAGATCGCCCATCGCGGCAAAATCCGCCGAATAAATCAGCGACCGGCTTTCGCGTCGCTGCACGATCAGTCCGGCCTGCATCAGTTGATTGAGATGAAAGGATAGCGATGATCGCGGGATCGCCA
>JBBQXX010000034.1:0-16917 GCA_038209235.1 Sphingomonadales bacterium | reverse complement strand
TTGGGCATCACCATTCTCCGCGATAATCATGGTTGGCATCGACCATCTGCTTGAGCGTGGTCGGCCCGCCCTCAGGCTCGCTGGTGTGGCGTCCGGCAATCTGCGTTCCGACTTGCGGGCTTTGCCCCGCGGCCAATGCCTCAAGGATGCGCGTCGTACTGTCGTAATCGAGATCCTCGAAATTATCATCGTTGACCTGGACCATCGGTGCGTTCGACTTCGGTGAGCGTGAACAGCCCATCGGGTGTGGTCTTGCCCTTGACCAGCCCCTTGTTGGCACACGCCGCCATCACATTATCGCTGCCGCGCAACAGGCACGGCGTGGTGCCGCACACCTGCACATGAAAACGGCCCACCGGCGCGAGATTGTACATCGTATAAAAGCTCGCGACCTCATAGGCGCGGATAAACGGCATATCGAGCATGGCGGCGACATATTCGATCACCGGGACCGGAAGCCACCCTTGCGTCTGCGTATCTGCGCCCACCTGCCGCTGCGCCAGATCGAGCAGCGGCATCACCGCGCTGCGTTGACGCCCCTCGGGGTAACGCGCGATAAACGTCGTCGCCTTGGCGAGATTGTCGGTCGTAAACGCAAAGCCGCCCCACCGCGCACGGGTTTCGGCTTCATCGGGAATGTGGGCTGTGTCAGCCATCAGCAGTGGTCCGATACATCAAGCCGGCGGTCGATGCGATCAACGCGGTCGGTCAAGCGATCGAACCGGCTGTTCACGCCCGTGAGGGCGGTAAACAGCCCGCCGGTATGCTCTTTGAGTGCGGACATTCGTGTTTTCAGATCGCTCATGTTGCTTTCAATATTGATCAGACGGTCGTCCATCGGGCGCAAGCGCTCAAGGATGAGATTGCCGACATCATCGTTCACGCAAAAGCTCTTTGTCTTTGATGGAAACATCAACATGCTCACCGGTCGCACTCCCCGAACACCACGTCCATTGCGCCCAATATGGCGGTCGCATCCGACAGCATATGGCCCCTGCACATGAAATCCATCGCTTGCAGGTGCGAAAACGCGGTCGGGCGGATCTTGCAGCGATACGGCTTGTTGCTGCCATCGCTGACCAGATACACGCCAAATTCGCCCTTGGGGCTTTCGGTGGCGACATAGACTTCACCAGCCGGAACATGAAAGCCTTCGGTGTACAGCTTGAAGTGATGGATCAGCGCCTCCATCGACTGCTTCATCTCGGCGCGCCTGGGTGGCACGATCTTGCGGTCGTTCGAGGCAATCGGGCCTTCGGGCATGTCGTTGAGGCACTGGCGCATGATCCGCGCGGACTGGCGGACTTCCTCGACGCGCACCATGAACCGGTCATAACAGTCTCCGCGCGTGCCCACCGGCACGTCGAACACCATCTGCGCATAGACATCATAGGGCTGCGACTTGCGCAAATCCCAGGCTATGCCGCTGCCCCGGATCATCGGGCCGGAAAAGCCCCAGCGCACCGCATCGTCCTTTGAGACCACCGCGATATCGACATTGCGCTGCTTGAAGATGCGGTTGTCGACGACAAGGCTCATTGCGTCTTCGAACAGCTTGGGGAAAGTATCGAGCCAGTCGGCCAGATCGGTGAGCAATTTCAGCGGGACATCCTGATGCACGCCGCCGGGACGGAACCACGCGCTGTGCATCCGCGCACCGGACGCGCGCTCGAAGAAATTCAGGCAGTCCTCGCGGATTTCGAACAGCCACAGGTTGGGCGTCATCGCGCCGACATCCATCACATGACTGCCCAGGTTGAGCATATGGTTGCAGATGCGGGTCAGTTCGGCGAACAGCACACGCAGATATTGCGCGCGCGGTGGCACCTGGAGGTTCAGCAGCTTTTCGATAGCCAGCACATAGCTGTACTCCATCGCCAATGGCGAACAGTAATCCAGCCGGTCGAAATAGGGCAAAGCCTGCAGATAGGTCTTGTATTCGATCAGCTTTTCGGTGCCGCGATGCAACAGGCCGATATGCGGATCGATGCGCTCGACGATCTCGCCGTCGAGTTCCATCACCATGCGCAGCACGCCGTGCGCAGCCGGATGCTGCGGACCGAAGTTGATCGTGTAATTCTGGATTTCCAGATCGCCTGCGGTCGAATCCTTTTCGACCAGTGGAGTTTCCAGCCCATTGCCCGGATTGTCGTGAAGTGCCTCGGCGGTCATGCCTTGCCCTCCTTCTTGTCGGCAGGTTTCTGCTCGGGTGCCTCTGGGCTACGCTTCGCAGCCTCTGTGTTGGCACCCTTGCCGGCACCGGTATCAGACTGGTTTTCGGTGGTTTTGGGTTTATCGACGGTAGGCGGGCCACCCAGCGACTTTTCATCGCCCGGCAGCACATAGTCGGCACCCTCCCACGGTGAGGTGAAATCGAAGCTGCGGAAATCCTGCGCCAGCTTGACCGGTTCATAAATGACGCGGCCCTGCTCTTCGGAATAGCGCACTTCGCTATAGCCGGTCAGCGGAAAATCCTTGCGGAACGGATGACCGCGAAAGCCATAATCGGTCAGGATGCGGCGCAGATCAGGGTTGCCCGCAAAAATCACGCCGTACATGTCATAGACTTCGCGCTCCAGCCACCCGGCCACCGGCCAGATCGTGGTGACGGTCGGTACCGGCGTATCTTCATCGGTGGTGCAGGCGATGCGGATACGGTGGTTTCTGGTCAGGCTGAGCAGGCAATAGACGATCTCGAACCGCTCAGGCCGATCAGGATAATCGACCCCTGCAATCTCCATAAGCTGTTGATAGTCGTGCATGTCGCGCAGCAGATCGAGCGCTTCGGCCACAGCCTCGCGGCGCACGGTGAAACAATATTCACCCTGGGTTTGGCGCATCGCGATCAGCCGGTCACCCAGCGTTGCAGCCACAGCATCGCCCAAGCCTTCAAGCACGGCATAACGTGGAGCCGAATGTCCCATGCGCGTCCCTCAAACAACCCGCCTCGCGGCAGGCTTAAAACCTAAAATCAGCGTTCGATCGTGCCGATCCGGCGGATCTTGCGCTGCAATTGCATCACGCCGTACAGCAACGCCTCGGCGGTCGGCGGGCATCCGGGGACGTAAATATCCACCGGAACGATGCGATCGCAACCACGCACTACTGAGTAGCTGTAATGGTAATAGCCGCCGCCATTGGCGCAGCTACCCATCGAAATCACGTATTTCGGCTCGGACATCTGATCGTAAACGCGCCGCAGCGCCGGAGCCATCTTGTTGCACAATGTGCCGGCAACGATCATCACATCCGATTGGCGCGGCGATGCGCGCGGGGCCACGCCAAAACGCTCCATGTCATAACGCGGCATGCTGACGTGGATCATCTCGACCGCGCAGCAGGCCAGCCCGAAGGTCATCCACCACAACGAACCCGTACGAGCCCATTGGAAGAGTTCTTCGGTCGATGTGACGAGAAAGCCCTTGTCTGTAACTTCGGCGTTGATGTCGTTAAGAAAGGCGACATCAGGCAATGTGTCCACACCGGGAACAACAGCCCCGGCAGGCGCACCGGTCAATAATGTACCGGCGGCCACGCGGGCGGTTTGCGGTTCTACTCCCAATCGAGGGCTCCCACTTTCCATGCGTAAATCAGGCCGATGACCAGTTCGAACAGAAACACCATCATCGTAGCCCAACCGACCCAGCCGATCTGCTCGAGCGAGACCGCCCAGGGGAACAGGAACGCGGCTTCCAGATCGAAAATTATAAACAGGATCGCGACCAGATAAAAGCGCACATCGAACTGGCTGCGCGAGTCGTCAAAAGCGGGAAAACCGCATTCATATTCGGTCAGTTTGGCGACCGTAGGTTTGTGCGCTCCGGTAAGCCGCGACACCCCGATCGGCAGGAAAACAAATGCCACCGACAAGAGCAGAGCGACCGCCAGGAACAGCAAAATTGGCAGATATTCAGCCATGTGCGTATCCCGCTTGTGCGTGTTGCTTGCGCGGTCTTTAGGCGACCAAACCGGCTATCGCAAGCCGCAAGACCCCTTTTTTGCGGCAATGCACCATGGGAATTTCACCCGATCAGCCCGATGTGTGCGGCAGTGCACTTTCACGCAACCTCCATTGCGCTAATCGCACCGATAGGGCACGATTTGGACGTATTTCGCGCAGGGGCTGTTACATATGTATAATTACAAATCAGGCACGCTGGCTGTGCTGATCGCGTTTGGGTTCGCGCTTGGGCTGCCGGGTGCTGAAGCAGGAAACGCGCAGTCGGTATCCGCAACCCAGCCCGACAGTATCACAGCGGTGCTCAAGGCGCGCGGCCTGCCCAGTGAACTCAAACAGCAATCGGACGGCAACCCCTATATCCAGAGCGCCTATGATGACATGCCGTTCCTGATCGCGCTGATGAACTGCAATGACGCCAATGCCGATTGCAAAACCGTCCAGTTCTATTTCGGCTTCAACGACCGCAAGAGCTTTGCCATCGAAAAGCTCAACGACTGGAACCGCACCAAGCGCTTCGTCCGCGCCTATCGCGATAGCGAGGATGATCCGGTGCTGGTGATGGATGTCGACACCGACAAGGGCGGCGTACCAGAAGCGGTGTTCAACGAGAGCCTCGATATCTGGCTAACCCAGATGCAGAACTATCGCCGCTACGTCAGCGAGTGATCGCGGCAACCGCCCGATCCGGCCAAGTGGTTAGCGCAGCGCGCCTGCCAGCAACTTGTGCAGGCGTGAATGCAGTGCATCATTACCCGCAATCACCTGCTGGCGCTCCATCGGTTGCGCTCCGCCGCGGTAATCGGTGACAAACCCGCCTGCCTCACGCACCAGCAAGATGCCCGCTGCGACATCCCATGGCTTGAGACCGCTTTCCCAGAAACCATCGACGCGTCCGGCGGCCAGCCAGGCAAGATCGAGTGACGCTGCGCCAAAACGCCGGATACCGGCAACTTCGGGCGCAATTGCACCGAAAATCCGCGTCCATTCGGACATATCGCCATGGCCCAGAAAAGGAATGCCCGTGGCGATCAAAGACTCGTTGAGGCTGCGGCGGCCCGAGACGCGCAACCGTCGGTCCTGCAACCAGGCGCCGCGCGACTTTTCTGCCCAATAGCTTTCATCTGTGACCGGCTGATAGATCAGCGCCGCGCTGATATCGCCCCAGCCGTTGCCATCAAGCGCAGGCTCCTGCACCGCGATCGAGATCGCGAAATGCGGGATGCCGTGCAAGAAATTGCTCGTGCCATCAAGGGGGTCGATGATGAAGCGCGGACGCCCCTCATCGGCGGGGATATCGCCGCCTTCTTCGAGCAAAAAGCCCCAGCCGGGCCGTGCCTTGGTCAGTTCGTCATACAAGATGCGCTCGGCCTGCTGGTCCGCCTTCGAGACGAAATCGGCGGGGCCTTTTTTGGAGACCTGCAAGTGCTCGACCTCGCCAAAGTCGCGGCGCAAGCGTCCGCCTGCCTTGCGCGCGGCGCTTTCCATGACGCGGATGATGGCTGAAATGGCAGGCATAAACGAAAGGTCCGATCAATCCGCCTTGCGGACATATTCCTTGGCATAGACATCGACCACGATTCGCGTGCCGCTGCTGATATGCGGCGGCACCATGACGCGCACACCATTGTCGAGAATTGCAGGCTTGTAGCTGGATGAGGCGGTCTGCCCCTTTACCACCGCGTCGGCTTCGACAATCGTCGCTTCGATATGGTCGGGCAACTGCACCGAAATGGGACGCTCGTCATACATTTCCAGCGTCACCTGCATGCCATCCTGCAGAAAAGCCACCTCATCGCCCAGCAGTTTGGCCGCGATGGTGATCTGCTCGAAATTTTCCTCGTCCATGAACACAAAAGATTGGCCGTCGGCAAACAGGAACTGGAAATCCTTGGTGTCGAGCCGTACCTTTTCGACGGTATCGGCGCTGCGATAGCGCACATTGGTCTTGCGACCGTCTTCCATGTTCTTCATTTCGACCTGCATGAACGCGCCACCCTTGCCGGGTTGGGTATGCTGGATCTTGCCGACCTTCCAGATGCCGCCTTCATATTCCAGAATGTTGCCGGGGCGAATATCGACACCGCTGATCTTCATGCGAGGCTCGTTTCGGTTAGATTTCAGGGATTGGACAGGGCCTCTAGGCGCAAGCGCAAGCCATGGCAAGGTATTTGGTTTCAGGGTATCGGGCACATCGAGTTGGCCACCACAACGATCATCCGATCGAAACACCCCCAGCATGACCAATCCGTCCTATAAGGCGCAAGACAATGTTTATAGATGTAAAAAATCGGCAAAGCTGCTAGGGCGAGGCCGGAACTGGATCATGCAATCATGCCGTTACTGAATCTCAAAACGCCCGCCGCAGGCATTTTCGGCAAGTCTCGCAATGCGATCACGACGGTCACCGGCTGTTGCAGTGAAGTGCCGCCCGCAGTCGAGGCATTCGAGGCCGATTTCCTGAGCCATCTCAGCCGCCTTGAGAGCTCGGCGCCTACCCGCGTCTCAGTCATTGCCCATCAGAGCGAGGAATTCTCGCACAGCTGATTGTGGTCCATCGGCGTGGTTCCACACGCCGCCTGATACCGCCAGAAAATCTGTCCCTGCCTCGATAATCACCGGCGCATTTGCGATCGTGATGCCGCCTATGGCGACACACGGCGGTTCCATCATCGAAGTCCACCAGGTCAGGATTTCCGGATCGGCGCGAACTTTGGCATCTTTGGTGGTGCTCGGGAAAAAGGCCCCGAAGGCCACATAGTCGGCCCCTGCCTCGCCAGCTTCCAGCGCCAGATGCCGGCTGTTGTGACAGGTCACGCCGATCTGGGCATCCTTGCCCAGCAACTCACGCGCCTCGCGCGGATCGCCATCACCTTGCCCCAGATGCACCCCGTCAGCGCCCAGCCGCTTGGCCAGCGCGACGCTGTCATTGACGATGAACGCACAGTCATGCGCCTGACAGATGGCGAGCAGCGGTTCGGCCAAGCGCGCAGCGGTATGCTGGTCCATATCCTTGACGCGGAACTGGAACGCGGCGACCGGCCCGCCCTCAAGCGCAGCGCGCAGCCGGTCAGGGAAATCACCCCCCACATCGAGCGGCGACACCAGATAAAGCTGGCAGCTGGTCATGGCTTGCCGATCACGATTTTGCGGTCGAGGCGTGGTGGATTTCGGCAATCGCACCGCCCAGCGCAGCGTCGAAATCGTCATCGCTCATCTGGTGCTTGAGATCATTGAGCAAGGCGCGTGAGAAGCTGGCAATAACGCCGTGGTTTTTCGCCAGTTCGTCACAGGCATCTGCACGGCTGAAACCCCCCGAAAGCGCAACCACGCGGATGACCGCCGGGTGCTTGACCAGATCGGCGAACAGGCCTGCGTGAGCGGGCAGCGAAAGCTTGAGCATCACGCGGCGGCCCTGGGGCAGCGCGTTCAGGGATTTGACAAGTTGATCGCGCAGGATCGCATCGCTGTCAGCGCGGTCGGCGCTCTTGATCGAGACTTCGGGCTCGATGATCGGGATCAGGCCATGATCGAGGATTTCGCCAGCAACGGCGAACTGCTGTTCGACGATCGCGGCGATACCGGTGGGCGAGGCCGCGTTGATCACCGAGCGCATCTTGGTGCCAAAAATGCCAAGCGCCTTGGCGCGCGCGAGCAGTTTGCCCAGACCAGCGATGGGCTTCATCAATTGCACGCCATTGGCTTCGTCTTCGAGCCCCTTGTCGATCTTCAGGAAAGGCACAACCCCGCGTTCCCACAGCAGCGCGGACACCGGCTTGCCGCTTGCTTCGCCATCCATCGTGCGTTCGAACAGGATTGCGCCGATCACTTTTTCGCCGTTGAAGCAGGGCGAGGTGACGATGCGGCTGCGCATCTTGTGAATGAGTGCAAACATTTCCTCGTCACCGCAATACGCGTCCTGCTCGATGCCATAGCCCTGCAACGCCTTGGGGGTCGATCCGCCGCTTTGGTCGAGCGCGGCGATGAAGCCTGCGCCGGTTTCCATCTTGGCGAGCATCAGGTCGAACGTGGCGGTGTCGGTCATGCAGGTCCTCACAAGTTATTCGGCTGATCAGCTACGTATTGGCGGGCAAAGCTTCAGGCCTCAAGCGCCTTGACGCCGGGCAATTCCTTGCCCTCCATCCATTCGAGGAAAGCACCGCCAGCGGTTGAAACATAAGAGAAATCATCGGCGACACCCGCATGATTGAGCGCCGCGACGGTGTCACCTCCCCCTGCCACTGATACCAGAGTGCCCTCGCGCGTCAGGGCTGCGGCGGTGCGCGCCAGCGCCACGGTAGCCTTGTCGAACGGAGCATATTCAAACGCACCCAGCGGCCCGTTCCACACCAGGGTGCGACAGGTTTTCAGCACGTCAGATAACGCCTCGACGGCTGAATCGCCGACATCCAGGATCATCTCGTCGGGCGCGATTTCGTGCACGTTGACCGTACGATGGGCAGTGTTTGCGGCAAACTGCGTCGCCACGACCACATCATAGGGCAGATGAACGGTGCAATTGGCCTTCTCGGCGGCGTCCATCAGCGCATTGGCCGCATCGGCCAGATCATGCTCGCACAAGGATTTGCCGACATCGATCCCGCGTGCCGCCAGAAACGTATTGGCCATCGCGCCGCCGATGATCAGGTGATCGACCTTGCCGAGCAGATGGGTCAGCACTTCGAGCTTGGTCGACACCTTCGATCCGCCGACCACGGCGGCAACCGGATGGTCAGGATTACCCAACGCAGCTTCAAGCGCCTTGAGTTCGGCCTCCATCGCGCGTCCGGCAAAGGCAGGCAACAGATGCGCCAGCGCTTCGGTGGTAACATGCGCGCGGTGGGCTGCTGAAAACGCATCGTTGACATAGAAATCACCAAGCGTCGCCATATAGCGGGCGAGCTGGACCTCGTTCTTTTCCTCACCGGGATAAAAGCGGCTATTCTCCAGCACGGTGATGCTGCCTGGCTCCAGAATATCGATGGCATGCCGGTCCGGCGAGCCCAGAAAGCCGACATGCCGCCCCATCACATCGGCCAGCGCGGTCGCAATCGGCCGCAAGGTGAGTTCGGGGTCGGGGTGCCCTTCGGGACGACCGAAATGCGCCAGCACCAGCACCTTGGCGCCATGATCGGCAAGTTCGGCCAGCGTCGGCATCGCGGCACGCAGCCGGCTATCATCCGACACCCGGCCGTCGTGCATCGGCACGTTCAGATCTTCGCGCACCAGAACCGGCTTGCCCGCAATGCCATGGCGGTCCGCGATCAGATCATCGATAGTCTTGAACATGCCTGGCCTTTCCCTGCGTGTGTAGCCTGCGCGACTGCTCAGAGTAGTCCAGCCATGACGCCTGCGGTATCGACCATCCGGTTTGAAAAACCCCATTCGTTGTCATACCAGCTGATCACGCGAACCAGCTTGCCGTCGATGACGGTGGTTTCCAGGCTGTCGATGGTCGAACTGGCCGGATCGTGGTTGAAGTCGATCGAAACCAGCGGCTCGTCGGTGTAGGCCAGAACGCCCTTCAACGCGCCTTCCGATGCCGCCTTGAGCGCGCCGTTGATTTCCTCGACACTGGTATCACGGCCCGGGGTGAAGGTGAGGTCGACAAGACTGACATTGGGCGTGGGCACGCGGATCGCCGATCCATCGAGCCTGCCCTTCAGTTCAGGCAGCACCAGCCCGACCGCACGCGCAGCACCGGTGGTGGTGGGGATCATCGACATCGCAGCTGCACGCGCACGGCGCATATCGCCGTGGATCTGGTCGAGGATCTTCTGGTCATTGGTATAGCTGTGCACCGTGGTCATCAGGCCGCGTTCGATACCGACAGTCTCATGCACCACCTTGGCGAGCGGCGCGAGACAGTTTGTGGTGCAGCTGGCGTTCGAGACCACCAGATCATCGGCGGTCAGCACGTCATGGTTGACCCCGAACACGATGGTCTTGTCCGCACCGCCAGCAGGTGCCGAGATCAGCACACGCTTGGCGCCTGCGGTGAGATGCGCGCTGGCCTTTTCCCTGTCGGCAAAGAAACCCGTGCATTCCAGAGCGATATCAACCCCCAGAGCGGCGTGCGGCAGCTTGGCTGGATCACGCTCGGCGGTTACCCTGATCGCTTTGCCGTTGACCACGATGCTATCGCCCACCGCTTCTACGGTGCCGGGAAACGTGCCATGAACGCTGTCGCGCTTGAACAGCAGCGCGTTCGACTTGGCATCGGCCAGATCGTTGATTGCGACCAGTTCCAGATCGTGATCGGTCCGCTCCAGCAGCGCGCGCGCCACAAGACGGCCGATGCGGCCAAAACCATTGATTGCAACCTTGACTGCCATAGGAAATTCTCCTGCGATTGTTCGGTAAAAAAGGGTCAGCCCTGCGCCAGTGCTGCGCGCACGGCAGGAGTAATCTTGTCGGCGGTCAGCCCGAAATGATCGAACAGCGCATCGATCGGAGCCGATGCGCCAAAGCTGTCGATACCAAAACTCAGGCCCCTGCGGCCCACATACCGCTCCCAGCCAAAGGTCACCCCGGCCTCGATCGAAACCTTGAGCACATCATCGGGCAACAGATCGGCGCGGTAGCTTTCGGGCTGCGCATCGAACAGTGACCAGCACGGCATCGATATTACATCGCTGCCAACGCCTGCCGCCTCCAGTGCATCAGCCACGCCGAGCGCCAGCGAGACCTCCGATCCGGTGCCGACCAGCACGACCTGACGCTTGTTGCCTGCGGCCTTGATCTTATAGGCACCGCGCGCGCACTGGTTGCCATCGGCTTCGTTGCGGCGGAACTGCGGCAGGTTGTGGCGGGTAAGCGCCAACACGGTCGGGCTTGCCTGGGCTTGCAGCGCCAGTTCCCAACATTCGGCGGTTTCAATCGCATCGGCGGGGCGGAACACCTGCAGGTTGGGCATCATCCGCAAGCTCATGATATGCTCGATCGGCTGATGGGTGGGGCCATCTTCGCCCAGGCCGATGCTGTCATGCGTCATCACGTAGATAACCCGCTGACGCTGCAGCGCCGACAGGCGGATCGCAGCGCGGCAGTAATCGGTGAACACCAGGAAGGTGCCGCCATAAGGAATCACCCCGCCATGCAGCGCCATGCCGTTCATCGCGGCGGCCATGCCAAATTCGCGGATGCCATAATTGACATAGCGACCGCCGTAATTGGCAGCGTTCAAGACGCTCAGCCCTGCGGTCCTGGTATTGTTAGATCCGGTCAGATCAGCCGAACCGCCGACGGTCTCTGGCAATCTCGAATTGATCGCTTCGAGCGCAAGTTCAGACGCCTTGCGGGTCGCGACCTTCTGCGGCTCGGCGAGCAGGCCTGCGATATGCTGCGACAGGCTGAAACCTGCAGGAAGATTACCTGCCATGCGCCGCGTGAAATCGGTCGCCTTGTCAGACACTGCCAACCGCGCGTTCCAGGCCTCATGCTCGGCAGCACCGCGCCTGCCAAACGCCAGCCAACCGTCGCGGATGTCTTGCGGAATATCGAAAGGCGAATGTTGCCAGCCCAGCACGACGCGCGCCGCCTCGATCTCGATGTCCCCCAACGGCGATCCATGCGTTGCCGATGTGCCCTGCTTGTTGGGAGCACCCTTGCCGATGATCGTTGCGCAGGCGATCAGCGAGGGGCGCGGATCGGCCAATGCAGCCTCCATCGCCGCGCGGATCGATACCCGATCATGACCATCGCAATCGACGACGTGCCAGCCTGCGGCAACATGGCGCGCGCGGACATCCTCGCTGGTCGAAAGATCGGTGGCACCATCGATGGTGATGCGGTTGTCGTCCCACAATACGTTCAACCGGCCCATTTTCAGGTGCCCGGCAAGCCCCACCGCCTCGTGGTTGATGCCCTCCATCAGGCAGCCATCGCCAGCGACCACCCAGGTGCGGTGGTCGACAAGATCATCGCCAAACTGCGCATTGAGGTGCCGTTCGGCCATCGCCATGCCCACCGCCATCGCCAGACCCTGGCCCAGCGGACCGGTGGTGCATTCGACGCCGGCCAGCTCGAAATTCTCAGGATGGCCCGCGCACGGGCTGTGTAACTGCCGGAAATTGCGGATATCTTCGATGGTTGGCCGGGCATAGCCGGTCAGGTGCAATGTCGCATAAAGCAACATCGAGCCATGACCGGCAGACAGCACGAAACGGTCGCGATCCGCCCAATCGGGAGCGCTGGCGTCAAACTTCAGATATTCGCCGAACAGCACCGTGGCCACATCGGCCATGCCCATCGGCATCCCGGGGTGGCCGCTGTTGGCAGCCTGCACCGCATCCATCGAAAGCGCGCGGACGGCATTGGCGAGATCTTCAAAAACCACTGACATCGCCTTTAACATTCTCCAGTCTGATCATCGATCAGAGCCGCTCGGCTGACGCGGTGCATCGCTGTAATGCCGTCAAGTCGCGCGCCGAGTCGGCTTTGGCGTCACCCTTTGGTATCCATGGTGCACCGCGTCAAGTTCCGCAAAGCGCCCATCGCCGCAAATTATTGCGTTTGTCACAATAGTTGCTAGGCTCAATTCATGACAAATGAACGACTTATTCTCGCTATCGGACAGATGGAGAGAGCTTTGAGTCGTATCGAGACCGCGCAAACACGGGCAAAATCGGGACAGTCTGATCACGATCGGAAGGCCGATGCCGATCTGGCAGCGCGTCACCACACGCTCAAGACCGCAGCAGGCCAAGCCCTTGCCGGGATCGACGCGATTTTGGCGGCTAAGGGCTGATACCTATGGCCGACACCCGCCTCCCCATAGCCGGTCGCATCTATAGCGTAACCTGCCAGCCCGGAGAGGAAGCGCACCTTGCCCGGCTGGGCACGATGCTCGACGCTGCGGCCCGCAAGGCGGGTGCTTCGGGTGGGTTGACCGAGACGCGCGCGCTGCTGTTTGCCGGGCTGTTGCTGGCAGATGAACTCGCCGAAAATGTCGATAGCCAAGCGCAGGAGTTCGCCGCGCAGGCCGCTGTGACCCCGCCCGCCAAGGGCCAGAGCGACCTGCTGGCGCATGACGATGACGGCGAGTTGGTGGCCAGTGCCATCGAACGGTTGGCCATGCGGCTGGAGAATCTTGCGGCGGCCCTTGAGAAGCGCGGCGATCAGGCCTAAATCAGTGTCGGGACTGCCTGATACGAGCTGCAGAGAACATCCCTGAGGCGATTCATCTACCAAGGGAGCTGTCCCTGCCTTGGCCCTGGCCAACGGCACACGGTGCCCACCTGACGTTACTGGCGTCAGAGGATATTCCAGCAAACGGTCAAGGCGGTTCCACCCTTGGCATTTACGCTTGGCCAAAAGCGTTGGGCCATCTGCACGCGCGATCTGCACTGCCAGACTTGGGTATTTACGGGGTATTGCGGTGAACAGCCTGATCGATGACAAGCGCAGTTTGCGGCGGACAATGCGCGCTGCACGGCTGTCCCACTGGCAGGCCCTCCCCCAATCCCAACGCGCGCTGATATTTGGTCGGCCGCCCCGTGTTATCCTGCAACTGCTCGAAGATGCAGAGGTGATCGGGCTTTATCACGCCGCGCCCGGTGAAGTGCCCACCGCCCGCTATGCAACGCATTTGCTCGATCTGGGCAAGATGATCGCCTTGCCCGCGACGCGCGACAAGGCAGGGCCGATGACTTTCAGGATATGGACAGGGTCGAGCGAGACGCTGGAAGACGGCCCTTGGGGGCCTCAGCCGCACGCCGCGATGCCAGATATCGTCCCGGACGCGCTGTTCATGCCGCTGGTCGCCTTTGATGCCGCCCTCAACCGGCTGGGACAGGGCGGCGGCCATTACGACCGCTGGTGCTCTGCCCATTCCTCCACCCGCCGCATCGGACTTGGATGGAAGGTGCAGCAGACCGATATGGTGCCTGTGGACGATGCTGATGTGCCACTTGATGCGGTAATTACCGAGCAGCAGGTGTTGCTGCCCAATGATGAAAGATGGAGCCGATGAAGCCGACCTTGCGCAAGCCCATGGGCATTTTTGCCATTCTGGCGATCATCGTCGTGTGGACCGTGATCGTCGCCAGCTTTTCGAGCGTGATCGGCGACTGGCATATCGCGGCGCAGACGGTGATCTACGGCGTCGCGGGGATCATCTGGATCGCACCGATGCGACCGCTGATGATCTGGATGGAGACCGGCCGCTGGAGCGCCTGAAGCTGTTATCTGAGTCTGAAGATGTTATTTGAGAGGGTCTCCAACGCTGCGAGTGGCCAGGATACCCGAGGCAAACCTCAGGTCCAATGGCGCGAGTGACGGGACTTGAACCCGCGACCTCCGGCGTGACAGGCCGGCGCTCTAACCAACTGAGCTACACCCGCAGTGCGTTGGAGCGGGGCTGATAGAATTGACCCGTTCGGCTGTCAACCGATGTTTCAATTTTTCCCGTTTACACTTCCGACAGGCTCCCCCGGCGGGGTTTCTGGCGCGCGCGACTGACGGGTAAGCGTCCCCGATTCGAACAGGAACCCGGCGATATCGGGCTTGCCGGCAGCAGCAGCAACCGTCTGGATGATGATCAACAAGGGCACTGCAAGCAGCGCGCCGGTCGTTCCCCAAACCCAGGCCCAATAGCTAAGCGAGACCAGAATGAGCAGGGGGTTCATCGTCAGCCGGCGGCCCAGCACGGCCGGCGTGATCAGATTGGCCTCGACCAGATGGAACGCCACCTGCACGACGGCAGGGATCAACGCGGTCCACAGATCGCCAAAGGTCATCAGGCCACCCAGCGCCAGCAAAACGGCGGCAAGCACCGGCCCCAGATAGGGTATGAAATTGAGCAACGCGACAATTCCGCCCCACATCGCGGGCGAATCCATCCCCAGCAACCACACCACCACACCGACGGAGACACCCAGCAGCAGGTTGATCAGGGTGATCGTGGTGAGATAGGCCGATGTTGCCGAGACTACGTTCTGGATCACTCGCGCGGTCGCCATCGCACCGGTAAAGCTTCCCCGGCTGTTGATCGCGTTCTCGCGCAGCTTGGTCCAGCCTGAGAGGAAGAAGAAGATCAGCAGCACGACAAATGCCATCTGCAATGCAACGGCAGGTGCAGCAGTGGCAAACAGGTCCAAAACGGATTCGGGTGAGCTTACCGCTGCCTTTTGCGCCTGGGCCATGGGGCCGGAACTGACCAGCCGGGTTGTATCGTCAACGAACTTTTGCAGATCGGCATAAAGATCTATCAGCGGTGCCAGATTCTCCATGATCTTGGGGATGCGGGTGGGCAGCATCAGGAACCAGTCGGTTGCCGGCACCACGATCACCGCCAGCGCGCCGTTGGCAATCGCCAGAAACAGCACCAGACACAGAAAAGCCGCCGCCATCGATGGCAGCCCCCGCCGCTCCATCCATTCCAGTGCGGGCACCAGCGCAATCGACAACACGATCGCCACCGCCAGCGGCAGGAAAAATTCGGAGCCCGCCCGCATCGCAAACGGAAAAGCCAGAAACAGCGCAACGCCTGCAATCAGCGCTAGCGCAGCCAGCAAACGGTCCCGCCGCAGCTCATCGGCAATCGTGCGTTCTACAGGAGGTAGCGACATCGCAGTAAGTGCCCTCTGGTTCGCAAATCGGGAGCGATACAAGACTGTCTGCACGTATTGCCACGCCAAATCCAGCGCCAAAAATCGCGCAATCTGTCCCCTTCCCCGAAGGCGTTAACCATATGTTCGCGGCTCGCGCTTAACCCGTTCCCTAGCCGGACGATCCCGGTGGGGGCAATTTGGGGTTTTTCGATGCTGCGCACCGCAATCGCGCTGCTCACCCTGCTGGCACCGGTTGCGGTGCAGGCAGCAGGTGATGTCAGGACACGTGCATCGATTTTCGTCGAACGGATCGATCCGGCGGGCACCGGCGCACGCCGGGTGCGGCTGGAACCGGCGCGACAGGTCAGTCCCGGCGAACGGCTGATCTACGTGGTCGAATATCGCAACACGGGCAAGCGCCCGGTGCAGGGCTTTACCGTCACCAACCCCCTGCCCCGCACCGTCAGGCTTGACGAGACGATGGATGGCAGCGAGCTGGTATCGATCGACGGCGGGCGCAGCTGGGGCGCGCTGGGCGATCTTCGCGTGACACTGGGCAACGGAAGCTGGCGGCCCGCCAATCCCGAAGACGTCACGCACCTGCGCTGGCGGGTGGGCGACCGGCTGATGCAGGGCGAAACCCGCCGCCTCACCTTCCGTGCCATCGTGCGCTGAGGTCCAGTCCTTTTACCTTCCTGCTCTCCGGCGAAAGCCGGAGCCCAGGAGTCAGATTGTGCTTCGTAACCCAGAATTCCGGCTTGCGCCGGACAACGATCAATCCGCAAAGATGTAGATCGGCGTCTCGATCCGCTTTTTCAGCGCCTGCACGAAACTGGCGGCGTCATAACCATCGACCACCCGGTGATCACACGAGATCGACAGGTTCATCATCTTGCGGATCACCACCGCGCCACCTGCTACCATCGGGCGTTCGACGATCTTGTTGGGTCCGATGATCGCAACCTCGGGCCGGTTGATCACCGGCGTCGTCGTGATCCCGCCCAGCGGCCCCAGCGATGTCAGAGTTAACGTCGAACCGGACAGCTCCTCGCTCTTTGCCTTGCCGCTGCGCGCAGCCTCGGCCAGCCGCGCGATCTCGCTGGCCATATCCCAGACGCTCAGCGATTCTGCACCACGCAACACCGGCACCATCAGTCCGGCATCGGTCTGCGTGGCAATGCCAAGATGCACCGCGCCAAAACGCGTGATGACATTGGCCTGGTCGTCGAAGCGGGCGTTGAGCATCGGAAAGTCGCGCAGCGTCTTGCAGATCGCAGCAATCAATATGGGCAGCGCGGTCAGCTTGGGGCGGTCGCCGCGGCTGGCATTCATCTGCCCGCGCATCTCCTCCATATTCGTCACGTCGATCTCATCGACATAGGTGAAATGCGGGATGTTGCGTTTGGA
>JBBQXX010000033.1:0-18054 GCA_038209235.1 Sphingomonadales bacterium | reverse complement strand
CCACTATCTTGGCACATTGCGATGCCGTCTGGGGAGGGCGGCAACCACCCCATCTGACTCAATGCCTCTCTGGTTTTGGAGGGTATGGCGATGGGTTTGGCGATCGGCTTGCGGGAAGATTTTGACGGTGCGGCATTGCGGCGACTGGCCCGGGCGACGAAGATCTCGAACCAGGCTCGGCGGCGCGGATCGGCGGGGTAGGTTTGCAGATCGTGCGGGACTGGGTGGTGCGGTTCAATGCCCCAGGCCCGGCGGGTCTGCTGGATCGAAAGGCTATGGGGCCCCGGTCGCGGCTTGATGATGTGCAGCGGCGGGCGCTTATCGAGGTCGTTGAAAGCGGCCCGATCCTGGCGATCCATGGGGTCGTGCGCTGGCGGCTGATCGATCTGGTGCAGTGGCTTCACTATGAATTTGCGGTGTCGCTCGATGCAACCACGGTGGGGCGCAAGTTGAAGAAGCTGGGCTACGTCAATCTCACGGCGCGGCCCCGCCATCATGCCCAGAATGAAGACGCCATGGAGGCGTTCAAAAAGGGGGTTTTGCCGCCGAGCTGGCAAAGGTCAGAACAACCCTCCCGACGGGCACGCCCCCCGACAGGCACACCCTTAAAGATATGGTTCCAGGACGAAGCCCGGATCGGCCAGAAGAACAAGATCACACGGCGCTGGGCCAGACGCGGGACGCGATCTTCGGCACCGAAGCACCAGCGGACGCAGTCAGCCTGTATCTTTGGCGCAATCTGCCCGGAACACGGCAAGCATGTCCTGAGCTTCGCCGAAGGGGGCGCAGGGCTGGTGCTGCCCTTGTGCAATACCGAAACGATGTCGCTCCATCTGATCGAGATATCGCTCGCCGTCGCACCCGGCGCTCATGCGCCCGTGCTGATGGATCAGGCCGGATGGCACATGACTGGCAAGCGCATCGTACCCGATAACATCATCGACCACTGCTGTGAAGCCTGGAACAGGCTCATCGATCAGGGATGGCGGATCATGTCCATCGGACGCCGGACATGGGCCCGTGGGTCATGATCAATGCAGGTTGGTAAAACTCGTAAATGAGTGACGCAATGTGGCAATCAGCTATACCGGAGGCGGCAGTGGCGCTTCGTTCTATTGGTCAGGAGCGTCTGGGTGTTGGAGAGTCCGGGTTTTGCAGCAGAGGCGAGATCGCCATCATTGCTGGCCAAGCTTGCTGGGCTTGCCGGGATGCTCGACCGGAATGAAATTGCGGCGCTGCCCGGGAACATCGATTCCAATGCAGTGGCAAGGCCGCCTGGCCTCCACTGACGATGTTCAAGGCGCTGCCGCTGTCGATCGGGTATGAGCTTTTTCGATGTGAAGCTGGCTGAGGCGCTTGATGATCGTGGCTCATTCCGGCGGTTCTGAGGCTGCTGCGGCTTCTGCGACGCCGCGGCTACGCCCGAGCGCACGGCATTTGTCCGCTTCGGCCAAGCCCTGATTGCTCAGGGGCCGGATCGCCTGCTGTTCGAGATAGTGACTGCACAGCTCAAATCCCGAGCGATTACGGTCAAAAACCGGCGCGCCGGTTGACGCCACGATCATAGCCTCGGCCAGCGAGCAAGACGGTGACGCACGCGGGGTCAAACCCAACGCAAAACCCGCTGATCATGGCTTCAAGGCTCATGTCGGGGCCGAATCGGGAAAATCTTCGGAATACGGAAACGAAGCTACGGCTCGCGCCGAATGCGATGGCGCGGGATCGCCAAAGCCGCCTGCCAAATCCACCTCACCGCGATCACCTGTAATCTTAAACGAACGCTGGATATCGTCTCGCAGGCAGGGTGATCAACGCAAATGACCAACAGGCAAGAGCCAGTGCAGCCTTTGCACCACCCAGCCAGCTATGGACTATTGTCGCTGCTGCCTCCGGACAAAATCTACCACAATATCAATGCAAAACCTAACCGCGCGCAGGGCTCGTAATGTCGCGAACACAAGGCTTGAACCAGTCATATTCCTTGCGAAGCTCCTGAACCGCCAAAACGCAGTCCACGAGAGTCACGCGCTCGTTGCCAGAATAGGTCGAGCCCTGCTGCCATTCGAATCCGCAGGTCTCAAGCACCCGCCGGATATCCGAATACGCATTGTTCCATGATGCATTATGATAGGCGGTTTGCAACACTGTCGTATCCAGATCGAACACTATCGCATACATGCTGCCGCCACCCATAGCCTTCCAGATCCGAGCACGGTTATGGCCTGTATCTGCTGTCAGGGGCATATGACTACGCCAATTTAGACCAGCTTGCCATCAACTCGCCGGAAGCGAGGCTTCAAGCCAGCCCTTCAGCGCGCTCTTGGGAGCGGCGCCGACCTTGGTTTCGACAACCTGGCCCTTGTCGAACAGGATCATCGTGGGGATGCCGCGCACGCCATATTTTGCCGGGGCATCGGGATTGTCATCGATGTTGATCTTGACGATGCTGACCTTGCCGGCCAGTTCCTCGCTGATCTCTTCCAGCGCCGGGCCGATCATCTTGCACGGGCCGCACCATTCGGCCCAGAAATCGACCAGAACGGGCTTGTCAGAATTCAACACGTCGGCTTCAAAACTTGCGTCGCTGATTGCAGTGGTTGCCATGGGGGTAACTCCTTTTCGTGACTTGGGTGATGATGTAGGCGCGGCACCGGGGCGGCTCAAGCTATCATCGTGCAACTATTCGTGTCTGGCGCCCCATTCCAGCTTTGCAGAGTCCAGCTTTGCAGAGTCCAGCTTTGCAGATTCCGGCTTTGCAGCCTCCAGCAGGCTTTGGGGGAGCACGAAAAGCTGCGGGGTGTGCGTGTAGAGCAGCCCGGCCTGTACGCTGCGACCCGGGAAGATCAGCCGCAACGCCGCAGCATAAGCCGCCATCTGGCGGACATGCGCGACCGGCAGCGATTCAAGCGACACCGGCGGACGGCGGCTGGTCTTGAAATCCACGACCACAATGCGCTCTGCTTCGACCAGCAGCCTGTCGACCTTGCCCGCAACCACATAGGCTCCAACCACCGCGGCGATCGGCGCTTCGGCCAACGCATCGCTGCCAAAAATCACCGACCATTCGGGATGATCGATGACTGCGGATACCGCATCGATTATCGCGCCTGCATCTGCCGGATCATTGATGCCATGCTGGCTGGCAAGCCACCGCTGTGCTGCATCGCGTCGCTGGTCGGGCGCAACTGCGGGCAGACGCTCGAACAGGCTGTGCATGATCAGCCCGCGCCGTGCCGCTTCTGCCAGATCAGCGCCTGCCATCGGCGGACTGGCGCTATCGTCCTCACCCAGCGAGGACGGCGCAAGCGGCGTCGGCGGACGCTGTTCGGGCGCAGCGGGGGTGAGCGCCCAACCCGGCAAAGCCAGCGCCGGTGTGGTCTGCAGAACGTTGCGTTGCGCTGAAGCAGTTCCGGGCACTGCCCCCGTGCCGAACCGGCGGCAGGGCGTATCGCCATCATCGATCCACGCGCACCCCAGTGCCATAAAGCTGCGCTCGGCAGCGGCATACCAGCTTTGCTCGGGCGGTTCCTTGGCGCGTTTGCCCAGCGTGCCGCCGATGTACAGCCGCTCTGCTGCACGTGTCATTGCGACATACAGCAGCCGCCAGTGCTCTTCCATGTCGGCAGCGCGCGCCGCATCGTGCGCCTGCGCCAACGGCCCCACCCGCTCGGCCTTGCGCAGGCCGTAGACCGGCAGTTCGACCATCGCGTCCAGCCCGGCGATGTCCACCGGCCAGTTGAAGCTGCTGTCGACCTTGCGCATCGGATCGACGCACGCATCGGCCAGGATCACCACCGGTGCCTGCAGGCCCTTCGAGCCGTGGACGGTCATCACCCGCACCATCTCGGTCTGCCCCGCCAATTCGCGCTTGATCTCCTCGTCGCCCGCATCGAACCAGTTGAGGAACGCTTGCAGGCCGCCGTCATGGCTGGCGGCGAATTTCTGGGCGAGGTTCAGAAGCTCGGCAATCGGGTCGAGAGCCTCCTCACCCAATCGCGCCACCAGTTTGGCCCGGCCCTGAATGTTGCCCGACAACACCTGTTCCAGAAAAGCGTACGCCGTCCCGAAATCGGCCATCGCGAGCAATGTGTAAAGCGGTTGAAGCCTTGCCCTGAGCGCAGGGTCCGCCTCGCCCCGATCGCGCAGGTGCGGCCACAGCGGTTTCTTCTCGGGCCGGTGGCCGTATCGCAGCAACTCCTCCTGCGTCCAGCCGCCCAGCGGCGAGACGAGCAGCGCAGCGCAGGTCAGGTCATCAAGCGGTTGCAGCGCAAAGCGGATCGCGGCGACCAGATCCTGCACGCTCAGCGGTTGGCCCAGCCGCAGCCGGTCGATCCCGGCAACCGGCACGCCCTCGGCATACAATCGCGCAACGATCAGCGAAGCCAGATTGCCCCGCCGCCGCAACAGCACCATGATATCGCCCGGCCCCGCCCAGCCCGGCTGGCCATCGCTGCATCGTTCGAGCCACAGCCGGTGCGGCGATGCCGGGTTGAGCCAGCGCGCGATCCGTTCCGCCAACCCGTTGGCAAAGCGTCGGTCAGCCTCGGACAGCCATTCCTCGCCATCATCGCCTTCGGTGCCAGCGTCATCTTCAGCCTGTTCCAAGCCATCGCCGACCGGACGCCAAAGCTCTACGCAGCCCGGCCCCGCCAAGCCCTCGTGCAGCGGCAGCACATCATCGGCAATACCCAGCGCAGCAGGGCCGAGGTGACCTAGGACATTGTCGACCAGATCGAGCACCGGCTGCGTCGAGCGGAAGCTGCGATCCAGACTGAGGTTCAAGAACGCCTGCCCGGCATCGCGCGCATCGCCGCCGATCCGGTGGCGCGCGGCGGCATAATATTGCGGGCTGGTGCCCTGAAATCCGAAAATCGCCTGCTTGAAATCGCCCACCGTAAACAGCGTGCGATACCGATCGGCCTTGCTGCCCAGCCCGGCGAAATAATCCGCGATCAACCCGTTCACGATTGCCCATTGGCTGGGGTTGGTATCCTGCGCTTCATCGACCAGCACATGGTCGAAGCGCTGGTCTAGCTTGTAGGCGATCCATTGCGCCATGCTGCTGTCGGACAGCAGCTTTGCAGCGGCGCGGATCAGATCGTCGAAATCGAGCAGCCCTGCCTGCCGCTTGGCCTCGGCAAAGCTCCACGCGAACGCCCGGCCCACCTCCAGCGCCCGCGCATAGTCGGCTGAAAACGCGATCAGCGCGGCGTGCTCCTTGAGCGCCAACAGATCGGAATACAGGCTCTGCGCCTTTTGCGCATATTCAGGATCGACCTTGGCCGAAAACGATTCCCATTTGCGCGGATCGCCATCCTTTTTGGCGACGGTCAGCCAGACCAGATCAAGATGCTCAAGCCGCTCGTCGGCATCCATGTTGAGCCATTGCTGGATCTCTTCTGCGACCTTCTTGCCGGTCGCGGTATTCCAGCGGGTGTTGCTGTCCTGCAGGCCTTCCAGATTGTCGATATCGAACACGCCGTCGCTGCACATCTCGGCAAGCCCGCTGCCATCCTCATCGCGTCGCAGCCCCAATGCAGCGTTGATATAAGGGCGGATATCGCCCTTCAGCGCATCCATCGCGTCGGGCTTTGCCGCACACCGCATCAGGAACGCCTCGGTCGCCTCTGCCCCCATCCGCAGGCTCAGCGCCTCCAGGTTCTGCGCAAGCCGGGCATCGCCGTTGCGCGCTGCCTCGACCAGCATGTCGCCCAGCGTATCACGCGCCAATTGCGCACGGTCACGGTCCTCGATCGGGCGAAAGCCGGGGGCCAGCCCGGCCTCTTCAGGAAAGCTGGCGAGCAACGACTGGCAGAAACTGTGGATAGTCTGGATGCGCAGACCGCCCTGCGGTGCGTCGAGCACGCGCGCAAACAGCCGCCGGGCGCGGACAAGCGTATCGCGATCAACCGATGCACCGATGTTCTTGAGGTCAAGCCCCAGCGCGGTCTCGCTCATCCGCACCCAGGAGGCGAGCTGCGCGTTGATGCGGTTGGCCATCTCGCTGGCACCTGCCTTGGTGAACGTCAGGCACAAAATCGCATCGGGATTGACTCCCGGCTCCAGCAGCAGGCGAAAGACGCGCGCGGTGAGCACCTGCGTCTTGCCGGTCCCCGCCGAGGCGCTGAGCCACACCTGATCGGCCGGAGATACCGCCAGCGCCTGATCACCGTGCAACCGAGGCAGCGAAGTCAGCTTGCCGCTCATCGGCCACCATCCTGTCGGCCATACCATTCACCCAGCCGCATCAGCTGGTCATATTCGGTGTAGAGCGCCTGATCGGGGACCAGCTTGGCGGTGAACGGCTTGTCCCCCAAAATCCAGTTGGCCAACGCATCACGCAAAAAGCGCTCGCTGGTTGGCACCATCTCGTCGGCGGGCAGCCCGGATTTCTTGCGCCCCTCAAGTATCGGCGAGGCGATGAACCCGAAACCGGTCTCACTGGTCCGTCCCCGCGCCAGCGACCAGTATTCAAAGCCGCTCGCGGTGCCTGTAATGGCAGGCTTGCTGTCAGTCGCGCCAAAGCCGCCGCGCTGCGCCATCATGCCCAGCAGGCCCAGCTGCAATGCATAGCCTGCCTGAACCTGTGCGGCGCTGGGCGGCTGACCGGTCTTGTAATCGACGATGACCAGCGAGCCATCGGGCATCCGGTCGATCCGGTCGGCCTTGCCGGTGATTTCGACTCCATCGATCAGCACTTTGCCCGCGCGCTCGGCATCGATCATGCTGCGCCCGGCCTGCGCATAATCGCGCGTCTGCTCGCCCACCCATCGGAGCGCTGCGATCAGCCGCGGTCGCCACAACGCGATGATCAGCGGATGCACATTGGCGTCAACCAGATACTGGCCAGCACGCCGCACCAGCGCCTGCGGATCAAGGTTATCGTCGTGGTGCCACAGCTCCAGGATCTCGTGCACTGCCGACCCGCGCCATGCCGCACTGGGCTGGGCATCGACCGGGTCGAGCGATCGCAAAGCCATGATCCGCCTGGCATAAAAGGCGAACGGGTCGGCGCGTAGCCGGTCGAGTTCGGTGACCGACAGCCTGACCGCGCGCTGTGCCCGGCTGGGGTTGGGAGCAGGCTGGCGGATGCGTTCGATCGGCAACCGGCGGTCAAGCGCGCGTGCCAGCGCCAGCGCGCTTGGATCTTCCATATTCTTGTCCGGCGCGACCGCCTGCAGACGCAGCACAAAACGCGAAGCCACCGTCGGCGCGCTGCCATCGCGGCGCGCGCGGGTCAGCACGACATCCTGCGCCGCCATCGCACCTGCCAGATCCTGCGCGGACAGGCCGATGCGCATTTCCAGCGGCGGCAGGCGCAGCGCATTGCGCACCATCGGTGCCAGCCAGGGATCAGGCGAAGGCAATTGCGGCCAGACCCCCTCATTAAGCCCGGCGCAGATCACCAGATCGGCGCTTTGCAGCCGCGCCTCCAGCAATCCATAGATCGCAACACGCGGGTGCTTGCCAAATGGCGGGCGCACCGCGGTCTCGCCCATCAACCGCGACAGGATCGTCGCGGCTTGCCCCGCAGTCACCAAAGGATCGTGCGCGGGTGCGCGTGCCAGCAGCGTTTGCACCAGATCGGATGCGGATCGCCCCGCTGCACCCTTCCATAACGTGCCCGCGCTGAGCGTTTCGGCAGCTGCGATGATCGCAGCCAACGTAGCAGACAGCGACTGCGGATCGCGCGCCAGGCTGGCGATGGGTGCGAGCAGCGTCTTGGCCGATCTCCACCAACCATCAAGCGACCGGTTGCCAACCGCTGCATCGATTCCCGCCAGCCCCGGCGCGGGTCGCGGGCCGCGCAGCTTCAGATCAAGCGCACGAACCTGTTCAAGCCATTCGCGCCGCCCCTCGCCGGTCTGCGCCAACGGATGCTTGAGCAGATCGAGCAACGCCACCGGTGCAAAATCATCGGCGAGACACGCTGCGACCGCGAGCAGGAACCGTCCCGGCGGTGTCACCGACAACGCCTCACCCGCGCTGTCATCGGCTTCGATATCCCAACGCTTGAGGTGCATGATGATACGCGCCGCCAGCGTCCGGTCGGGGGTTACGATGGCAATCCGTCGCGCCGGTTGATCGAGCGCCTGACGCACCAGCAGCGCGACGGTCTGCGCTTCCTCGTCAGGGTTTTCAGCCTCGAGAATGCGGATGCCCTTGGTGCGGCGTTCCTCGGCAGCCAGCGTCACCCATCGGTCGCTGAGCCGGGCGGGCAGAAATATGCTGCGCAGCAATCGCGCGCGATCCGCCACCGGCCCGGTGCGCGGCTCGGGCTGCCAGGGCTGCACCTCGGCGCGGCTGACACCCATGACGTGGAGCAGCAGCTTGAGGTGATATTGCGGATGGGTGATCGCAGGCCGCTCGGCAGGGGAAGCATCGCCCGGCGCGGTGCCCGGCATTGGCGCGGTGCCCGGTACTGGCGCGGTAATCGCAAAAGGCACGCCGATGGCGTCCCACAAAAGATCATCCATATCCAGATCAAGCCCCGGCAGCACGACCATACCTTGAGGAAGATCGGCAATGCTGCGCAGCAATCGCGCAACAGCCGGCGCAGCCGTGGTAATCCCGGCGGCGATGATCGGGGTATCCGGCGGGCTGGCCTGCCAGCGTGTCGCGGCCTTGATCAGCAGCCGGTTGCGCCTTTCGACCGCGTCGATCTTGCCCTCGCGCGCAAGTTGCTCTGCCCACGCCCGGCCGACACGGATGAACAGGTCGCGCGCTGCTGCCCAATGATCTGCAAGGTCACCGGCAACATCCAGCGCGTCGAGTTCGTCAATCGTCTTTTCCTCGACCAACAGCTGATCGAGCACGCGCGCATATTCGGTCGCCAATCGCAAGGCTTCGGCAGGATCCTGTGCGCCCGGTCGCCCCACCGCTTCGCGCGCAATGATCGCGGCCAGGCGAAAGCGCCGCTCGAGTGGATCGACCGCAGGTGCAATCGCCTCACCCTCACCCAACGGGTCGAGCAATGCGCCAAGGCTTTCATCCAGATCGATATCACCGATCAGCACCATGCGCGGCAGCAGCAGACCGGTGCTGACACGCCGCACCAGCGCCTCGGTAATCGCCCGCCCCGCGCGGTGGTTGGGGATCAGCAAGGTCACGCGCGCCAACCCCAGTGGATCGCCGCCAAAGCGCTTGATCAGACCGCCCGCCAGACCATCTGCAAAGCCGCGCTGCGCCCCGATGGCATAAACCCTCGGGAGCACAGCTTCAGGCACTCAACAGTGCCGCTTGCGTCGGCTCGATGGCAGCGGGGGTGCCGACATCGAACCACTGGCCCAGATGCGCGATCCCAAAAAGGCGATCGGCCGCGATGGCACGGTTCCAGACCACGTTGGTCGAGAACGCACCTTCTGGCGGATCGATCAGCAGGCGGCGCGAAAGCAACTGGATGCCGGTGTAGATATAGGGTGCAACCCTTGCCGCACGGCGGCGAATGATCCGGCCCAGCTGGTCCAGATGGAAATCGCCGACGCCCTCATGGTTGGTCGCGCGACTGTGCGGCACCAGCAGCAACAGCGCGTCCATACGGCTGTCATCCCACGCGCTGCGCAGTTCATCAAAGCACGAGCGCGCACTTTCCAGCCAGATGTTGTCGCCGTTCAGACAGAAGAACGGGTCTTCATCGATCATCGGCAGCGCCTTGACCAGCCCGCCCCCGGTCTCAAGCAGAAGATCGCGCTCATCGGAGATCATCAGTTCGAACGGATAGTCCTGCGCCTTGAGATGCGCCTCGAGCGAATCGGCCAGATAATGCACATTGACGATGACCCGCTGCATGCCAGCGTTGACCAGGTGCGCCATAGTGTGTTCGATCAACGGTTTGCCCGCTACCCGCACCAACGGCTTGGGCGTGGTGATGGTCAACGGCCGCATGCGCTTGCCCAGCCCTGCGGCCATGACCATCGCAGTACGCGCAAACAGGGGCGCGGTGCGCGCAAACAGGGGCGTTGTACGCGCAAACGGGGGCGCGGTTCGCGCAGCAAACACGGGCTCGGTGCATGCCAACACGGGCTGGTTACGCGGAAACAGGGGCTCGGGGCGCGCCACCACGGGCGCGGTTTGCGCCAGCACCGGCTCGGTGCGCGCAAAGCCGGGCCGGTCGCTCACAAAGCAAACTCGCCGACCGACATGCCCGCCGGATCGCGCAATGGGGCCGGGATGTTGGCATCGAACCAGCGCGCCACAGGGCCCAGCGCCGGGTGTTGCAGATCACGCTCCAAAGCCGTCCACACCCGCGGAATCATCTGCGCAAAACGCGGCTTGCCATCGCGCTTCCACAGCCGCACGAATATGCCGACAATCTTGGCATTCCGCTGCGCACCCAGCACATGATAGGCGGTGTCGAAATCGTACGACGGATTAGCGAGTGCCCGGTACGCAGCAATCATCTCGGCCTCCAGTGCAGGCGATACATCGCGGCGGGCATCCTGCAGCAGCGAAACCAGATCATAAGCCGGATCGCCGATCAGCGCATCCTGAAAATCAAGCAGCCCCTGCCCGCCATCGTCCAGCAGCATGATATTCTCGGCGTGATAGTCGCGCAGCACGGTGACACGCGGCGCGGTGCTATCCATATTATCGAGCACTGCATCCCAGGCGCGCGCATAGCCTGCGGTATCGACAGCCAGCCCGCGCGCCGGGCAATACCATTGGGTCATCAGACCCGCCTCACGCTGGTATACGGCGCGGTCATAGGTCGGAACGTCGGCAGGCGGGCGCAGGTGCAATCGGCCAAGCGTTTCGATCGCCTGACGGTAGATTGCGCGCTCGGTTTGGTCATCGGCGGCATCGACCGTCTCGCGCATCCGCGTATCGCCAAAATCTTCGAGCAGAACCAGACCCGCACCCACGTCGGACGCAAGAATCTGCGGCGCACGCAACCCGGACGCACCCAGATAGCGTGCAACATTCAAAAATGGCCGGGGGTTCTCCTCTGGCGGAGGCGCATCCATCAGGATCGCGCGGCGCGATGGCTCGACCAGCCGGAAATAACGCCGGAACGAAGCATCTCCGGGGATCGCGCGGATATCCGCTGCACCCCAGCCCGACGCCGCCGCAAAGTTGCAGATAACCGTATCGCGTTCGCTCAAGACCATTCACCTGCAATCTGCTGCCAGCGCGCCTGCCAGTTTTGCCCGGCATGCGCAGATATGGCGCGCTCGCTAGCATCGCTCCCGGCAATCTGCAATTCCAGCGTATCGGGTCCAGCCAGCCCGCCGACCCGCTCGGGCCATTCTGCGATCAGCAGCGCGGCATCGCCTGCATCCAGCCCCAGCTCATCAAGATCGGCGGCGCCATCCAGCCGGTAGAAATCGGCATGGATCACCGGGATACGCACATCGGGCGGATCATACGGCAGGATCAGCGCAAAGGTCGGGCTCGGCACCTCGCCGGCAAAACCCAGCGCGTCCACGATGGCGCGCGCCAGCGTCGATTTGCCCGCCCCCAGATCCCCCGACAGCGCGATGACATCGCCGGGCTGCGCGACATCGGCGAGCCTTGCGCCAAGCGCCCGCATCGCCTCAAGCGAAACGATGCGGATCGTCATGGCAGCGCGATCGTGACGATGGTGCCAGCGCCGGGCTCGGATACCAGCTCCATTCGCCCGCCGTGCGCCTCGATCAGGTTCTTGGCAAGCGGCAGGCCAAGCCCGGATCGCTTCTGCAATGGCTTGCCGCCTGCACCATCGGCCTGCAGCACACCATCGAGCGCCCGTGCCTGTGCGCGCGCATCCAGCCCGGGGCCGTTGTCTGACACGACAATGCGCAGCTTGCCGCGATGCCGGTCGCCCAGCAGCAGCACCCGGCCGCCTTCGTGCGTATAGCGTAGCGCATTATCGACCACCGCCGATACCGCCTGACTGAAACGCGCACGATCGACCTGGGCCACACCCGGTTCGCCCTTGATGTCCAGTTCGAGCGCGATGTTGCGCCCGCCCGCCAGACCCGCTGCGCCCTTGGCGACATCGGTCAGCAGCATTGCAATGTCGGTCGCCTCGCGCTTCATCGGCAGCGTCCCGGCCTGGCTCTGGCTGAGGTCGAGCACCATGTTGATCTGCGCGGACAGCCGCTCGACCGAGTCGATGATCGCCTTGGCATAATCTTGCCCCTGATCGGACAACGGCCCGGCAACACCGCTGGCGAGCAGCTCGGCAAAGCCGCCGATCGAGGTCAGCGGCGTGCGGAATTCGTAGCTCATATTGGCCAGGAACCGCGTCTTGATCGCATCGGCCTCAATCAGCGCCTCGTTGCGTTCGCGCAGCGCATCTTCCATCCGCTTGGCATCGGACACATCGATCATCGTAAACAGCGCGCTCGAATCAGGCAGCGGAATGCCGACGAAATCGAACACCCGGCCATCGTGCATCACCAGCTGTCCGGCGCGCTGCACCCGGTCCAGCGTGGCGGCGCGGATCACCTCACGCAACGCGGAAATCTGCGCTGGCCGCTTGAGCCGCGGTGCGATCGCCTTGAGCAGTTCGTCGGCACGCGGGTGCGCTGCAAGCACCGCCTCGTCCATATCCCATACCGTGCCGAAGCGCGTATTCCATAAGTGCAGCCGCCCATCGGATGTGAACACCGCCAGCGCCTCGAACAGATTGTTGAATGTGGCGGTGCGCACGCGCAGCAACGTGTCGCGCGCGCTTGCCAGTTGCACCTGCTCGGTGCGATCCTCAAAGATCAGTAGCAGGCCATTATCGGGCGTTGGCTGGGCGATAGCGCGCAAGTGCGTGCCGTCTGCGATCAGCCATATTTCCTCGCTGGGGGCTGCCGATTGAAACCACTCGCGCTTCTCCTCGCGCCACGCGGGAAAATCGCGAACTTCCGGCACCCGGCCTGCCTCGCGCATCCGGTCGATCAGCCGCTCGAATTCCAGTCCGTCCTGCAGCCATTGCGGCTTGAGCGCGAACATCCGCACGAACGGCTGGTTGACGAAGATCAGCTGCCGCTGCGCATCGAACTGCGCAACGCCTGCAGACAGGTTGTCGAGCATATCGCGCTGCGCATCGCGAAACTTGTCGGTCGCTTGCCGCGCCACAATGAGGTCATGCACATCAATTGCATAGCCGGCCACGCCGCGACCTTTGATGGGCAGATCGACGATCTCCATCGCGCGCCTGCTGCCCGCAATCGTGGTGGTGACGGTGCGACGCGAGACGGTACTGCTTTCCATTGCGCGTGCAGCGACCGCAACCGGGGTCAATCCATCGACGGTCTCGACCAGTTCCTGCCCGGCCTGCACGACATGGGCGGCATCGTCGCCCCCGACCGCGCGGACATAGGCGGAATTGACCAGAAGCAGCGATAAATCTTCCTGCCGAAACCACATTGGCAACGGCGCCGCCTCGATCAGCCCGGAGAGCGCATCAAACGCGCGCCTGGCCTCTGCCTCGGCATCGGCGAGCGCGGCCATACGCGTTTCGCTGTCGGTCGCATCGAACAACCAGAGCAGCACCGCACCGGCTGCAATCGTCTGCGGATCGGCGAGCCGCCCTTCAATACGCAGCCTGCGACCTGACCCCAGCGCGGTGACGGCGGTTTCAAACGGTGCACCGCTTTTCTGGGTAGTGGTGATCTGGAGGCTGAGCGCATCAAGCGTCTCGCGGGGCAGGCCTCTGCCGTCCTGCGCCAGTTCGCCCAGATAGGGCGGCAGTTTGTCAAGGCCCAGCCAGCGCGCGACGCGCTCTGGCCCTTCGATGCGCGAATCCGATCGCACGATCAGCGGGATCGCGGGGCCAGACTCGATCAGCCGGGTCAGGCGTCGCAACTGCCGCCGCGCGGTGCCCGCCGAGCGCCGCATCGTCAGCCCGCTGGTCAGCGCCCAGATCGCCGCCGCCGTCCACGCGGCAAACACCAGCGCGATAATGAGCATGCTGCCATTGCTGATCAGCATGGCTTTGCCGATGGCTGCCGAATCGCCGTATGTCCGTCGTTCAAGATTGCCCGCTTCATTCTGGCAGGCCGTAGCCGAATTTTGGTGGGGAGCAAAACGGGCAAGGGGCGAAACCTCAAATCCTCACCCCTCAACGGAGGTGGCAGCGCGCAGGCCTGACGGAGGGGAGGGGAAGCGTCCTGGCGCACCTGTGCTGTGGAACCACGAACCCGCTTCCCCTCCACCACTTCGTGGTCCCCCACCCCGTGCTGGGGAGGATTCAACTTACTGCTCCCAGTACCACGGCTTCAGCTTCGCCGTACCGGTGACCGTCTCGTTCATCGTGCGCACCTCATACAACCGCCCGTTGAGCATCACATGGGTGATCCTGTCGGACTGGCGGATGTCGGCCACCGGGTCGCCATCGATGATCACCAGATCGGCAAGCTTGCCCGGCTCGATCGAGCCGATATCCCTGTCGAAGCCCAGCGAGCGGGCGCCGCTGATGGTTGCGGTGCGCAGTGCCTCAAGCGGGGTCATGCCGCCCTTGACGAAGCTCCACAGCTCCCAGTGCGAGGCGAGCCCTTCCTCCTGCCCGTGCGCTCCGATGCCGACCGGAACCCCGCGCTTGGCCAGTTCCAGCGCCTCGCGCGCCGATTCACCGTCGGCATAATCGTCTTCGGGGGCAATCTCGCGGCGCACGCTGGTCGCCTCCAGCCGCCGCCGGGGGACATGCTTGCTCAGGATCGGGTGCGACCACACATCGGAATGGCTACGCCAATACGGGTCGCCGCCCGGACCGCCGAATGTCACCACCAGCGTCGGCGTGTAGCCAACCTTGCTTTGCGCAAAGAAGCTGCGCACGTCTTCGTAGAGCCTTTCCTGCGGGATGTTGTGTTCAAGCGTGGTGTTGCCATCGGCGATAAGCGTGATGTCCTGACCGAACAGCGATCCACCTTCGGCAACAGTTGCCAGCCCATCGGCCTGCGCGGCAGCGACGACCTGCTGGCGCTGGTCGCGGCGCGGCTGGTTATAGTTTTTGACGCTGTGCGCGCCTTGCGCCTTCAGCCGGCTGGTGTGCGCGCGCGCATCGGCGAGGCTGTCGATCTCGGCAAAGATGCCAGCTGCCTTTGCGCCATAAACCACCTCGCCTGTCGAAAAGATGCGCGGTGCCAGATATCTGCCGGTGCGCTGCAGGCTGGCGGCAGGGAAGATTTCGCTCGCCGAATTGCTCGGATCGTGGATCGTCGTCACCCCCAGCGCCAGATGCGCCACCGCGCTCCAGTTTTGCTGCGGGATGATGTCGTCCTGCCCCTGCGGCCCGTGCGCATGCGCATCGACCAGCCCGGGAATGATCGTCTTGCCTGTCACATCGACGGTCTGCGCGCCTGCTGGAACCACCACATTCGCGCCGACCGCAACGATCCGGTTGTCGCGCACCAGCACCGTGCCGTTTTCAATGATGCCGCCATCATCATCGGCCATGGTGATGATCCGCGCATTGGTGAACGCGACCATGCCAGATGGCTTGTCCGCCGCTGCGGTGACGTTGATCGCAACGCCGGTTCTGGGAGCAGCAAACTTTGCGTCCGCCTTGGCCATCGGCGCAGTGCCGATGGCGCGGCTGACATCGGCGGAATAGACCGTTGGCCCCAGCGACCAGTTGAGTTGGCGACCGCCATGGCTCCACTGCAGGAATGTGGCACCGCCTTGGCTGACCTGCACCGCAGGCAGCGCGCCGCCGCCCCTGCCCGCCCCCAGATCAACCGCGCCTGCCATGAACGGCATGACATACGCCGCGTAATTCTGGCGGAAGGCGAGCATCTTGCCGTCGGGCGAGAGCGCATAGCCGCTCACCATTTCGCCGCTGGCATGGGTGCGCTCGGCTTCGCCGCCAAAATCAGTGCTGACCAGCGCAAGCTTGCCGCCTACGCCGCGACTGAAATAGACCCGGTCGCCGCTCGCCCCAAAATGCGGCTCGCTACCATCTTCGGTGATACGGCGGGTTTCGCCGCTGGCCAGATCGAGCAGATAGACACCCGGCGATGCACCCCAGCTGTCCGATGTCAGCCCGCCGCCGCCGCCTGCTTCATAGACCACCGAGCGGCCATCGGGCGAGAATTGCGGTCGCCGGAAATGACCCGGCGCCTTGCTGACCACCCGCGCTTCACCGCCATTGGCCCCGACGACGCGCAGTTCGCCCAGCCGGGTGTCATCCCAGCTGACATAGACGATCTGGCTGCCGTCGCGTGACCAGCCGGGGAAAATCTCGAAATCACCGCCGCCGTTGGTGACGATCGGTCGCGCCGTGCCTCCGCTGGCTGGCTGGCCGTAAAGCTTGCCCAGCGCCTCGAACACCAACCGGCTGCCATCAGGCGAGACGCTGGCGAAGCGCGGCATGGTGACCGCCACCGTATCGGGCGCAACCGGCTTTTGCGGACGGATCGGATCGATAATGGTGCGGGTGTCATTGATGCTGAACGGGATCACACGTGCTGCGCCACCTGCCACATCGACCGAGCGGATCTTGCCGCCCGCCCAGAAGATCACGGTTCTGCTGTCCGGGGTCCAGCCCATGTTCGGGTAGACCCCGTGCACCGCCCAGGTTTCCTGGACATCGCGGTCCATCGCATCATAGATCTTGCGCTCTTGCCCGCTCACCATATCGCGCACGTACAGCTTGGTCTTGGCGCGCTCGCGGCGGACAAAGGCCATGTAGCGGCCATCGGGCGAAGGTTCGGGTCGCGCTGCGCCGCCGGGGCCACCGGTGATCCGCTCGACCTTGCCGCTGGCCATGTCATAGCGTTCGATGACGAACAGCTGGCCGTTGCTGTCCTGCGCATATTCGAAGATCGGCCCGCCGGTCGCATCCTTGCTGTAGAAGATGCCGGTGCCATCGGCAGAGAACGCGGGTTCACCCAGTTCCTTTTGATGCGCCTCGCTGGGGCGCTTGACCAGCGCGACGCCGGAGCCGCCGCTGACATGATACAGCCAAAGTTCGCCGCTGCCCAGCGAACGCCCGGTGGTGAAGTGTTTGCGTGCGACGATATACTGGCCGTCGGCGCTCCAGCTGGGGTTGTTGAGCAGGCGAAAGGTTTCTTTGGTCAGTTGCCGCTTGTTGCTGCCATCGGCGTTCATGATCCAGATGTTGTCGCCGCCGCCGCGATCCGAGGTGAAGGCGATCCGGCTACCATCGGGCGAAAAGCGCGGCTGGCTCTCATAGGTCAGCCCTTCGGCGATGCGTGTCGCCGCGCCGCCGCTGATCGGCATCGTGTAGATATCGCCAAGCAGATCGAAGGCGATGCGGCTGCCATCGGGGCTGACATCGACGTTCATCCACGTGCCTTCATCGACACGGACGGGGATATTGCGGGTTTTCATCGGCGGCGCATTGACATCCCAGATGGCTGGCTTTTCCTGAGCGACTGCCGGAACGGCGAAGGCAAGCACCGCGATGGCAGCGGAAAGATGGAATTTGGACATGGCTGAAGGCTCCCCGAACTTTTTTCGTATACGCTCACGCTAAGCCAGCGACGCTGGAGCGCAATCAGAAAAAACCCGCACCGCGATAAGCGGAGATGTCCTGCTTGCCCGCGTAGGCAGAAGCAAGACGCGCGGCTTGCTGGGCGATCCATCTCCTGGGGGTGCATCCAGTGCTGCTGTCGGGAAATAGGCCCCTTCCTGCGTAGGAGACCGGCATAGAAAAACCCGCCCCGCGATAAGCGGAGCGGGTTTTGGTCGTGTGCGTTTCCCCGCGTATGCGGGGCGCAAGGATTAAATCAGTAGCGGTATTCGTCCTTCTTGAACGGACCGGTCTGGGCAACGTCGATATATTCGGCCTGCTCGGTGGTCAGTACGGTGAGCTTAACGCCCAGCTTGTCGAGGTGCAGACGCGCAACCTTTTCATCGAGATGCTTGGGCAGAACGTAAACGTCGTTCTTGTACTTGTCGCCGCCCTTGAACAGTTCGATCTGCGCCAGCACCTGGTTGGTGAAGCTGGCCGACATCACGAAGCTGGGGTGACCGGTCGCATTGCCCAGGTTGAGCAGACGGCCTTTCGACAGCATGATGATGCGCTTGCCGCCGGGGAATTCGATCATGTCGACCTGCGGCTTGATCTCGGTCCACTTCATGTTTTCCAGCGCGCCGATCTGGATTTCGTTATCGAAG
>JBBQXX010000032.1:0-18245 GCA_038209235.1 Sphingomonadales bacterium | reverse complement strand
CAGCAGCATGACAGGCGTCATATATTGCACCGCGATGCGGCACGCCTCGATCGCGCAATCGAACGCATCCGATGGCGAGCGCGCCGCGATGACGGGCATCGGCGCATCACCGTTGCGGCCATAGACCGCCTGATACAGGTCAGACTGTTCGGTCTTGGTGGGAAGGCCTGTCGAGGGACCACCGCGCTGCGAATTGATGATAACCAGCGGCAATTCGGTCATGATCGCAAGCCCCATCGCCTCGCCCTTCAGCGCGATGCCGGGACCCGACGATGAGGTGACCCCCAGCGATCCGGCATAGCTTGCACCGATAGCAGCGCAGATCGCGGCGATCTCGTCCTCGGCCTGAAACGTGGTGACGTTATATTCTTTGAGCCGCGCCAGATGGTGCAGGATCGCGCTGGCCGGTGTGATCGGATAACCACCGAAGAACATCGGCAGGTTGGCGAGCTGCGCGCCTGCCACCAGACCCAGCGAGATCGCCTCCGCGCCGGTGACGGTGCGATACAGACCCGGCGTTGCGGGCGCTGCGGGCATGCGATACTGGCGCATCGGCCCCGAAAGCTCTGCGGTCTCGCCAAACGCATGGCCAGCGTTGAGCGCGGAGACGTTGGCCGCGAAGATTTCGGGCTTGCTGGCAAATTTCGATTGCAGCCAGTCGATGATCGGCTGGCGCTTGCGCGAAAACATCCACAACGCCAGACCCAGCGTCCACATGTTCTTGCAGCGCAGCGCCTCCTTGTTGCCAAGACCGTGTGGCTTGACCGCATCAAGCGTCATCTGCGAAATGTTGAACTTCATCAGCTGCCATTTGGCGAGCGACCCATCCTCCAGCGGGTTGGTATCGTATTTGGCCTTGTCGAGGTTGCGCTTGGTGAACTCGCCTTCATCGGCGATGATCAGCCCGCCTTCTTTCAGCGCGCCGACATTGGTCTTCAGCGCCGCCGGGTTCATCGCCACCAGCACATCGGGCATATCGCCTGCGGTATCGATCTCGCTGCTGCCGAAGTTGATCTGGAACGCCGAAACGCCAAACAAGGTGCCTTGCGGTGCACGGATTTCCGCCGGAAAATCGGGGAAGGTGGCAAGGTCGTTGCCCGCCAGCGCGGTCGACAGGGTGAATTGCCCACCGGTCAACTGCATTCCGTCGCCGCTGTCTCCGGCAAAGCGCACGACAATGGCTTCAGGAGCCGGTGGCGTGGTATCTGGGCGATCTAGTGCGGCAGTTGCCATGATAAATAGACTCGTGGTTTATCGCTTCAAAATGGGTGCTCCCTTTAGCACCGGGCGACAAGGGAGCAATTTACTTTTTATGTCAGGCAGCCCGATCGCAGGTTTCAGCGGCGACGGCGGCGTCCACGGCGATTTTGCCGATGGACCCATCGTCTGCAACCGGTTAGCCTTTGTGATCAATAACAAGGTGAGGATGAAGGCCAGATGAGCGAAACCATCGAACTGGAACGCGACAACACAGCAGCCACGGGCCCCTATGTGCGGCCCGATGTCGCGATGCTGCTGGCGATGCTGGCCGCAGCGGCCGCGCCGCCGATGAACGAACTGGCACCGCCCGATGCGCGTAATGCCTATCGCATGATGCGCTTTGTCGCCGATGCCGAACCGACCCCGCTGGCAATTGTGCGCGACCTCACCTGCCCCGGCCCGGCAGGCGACATCGGACTGCGCTATTACGATGCGCGCGAAAGCCGCCAGGCGGGTCCTGTCATCATGTTCTTCCACGGCGGCGGTTTTGTGATCGGCGATCTTGATACACACCACCCCTATTGCACCGAACTGGCCGCCAAGATGGACCTGCCGGTGATCGCAGTCGATTACCGGCTGGCCCCCGAGGCCCCCTTCCCCGCTGCAACCGATGACTGCGAGGCAGCGGCACGCTGGCTGGCGGCCAATGGCGAGACGCTGGGGCTGGATATCACCGGGCTGGTCTTTACCGGCGACAGTGCGGGCGGCAACCTTGCCATCGTCACGACGCAGGCGCTGATGGCAAAGCCTGCCGCAGTGCCGGTGATCGCGCAGGCCCCGCTGTATCCGGTGGTCGATTCGGCGCAGGTCACAGGGTCGTTCACGCAATTTGCAGAGAACTATCTGCTCACCGCCGATGCCATGGCATGGTTTGGCGACGCCTATGCCGCGGTTCCGGGCGATCTGCGCAACGATTGCATCCATGGCGAAATGGCCGGCCTGCCGCCGACATTGCTGGTCACCGCAGGGCTGGACCCCTTGCGCGATCAGGGCCGCGACTTTGCCGCGCGCGCGATCAAGGCGGGGGTCGATGTGACCTATATGGAGATGCGCGGAACGATCCACGGCTTTATCTGCCTGCGCAAGGGCATCCCGTCGGCGCAGGATGATTGCGATGCGATCTTCCGCGCGATGAAGGCAATGTTGAAACTGTGAGCGTTACGGACGGGGATTGCGGGTCTTGCCGGAAAGCCACACCCGCGCGCGATTGTCGGCGGGCACGGCAGTTCTTCGATTGCCTTTGTCATCGGCTGACCGCTAAGGCGGCGAAATGAACGTTAATGACAACCTACCCTATCGCCCCTGTGCGGGTATCATGCTGGTCAACCAGGTCGGCAAGGTGTTTGTCGGCCAGCGGCTGGATAGCAGCGCCGATGCCTGGCAAATGCCGCAGGGCGGCATCGATCCGGGGGAGGATGCAGAAACTGCCGCCTATCGTGAACTGGGTGAGGAAACCGGCATCGCGCCGCATCTGGTCGAAGTGATTGCGCGGTCGCGTGACGAACATCTCTACGATCTGCCATCGGAACTGATGGGCACCATGTGGGGCGGCAAATATCGCGGCCAGCGCCAGTTCTGGTTCCTGATGCGCTTCATGGGCACCGATGCCGATGTGAATATCGAAACCAGCCATCAGGAGTTCCGCGCCTGGCGATGGGCAGAGGCCGATACGCTGGAGGGACTGATCGTGCCATTCAAGCGCCGGTTGTACCGCGCCGTGCTCGAAGAATTCCGTCCGCTCATCTAAGCTGGGGCTTGGGGTCAGCGCTTATTCTCGAACCCAAAAAACAACGCTGCCCGCTCGTCATAAAGGCTGGTGCTGACTGACTTCAGCAAACTTTCCGGTTCTCCGGCGAAAGCTGAGAATCCGGGGCACTACAGTGCAATCTGACTCCTGGGTTCCGGCTTTCGCCCCAAACCAGGCTTGGCCGGATCGACCCTTATGGCTGTTCGGATGTCGGGGTGACCGTGGGTGTCGATGCCACTGCCTCTGCTGACAGCACCGGCTTGGCTGCTGCCCGCTCGATCGCAGCGACCAGCCGTCCGGCCTCGTTGCATCCAGTGGTGCAGATCGCTTCGATGCGCACCAGATTGCGCCGCGCCTTTTCGACTGCGCCGCGTTGCACCATCGCCTCGCCCTGTCCGGCCAGAGCGGCCAGATCGTTCGAATCGAGCCGCAACGCTTCGCGATAGAAACGTATCGCCTTGCCCGGCAGGCCTTGCGCGCTGGCGACCTGCGCGAGCGCGATATAGGCCGAGCGGTTGCCCGGATCGACCGCCAAAGCCGCCTCAAACAGGTCAATCGCATCATCAAGCTTGCCCGATTGCTGCACCGATGCGCCTTCATCAACCAAGGCCTGCGAAACCGGATTAATATCATACAGCACCGGCTGGCTGATGCCGGTGCTGGAAACGGTAGCGAGCAAAAGCGACATGGCGACGGCAGCGGGCGTAAAACGCATGATTTTCTCCCAAATGGATTGCAAGGCTATCATGACTTGATCGCTCGTGTGAAGAAAAAGCCATCGGTGCGGTCATAAAGCGGGGTGAGGAGCACTCCGGCAGGCGCAATATCACCGACAGACCCTGAACCAGCGCTGTCGATAATGCCGCCCCCGGCCCCGCCATCATCTCTTCCAACAGGGCGTCCGATCTTCATATCGCCCAACGATATATGCCAGCCGGGCTGCACGCACAAGCCGCGCGCGATCTGCTGTGGACCCTCTTCGCGAAGCAGCGAACAGACCGCATAGACCAGTACTCCGCCGGGCCGCACCAACCGCTTGGCGATATCGAGCAAACCTGCCTGCTCGGCGACCAGCCGTTCGAGCCGCTCGGGGGTGAGCCGCCAGCGCGTCTCGGGGTTGCGCCGCCAGGTTCCCGATCCGCTGCACGGCGCATCGACCAGAACAACGTTTGCCTGGCCCTCGAAGGCTGCCAGCTTTTCCCATTCGCGCCTGGGATCGAGCATCAGCGGTTCGATCCTGTCGCGCCCGGCGCGCCTGCGCCGGGGTTCCATCGCCGCCAACCGGTCACGGCTGATATCGGCAGCGATGATCCGCGCCTCGGGCAACATCGCCGACAGCGCCAGCGTCTTGCCGCCTGCACCTGCGCACAGATCGATCACCAGGTCGGCTGAGGCGGCGTCGCATACGGCAGCGCAAGCGGCCACGATTGCCTGGCTGCCCCAGTCCTGCACGTCGATGGCGCCTTGCTGCCACAGCGCGCTCGCCTCGATCTGCGTGCCGTTGGGCAAACGGGCGGCCACGGGCAGTGCATCGCTGAACTGCACGTCCGGCCACTCAGCGATGAGCGCTTCGCGGCTGGTGCGCTGAGGATGAAACCGGATATCGAGCGAAGCGCGGTCGAGCAGCGCCAACCGCTCGTCAGCATCGATCATTCCCGGCAAGCGCGCCGCGATCCAGCCGGGGATCACCCCGCCGCTCGCCACAGGCTCATCATCGTGCAAGACCGCCGGGCCATAGGCGCTGCCGTCAAACAGCGCCGTAAGCTGTGCATCCTCGCGCGCCAGCCCGGCCATCGCCGCACGCCCGCTGTCAGGCATCTCGCCAAAGCGCCGCACCGCGCGATAGGCCAGATCGCGCACCGCCCGCCTGTCGCCCGAGCCCATATAGCGCCGCTCGCGAAAGAAATTGCGCGCCAGTATGTCGGCGGGCGCACCCTGGCCGCGCGCCGCCTGCACGATCGCATCAAGCAGGTCGATTGCGGACTGTACCCGCGCCGATGGCGTCATCGGGCTTTACCGGGTCGGGTAATTGGGGGCCTCCCGCGTGATCGAAACATCATGAACGTGGCTTTCGCGCAAGCCTGCATTGGTGATCCGGACGAACTCGGCATTGCGGCGCAGGGATTCGATGGTGGGGGAACCGGTATAGCCCATTGCGGCCTTGATGCCGCCGACCAGCTGGTGGATGACATCGCGCGCCGGACCCTTGAAAGGCACCTGCCCTTCGATCCCTTCAGGCACGAGCTTCAACTGATCCTTGATGTCCTGCTGAAAGTACCGGTCGGCACTGCCGAGCGCCATCGCGCCGACGCTGCCCATGCCGCGATAGCTTTTGTAAGAGCGCCCCTGATACAGGAAGGTCTCGCCCGGTGCCTCTTCGGTGCCCGCCAGGATCGATCCGATCATGATGGTCGATGCCCCCGCCGCGAGCGCCTTGGCGGCATCGCCCGAGGTGCGCAGGCCCCCGTCGGCGATCACCGGAATCCCCGATTTATCGGCTTCCTCGGCTGAATCCATGATCGCGGTGAGCTGCGGCACGCCGACACCGGCGACAACGCGGGTGGTGCAGATCGACCCTGGCCCGATGCCAACCTTGACGCCATCTGCCCCCGCATCGATCAGCGCGCGCGTCGCGCCGGCGGTAGCGACATTGCCCGCGATCACCTGGGTGCGGTTCGAGTATTTCTTGATGGCTTCGACCGCAACGGCGACCATCTTGCTGTGGCCGTGCGCGGTATCGACGACGATCAGGTCGCAGCCCGCATCGATCAACGCCTGGCTGCGCTCCAGCCCCGCCTCGCCCACAGTCGTTGCCGCCGCGACCCGCAAGCGTCCGGCAGCGTCCTTGGTGGCATTGGGGTTCATCACCGCCTTTTCGATGTCCTTGACGGTGATCAGCCCGATACAGCGATAGTCGTCGTCCACCACCAGCAGCTTTTCGATCCGCCGCTGGTGCAGCAGCCGCCGCGCCTCATCCTTCCCGACATCGGCAGGGACGGTGGCAAGGTTGTCCGATGTCATCAGTTCGCGCACTGGCTGCGCCGGGTTCTCGGCAAAGCGCACGTCGCGATTGGTGAGGATGCCCGCCAGCTTGCCCGAAGCCTCGACCACCGGAATCCCCGAAATCGAGTGTAACCGCATCAGCGCCTGTGCTTCGGCGAGCGGCGCATCGGGGGTGATGGTGATCGGGTTGACGACCATGCCGCTTTCGAAGCGCTTCACTTGGCGGACGGCGGCAATCTGTTCTTCGATGCTGAGATTGCGGTGCAGCACACCGATGCCGCCCATCTGCGCCATGACGATCGCCATCCGCGCCTCGGTCACCGTATCCATCGCCGATGACAGCACCGGGATGTTGAGATGGATCGTCTTGGTCAGCAGCGTGCCGGTATCGGCCTGGCTGGGCACGATGTCCGACGCTGCCGGGCGCAGCAGGACATCGTCAAAGGTAAGACCGAGGGGGATGTCCATGCGGTGGGCCACTTTCGTCATTGATTCGGCCGTTTCAGCATCGACCGGTGGCGGCCCATGTAACCAAGCTGCGCCTCAATCGCCAGTGGGCGCGGGGGTATATTTCGCGCTGTCGGCAAAATAGCGCACCAGATCGACGTGCAGATTGGCGTCTTCTGCCGCGCCGCCCAGTTCGGTGGCATCGGTCAGTTCGTCACCGGGCTGGTGATAGACCGAGGTCAGGAACGCCTGCAGCAGTTTCATATCCGCAAACGAACCGCCGACCATCAACGATTTGACCCCCTTGGCAGCCAATGCCCAGCCATCCTGACGGCGGATAAAGGCGTTGGCCTCAGTGCTTGTCTCGATCTTGCGCCCGGCCGCTGTGGCCACCTGCTCGATCACCGGATCGAGGTCGGTCTCACCGCGCCCGATGATCGCCACCGGCGCACCCTTTTTGGCGATCGCGATGGTATCGACGTTGAGCGCGACGACGATCTGGTCGAGCGGCACGTTGGGGTTGTCGGCGTAATGATACGCGCCCAGCAGGCCGCGCTCTTCTGCGGTGGTGCCCATGAAATAGACATCGCGCTCAAGCCTTGCGCCGCGCCCCAGCCGCTCGGCGATGGTCAGCAGCACCGCCAGACCGCTGGCGTTATCGACCGCGCCGTTGCAGATGCGATCCTCGGCCTCCTCGCTGCGGCAGATGCCGAAATGATCCCAATGCCCCAGCAGCAGCACCGCGCCCGATCCGGGCTTCGTCCCCGCCAGCTTGCCGATGACATTGTGGCTGTCAAAGGCGCGCACGCTGGTGCTGGTGGCAAGGCTCAGCATGACAGGCAGCGTGCGCGGCGCGAATGCCGGATCGCTGGCGAGCCTGGTCGCGCCTGCCAGATCGAGCCGCGCGGTCCTGAGCAATGCATTGGCCGCGTCGGCGCGCAGCAGCCCGCCGATCGGCGCGCCGACGTCATCGCTTGCCAGCCGCATCGAACCATTGCCCAATGCAGTGCGCACACCGGCCCATGGCGCACCATCGGGCGCGGTGAGCAGCACCGCGACCGCGCCCGCCTCAGCCAGCAGCTTTTCACGGTCGCGCCGGGTAGGCAGCTTTTGTGCGCCTTCGAACCTGGGTTCGGCAGAGAGCATCAGCACGATCTTGCCGGCGACATCGGCATTCAGCTTGCCCGCAGCGTCAACGCCATAGCCGACAAACAGCACATCGCCAGCGATGCTGTCGGTTGCGCTGCGTCCGGTCAGGATCATCGCATCGGCATCGATCTTGAGCAGCTTGTCTGACGCGCGTACCGTAAACGCCTGCGCATAAGGTTTGCGCTCGACCAAGGGCACCGGCTGAAACCAGCGGTGCGCCGCGTCATTGGTCCCCGAAACCAGCCCATAGCTGGCCCAGGTGCGCGCCAGATAATCGAGCGTCCTGGTCTCCCCCGCTGTGCCCGGTGCACGGCCTTCGAACCCATCGCTGGCCAGCTGGGCAATATGCGCGCGCACTTCGGCTTCGCTGATCGGCGCGGGCGGCTGCTGCGCGGCGACAGCAACAGGTGACAGGGCAGCCGCAAGGGCCAGAGCGGTGAGGGCGCGAGCCCGAGGGCAAGAAATCATCGCCGTGTCATGGCGCAATCTGGCGTGGTCGTGCAAGGGGAAGCATGCGCCGCACCCGCCTGAGCATCTGCCAACGCAAACAGCGCTTCGCGGGCGAACCCGAAGCCGTGGCCGCAGCGCTGGCCGCCGCCATAGATCTACACCCTTACCGCTGCGAGCGCTGCGGCCGATATCACCTCACCAGTCGCATCAAGGGACGGCGGCGGCTTTCAATAATGGCCTGAGGTGCGATAGGGCGACGTACAGCCTCATTAGCTCCCGTTCTCCGGCGAACGCCGGAGCCCAGGGGTCAGGTTGCGCCGTAGTCACCCTGGATTCATAGCTTGCGCCGGAAACCGGCAGTGCATGGCGAAATGAATCAGTAAACAAAACGCTCAACGCTGCCGCCCTAGCACCTCATAGGCCATTACTGCGGCTGCCACCGCAGCGTTGAGGCTGTCCGCCTTGCCCAGCATCGGGATTTTGACGAGCAGGTCGCAGGCGGTTTCGTACGCGGCGGGCAGGCCCTGTGCCTCGTTGCCGACCAGCACGAAGCAAGGACGGGCATAGTCGGCTGCGCGGTAATCGACCGCCATGTTGAGGCTGGTGCCGACCAACTGCCCCGGCCCGGCGCGCAGCCAGCGCAGAAAATCGCCCCATTCGGCGTGCGCCAGCGGCACCGTGAAAATCGCGCCCATGCTGGCGCGCACCGCCTCGACCGAAAACGGATCGACGCATTGGTCGATCAGGATCAGCCCGTGAGCGCCAACCGCATCGCAGGTGCGCAGCATCGTGCCCAGATTGCCCGGATCGCGCAACGACTGCGCCACCAGAAAGATGCCTGAGCGGTCGCGGTCCAACCGGGCCAGCCGGTCCAGCGAAGTCGGCAGATCAGCAAATATGCCCAGCACCGTCTGCGGATTGTCCTTGCCCGAAATCTTCGCAAGGATGTCGGTGGTGGTCTCGTAAATCACCCCGCCGCCATCGGTTACCGCGTGTTCCAGCGCGTCGATCAGCGGGTGCGGATCACGCTGCTGCCCGACGAACAGGGTGTCGGGGACGATCCCGGCCTCTCGCGCTTCGGTGAGCAGCCGCAAGCCTTCGGCCAAGAACCGCGCTTCGCGTTTGCGGTGCTTTTTCTCGCGCAGCGCGCGCGCCGCCTTGACCGCAGGGTTGGAAAAGCCGGTGATCGGCTGTCGGATGATCGTCATGGCGTTGAAAGATGCGCCATCAGTCCTCGCCAAAGCCATCCTTGACCAGCCCGACCAGCTTTTTGAGCGCCGCTTCGGCGCCCTCGCCCTCGACGCTGATCATGATGATGTCGCCGCGCGCTGCGCCCAGCATCATCAGGCCCATGATCGAACTGCCGGTGACGCAATTGTCATCCTTGCTCACCTCGACCGCGACGCTTTCCGGCAGACGCGATACTGCGGTGACGAACTTGGCGCTGGCCCGGGCATGCAACCCGCGCGCATTGGTGATCACCACCGTCTGCGATGTCATGATGCGCTTTCCTGCCCGAGCAGGTCAGAGGCGACGCTGATATACTTCTGCCCCGCCTCGCGCGCTGCAGCGACCGCCTGGCGAACGTTCATTGAGCGGCGCGCGCCTTCCAGACGGATCAGCATCGGCAGGTTGACCCCGGCGATCACTTCGACGCGCCCCGCATCGAGCAAAGAAATCGCAAGGTTGGAGGGTGTGCCGCCAAACAGATCGGTCAGCACGATCACACCATTGCCCGCATCGACCTTGGTGATCGCAGACGCAATGTCGGCGCGGCGCTGTTCCATATCGTCGTTCGGACCGATGGCGATCGTCTCGATCTGCTGCTGCTTGCCGACCACATGTTCCATCGCGACCAGAAACTCTTGCGCGAGCCGTCCGTGGGTGACGAGAATAAGACCAATCATGGGGGGTGCTTGTACCACTGTGCCTGTAATTCCTGAACTGACAGCCGATCGTGAACTCTCAAGTGCCGCCTTGCCGCCATTATTCGGGCGGAGGCACGGGGCTTCCCTCTATGGCATCGACCGGTCTTGACGTCAGGTTGCGATGCTGGACATTGGGACAAAAGCCCGCTGCTTGCAAGCGCTTGCTGATTTGCGTCGCGACGAAAACCGAGCGGTGTCTTCCTCCGGTACACCCGATCGCGATATGGACATAGGCCTTGGCCGCCGCCTGATAGCGTGGCAGCAGAAACGACAGGAGGTCGGTGATCCGGTCGACCGCGCCCTGATAGGCCGGGTCTTCCATCACGAACGTGCCGACCTGCTCATCCAGCCCGGTGAGCGGACGCAGCGCGCGATCCCAGTGCGGATTGCGTAAAAAACGCATGTCGAACACCAGATCTGCGCTGGGCGGCATGCCGCGCGCAAAGCCGAAGCTGGTGATGATGATGCTGGTCGGCGACTGGTCGAGCGCGAAGCGGCGGCGAATTTCGTGCTGAAGATCGGACACCGGCATATCGGTGGTATCGATGACGTTTTCCGCCCAGCGGCGCAGCGGCTGCAACCATTCGCGCTCTTCGGCAATCCCTGCCTCGGCAGAGCGATCCTGCGCCAGCGGATGGCGGCGGCGGGTTTCGGCATAACGGCGCTGGAGCTCGCGGCCCGCGCAATCGAGGAACAGGGTACTCGATTCATATTCGGGTCGCTGTTCAAGTTCGCGGATCTGACGCACGATCGAGGCCGGATCGAAGCCGCGCGTGCGGGTGTCGAAACCGATGGCCAGCGGGCGATCGCGTTCGTGGCTGCCCACCGCTTGCGGGGTATCGATCAGCAGGGGAAGCAGGCGGATCGGAAAATTGTCGATCGCCTCCCAGCCCAGATCCTCCAGCGTCTTGAGCGCAGTGGTCTTGCCCGCACCTGAAACACCGGTGACCAGCATCACGCGGTGCCGCGCCGGGCGAGGCGCCTTGGCCGGGTCGTCCTGCGTGCTGGATGTCGTCATCCCCAAACCCCTGTTAGCAACAGCGCAGCAAGCCGCGCAGGCGCGTGACTTAGACCTTCAGGCCATAGGCTTGCAACGCCATTTCCGTCTTGATCGCCAGGACACTGCTGCCAGGCTCCAGCATGATTTCCGGGATCGCAACGCCCAGTATCGTGCGCTGCTGGCTATGCTCGATCCAGCGCGGCGCAGCGCGGTTGAGTTCAATCAGCAGCGCTACAGGACAATTGGCACCGACCTCCATCTGGAGCAACCCCAGGTTGGACACCTCGATCAACCCGCCGATATTTGGCGCAGGCGATGCGATCAGGCGGCCTGCATCATGCCGCAGCGCAACCTGGTCATCGCTGATCAGACGCGCACCGCGATCAATCAGCGCCAGCGCCAGTTCCGATTTGCCGACACCGGACGCGCCGGTGATCAGCACAGCAAGCCCGTTCAGCGCAACGCAGCTTGCCGGATAAGTGCAGTGATCGGTTGCTTGCATCTTGCTCTATGTCCCCAGCGCCGGCCCAAGGTGCCCACTTGTCAGGCCGGCGAAATCGCCAGCCCCTCATTATTGATCGTCGGCAAGCTGAACTCAAAACACGCCCCTTGCTCGCCATCGTCGCGGTCATCGACGCTGATCGTGCCGTAATGGCCTTCGATGATCGTGCGCGCAATCGCCAGCCCGAGCCCGCTGTGCTGTCCAAACGCCTCGCCCTCGGGCCGCGCGCTGTGGAAGCGGCGGAAAATCTCCTCGCGCTCGCTGGACGGCACGCCGGGGCCTTGATCGATCACCCGCACCAGCACGCGCCCCTGCCCTTGGCCGCGCACCTGTGTCGCCTCGATGCGCACCAGCCCACCGGGCGGCGAGAACGATACCGCATTGTCGAGCAGGTTGGATATCACGCGCTCCAGCCTTGTGCCCTCACCCATCACCACCGCCACGCCGCGCCGGGGCCTGGCGAACACGGTTTCGCGCCCGAGATTGAGATTGCGGGTGCGGCGAAGTTCGAGCAGATTTTCGATCATCTCGCCCAGATCGACCTGCTCGAAACGTGTCCGGGTCAGTTGCGCATCAACACGCGAGGCTTCGGAGATATCGGTGATCAGCCGGTCGAGCCGCTGGACATCGCTGCACGCGATTTCGAACAACTGCGCACGCAGACGCTCATCCTTGACATTGCCCAGCCCCTCAAGCGCGGACCGCAGCGATGCGAGCGGGTTCTTCAGTTCGTGGCTCACATCGGCGGCAAAGGCCTCGGTCGCGTCGATCTTCTGGCGCAATGCCAGGCTCATGTCGGAAATCGAACGTGCCAGCAGCCCGATTTCGTCGCCACGCGAAGGCAGCCTTGGCACCACCACCTCGCGCGCCCGGCCCAACCGCACCCGCACCGCCGCGCTCGCCAGACGCCGCAGCGGATTGACGATGGTGCGCGCCAGAAACAGCGAAAACAACACCGAGACCAAAGCCGTTGCCAGCACGATCAGCGACAGGCTGAACCGTTCTGCCCGGACGATACGGGTGATGTCGCGCGCGTTGTAGGTGGTGGTAAGCACGCCCGATCCGCCCGGCAAGGCAATAGCGGCGCTGAGCATCGGGGTGCGGTCGGGCGCATAGCGCATGACCGCGCGCGGCTCTGCGCCAGAGCTTGCAGCCACTGCCTCGGGCCAGTTTTGCAGGCGATCGGGGCGTTGCTCGGCAAAGCGATCGACACGCTGGGCATTGACCACCCAGTCGAAGCCCTGATCGAGCAACCGGGCCGCGTGCCGGTTCCAGGGCTCTGCATCCGGATCGCGCAGGCTGTAGGTCGGCGCGGCCAGCACGAAGCTGTCAAACTTCAATGCCCCGCTGGCCGCATAAATCCGGATGCGTGCGCTGTTGCGCTGGCCGACCGCGCGCATCATGGCGATGCGCTCCGGGTCATCCAGCCGCTCCATCGCATACGCCAGCAGCCAGATGCTCTGCCGCTCCTGATCGAGCCGCTCCTGGATGATCTGCTCGCGATAGCTGTCCAGATACAACAGCCCGCCGCCCAGCATCGCCACCGCGAAAATGTTGACCGCCAGAATCCGCCAGGTCAGCGAGACGCGCCGGGTCCAGCGCAGCCGCATCACCGCAGGGTCATTCACCGGCGAACCGGTAACCGGCGCCATACAGCGTATCAATTGCGAAAAATTCGGGGTCAACCTCGCGAAACTTGCGCCGCAGCCGCTTGATATGGCTGTCGATGGTGCGGTCATCGACATAGACATCATCCTGATAGGCCGCATCCATCAGCTGGTTGCGGCTTTTGACCACGCCGGGCCGCGCGGCCAGCGCCTCAAGGATCAGGAATTCAGTCACGGTCAGCGTAACGCGCTTGCCATCCCAGCTGACCATGTGCCGCGCCGGATCGATCTCAAGCCGGCCGCGCACGATCGGTTCGGCGACAGGTTCGTCGCTGGCTGCGTCGGGTGTGCGCATTAGCTCTGCGCGGCGCAAGATCGCCTTGATCCGCGCGATCAGCAGACGCTGCGAGAATGGCTTGCTGATATAATCATCGGCCCCCATCGCCAGCCCCAGCGCCTCGTCCAGTTCCTCATCCTTGGAGGTCAGGAAGATCACCGGAACCGCGCAATGTTCCCGCACGCGGCGCAGCAGTTCCAGCCCGTCCATGCGCGGCATCTTGATATCGAACAGGCACAGGTCGGGTGGCGTCTCGATGATCGCCTTGAGCGCGGTCTCGCCATCAGAATACAGGCGCGTGACAAAGCCCTCCGCCTGCAGCGCGATCGATACCGAAGTCAGAATATTGCGGTCATCATCGACCAGCGCGATTGTTGCAGCCATGACAGGCCGAACCCTCCTCCATCAACACCGCCTGCCGGTCGCATATCGTAGCGTCAGGGTAAACAGCTTTGTGCATTTTGCTGCGTCGCAGCAGGCCAGGCGGGCTATCTGATGGCCGGTTGCCGTATGTTAACATGGCATCAGCAGCTATTGACAGACAGCCATGCCGTGGTCTTGGACGAACATATACAGAAGGATGAATTTCGCGAGTCGTCTTAAACTTGAGGGGCTGGTCCATGGGCGCAAGTCCAGCCACTGGTGACCGCGGCATGGGAGAACGATACCAATGGCTAAAATTTCAAACATTTCGCTGGCCGATCAGGGCTTTACCGCAACCGAAAACCAGAAATGGAACCTGGGTACAGAAGCTCTGGTGGAAGAGGCGCTGCGTAATGGCGAAGGGTCGCTGGCCGCTGGCGGAGCTCTGGTGGTGGCCACCGGCAAGCATACCGGGCGCAGCGCCAATGACAAATTCATCGTCCGCGATGACGAGACCGAAGATTCGGTCTGGTGGGGCAAGACCAACGTAGCGATGACCCCGGAGCATTTTGCAACACTCAAGGCCGATTTCCTCTCGTTCCTCGGCGAAAAATCGAAGATTTATGTGCAGGACCTGTTTGGTGGATCGCAGCCGGAATACCGCGTCAACGTCCGCGTTGTCACCGAGTTCGCCTGGCATAGTCAGTTCATCCGCACGCTTCTGGTCCGCCCGGCAGCAGACCTGCTGGCGGATTTCGCGCCCGAATACACGATCATCGATCTGCCCAGCTTCCACGCTGATCCTGCGAGGCACGGTACGCGCAGCGAAACCGTGATCGCGGTGAACCTGACCGAAAAGCTGATCCTGATCGGCGGTACCGCCTATGCCGGTGAAATGAAAAAATCGGTGTTCGGCATCCTCAACTATCTGCTGCCCACCAGGGGCATCATGCCGATGCATTGTTCAGCCAACATCAGCCCCCAGGGCGAGACCGCCGTGTTCTTCGGGCTGTCGGGCACCGGCAAGACGACGCTGAGCGCCGATGCCAGCCGCACCCTGATCGGCGATGACGAACATGGCTGGTCAGATACTGCGGTCTTCAACTTCGAAGGCGGCTGCTATGCCAAGATGATCAACCTGTCGCCCGAGGCCGAACCCGAAATCTACGCCACCACCAAGCGCTTTGGCACAGTGCTGGAAAACGTCGTGATGGACAGCGAAACCCGTGCGCTCGATTTCAACGACAACTCGCTGGCTGAAAACAGCCGCGGCTCCTACCCGATCGATTTCATCCCCAATGCCTCGGAAAACAATCTGGGACCGGTGCCCAAGAATATCATCTTCCTCACCGCCGATGCCTATGGCGTGCTGCCCCCGATCGCACGGCTGACCCCCGAGCAGGCAATGTACCACTTCCTGTCAGGCTACACCGCGCGCGTGGCCGGTACCGAAATCGGCGTCACCGAGCCGTCCGCAACCTTCTCGACCTGCTTTGGCGCACCGTTCATGCCGCGCCACCCCTCGGTCTATGGCAACCTGCTGAAAAAGCGCATCGCCAAGGGCAGCGTCACCTGCTGGCTGGTCAACACCGGCTGGACCGGCGGCAAATACGGCGTCGGCAGCCGCATGCCGATCAAAGCGACCCGCGCCCTGCTCAACGCCGCGCTCGATGGCAGCCTGAACAGCACCGGCTTCCGCAAGGACCCCAACTTTGGCTTCGAGGTTCCGGTGAGCGTGCCCGGCGTCGACAGCGCCATTCTTGATCCGCGTGGCACGTGGGCCGACAAGGCCGATTATGATGCCACCGCGCAAAAGCTGGTGGGCCTGTTCATCGACAATTTTGCGCAATTCGAAGCGCATGTCGATGCCGGCGTGCGCGACGCTGCCCCGATCCGGCAAGCCGTCGCTGCCTGATCGCGCCCGGACATCCGATACATTATTGTGAGACGTCATCGACCGTTCGCCACCTTGGCGAGCGGCCGATTGCCGCGTTCCTCCACCGCGCGACATGCCAGCGATCATCAGACGGCACAATGACAGCGTGGGAACGCCCAACACCGACAGCAGCGGCTGTCACGAGACGATAACGCACTGCTATATCGCAGGTGTAGCGTCGTTGCTGCGCCGCATCGATGCTACGCTGCCGCTGGTCGGCAAGGTCAATGCGCAGCTGAATGCCCGCGAGGGTCAGCGCGACTGGTCGCTGCGCTTCTACACGCGCGAACGGCTGTGTTCGGCAGAGGCCCGGCGCCATGTACTGGCACCGGACCTGTGCGCGTTGCCTGTTTAATCGAGCATGTCGGCGGGCACCTTGCCGCCATTTTTGGCCAATTCCTTCATCACCGCCTTGTGCAGCCAGATGTTCATCTCGGCGCTGCCATCGCGCTCGCCTGTATAGCCGAGTTCTTGCGCCAGTTCCTTACGCGCGGCCAGCGACGCATCCAGATCGAGCAACTTCATCAGATCGACGATCGAGCTTTTCCAGTTGAGCTTCGCAACCGATTTTTCGGCCAGATCTTCGAGCAGTCCGGCCACGTCCACCGCATCCATCTCGACCGGTTTGGGGGTCGTCGCAACGGCAGCGCCGGTCGGCTTGGGGGTTGTTGGCGCAGCCACCGCAGGCTTGGCCACCGCAGGCTTGGCAGCCTCTTTGGCTTTAGCCTTGCCCCAGATTGCATCCTTGATGCTGCTGAAAATTCCCATCACGCTCTCCTGTATTAATTCGCCCGGGCCAGTTCCGGCGCACCGGCAACCTGGCCGGGATCGGTGACATACAGGGGTCATCACGGCGTTCACTAACATGGATTATGCGCAATCGGACCAGATTGCATCGCGCATCGAACGGATCGGCTGGCGAGCACCCCGGTGGAGTGCTAACGCAAGAAAGCCGATCAGTCCGCCGAGTCCGGTCGCGCCGGATTGTTGACCGAAGGGGGATAGTGATGGATTTTCTGAACAATATCGTTGGCCAGATGGGCGGCATCGACAAGATCGCAAGCCTCGCCAAGCAGGTGGGTCTGAGCGAAGCGCAGGTCAAATCAGCGATGGCCGCGCTGGGCAAGGCCGCGCCAGAACCGGGCGACACCGTGACCACCGCCGCGCAATCGACCGGCTTGCCGATGGACAAGCTGCAAGACCTGCTCGCCAAGGTCGGCGGCGAAGGCGCATTCACCAAGCTCACCGGATTTCTCGATCGCGACGGCGACGGCAACCCGATGAACGACATCATGGGCTTTGCGAAGAAATTCACGGGCAAGTAGGTCAACCAATTCCTCCCCCTTCCGGGGAGGTGGCAGCGCCCAGCGCTGACGGAGGGGAAGCGTCCGGGCGCAATTCCCTCCAACGATCACAATCCCGCCACCCCTCCACCGCTTCGCGGTCCCCCTCCCCGTTCCGGGGAGGATTGATCACTCCGCCGCTTCGCTGACGTTGTCATCATCACCCAGCACCGTATCGCCATAGCGCGGCAGCGCCTCGATCTCGTCCACAGCCTCAAGTTCGCGTTTGCCGGTTTCGATATTGAGCGTGGCAAATTTGCGCCCGGTGGAAAGCACGTTACGCTCGAAGCTGCCGACGAACTTGTTGTAATGGCCCACTGCGCTCGACAGGCCGGAGCCGACGCGCTTGAGATGTTCAGCAGACACCGCCAGACGGTCGTACAATTCCTTGCCCAGCTGGCCGATCTGCTTGGCTTCCGCTGCCAGACCCTCCTGCCGCCAGACGCTGGCCACAGTGCGCGCGATGGCGACCAGATTGGTGGGCGTAGCGAGCAATACCTTCTTTTCGAAAGCATGGTCCCATAATGTCGGGTCATGCTCCAGCGCGGCCGACAGGAAATGCTCACCCGGCACAAACATGATCACATAATCGGGCGCATCGGTAAACTGGTCCCAATAGGCTTTGCGCGACAGGCCGTCGATATGCGCTTTCATTGATGCGCAATGCGCAGCCAGTGCCAGCCGACGTCCGTTGTCGTCATCAGCACCAAACGCGTCTTGGTAAGCATTGAGCGAGACCTTGGCATCAATCACCAGCGAGCGACCGCCCGGCACCTTGACCACCGCATCGGGGCGCAGCCGCCCATCCTCGGTATCGAGGCTGACTTCCATAAGAAAGTCGGTGCGTTCGGCAAGGCCGCAGCTTTCCAGCACATTGCGCAACTGCTGCTCGCCCCATCGTCCGCGCGCCTTGGGGGCGTTACGCAGGCTATTGACCAGCCGTGCCGCCTCAACCTGCACCCGTTCTTGCCCGGCGCGCATCTGTTCGATCAACCCGGTCAGCGTGCCATAGGCCTCGCTTCGCGTTGCTTCGATCTTCTGCACCTGATCTTCGTAGCTTTTCAGCCGCTCACCTACCGGGGCGAGCAGCGTCCTGATCTTTTCCTCGTTCTTCTCCTCGGACTGGGCGAAGCGTTCATTGGCACGGCGCAGAAACGCTTCCTGCGCTTCGCC
>JBBQXX010000031.1:0-18725 GCA_038209235.1 Sphingomonadales bacterium | reverse complement strand
CGAAAGGATCAAGCGAAAGACCATCGAATATCGGCGCTTGCAACACCGCAAGCTCGCCGCCTAACATTAACCCCCAGACGAGGCCCGCTCTCCGCTAATTTACGCCGCGAGTTGCGCCAAATGTTCTGACGACGGACAGAGACGGCTGCCCGTATGAACTGATGCGCTGGTCGCGCTTCAAGAACGAGAAGCCGGAGCGGATGTACGAGATCGTTTCCGATCACATCATGCCGTTCCTGCGCACGCTCGGCGGGGCGGAAAGCGTGATGGCCAGCCATATGAAGGGCGCTCGCGTAGCGTTCTCATCCAACAAGGCGGCGCTGCTCGACAAGCTGGTGCAGGGGCTGGACGAAATCCCGATGCAGGACCGCGATACCAAGGGCGATGTCTATGAATATCTGCTCAGCCTGATCGCCAGCGCCGGCGAGAACGGCCAGTTCCGCACCCCGCGCCATATCATCGATCTGATGGTGCGGATGATGGCGCCCAAGCCAAAGGATACCATCTGTGATCCGGCGGCAGGCACGGCGGGGTTCCTGATGATGAGCGCGGAGTATCTGCGAAACACCCATCCCGAACTGTTTCAGGATGAAGCCACCCGCCAGCATTTCGAAACCAAAGCCTTCACCGGCTATGATTTCGATGAGACGATGCTGCGGCTGGGCGCGATGAACATGATGCTGCACGGCATCGAGGAACCACGCATTTTCGATCAGGATAGTCTCGCCGAAATCAGCAGTGCCGATGCCGGGCAATACAGCCTGATCCTGGCCAACCCGCCCTTTGCCGGCAGCCTGGATAATGAAGGCGTATCGAAAGATCTGCTGCGGGTGGTCAACACTAAAAAGACCGAACTGCTATTTATCGCGCTGTTCCTGAAGTTGCTGACCACCGGCGGGCATGCGGCGGTGATCGTGCCCGATGGCGTGCTGTTCGGATCATCCAAGGCGCATAAGGGCGTGCGGCAGATGCTGGTGGAGCAGCACCGGCTTGAGGCGGTAATCTCGTTGCCCAGCGGCGTGTTCCGGCCCTATGCCGGGGTTTCCACCGCGATCCTGATCTTCACCAAAACCGGGCGCGGTGGCACCGATCAGGTCTGGTATTACGATATGCAAGCTGATGGGATGAGCCTGGATGACAAGCGCACGCCCTTGCTCGACGAAAGCCTGATCGGCCCCGCGCCCGCTCGCGCATTGAGCGCGGATGAGCATGCCAAGAACAACCTGCCCGATGTGCTGGCACGCTGGAACGACCGGGCCGGAGCGGAGCAGGACCGGGCGCGCACCGCGCAAAGCTTTATGGTGGCCAAGGCGGATATTGTCGCGGCGGGCTATGACCTGTCGCTCAATCGCTACAAGGAAGTGGTGCATGATGCGGCGGTGCATGATGCGCCGCAGGACATCATCCGCGAGCTGCGCGCGCTGGAGGCGGAGATTGCCAAAGGACTGGACGCGCTTGAGGGGATGCTGGCGTGACTTGGCCGATGGTTGCATTGGGGGGATTGGCTGAAATTCTCTCTGGCTTTGCGTTTAAGTCCGACCTGTTCAATTCGGATGGGAAAGGCTTGCCACTTGTCCGCATTCGTGACGTTAAACCCGGATATTCGCAGACCTACTACAAGGGCGCGTTTCAAGAAAAATTCGTCATGAATGATGGAGATTTGCTCGTCGGAATGGACGGGGAATTTAATTGCGCGCCTTGGGCGGGTGGCCGAGCACTTCTCAACCAACGGGTTTGTCGAATTACGGCAACGACGGCAAAGCTCGATCAAGCCTACCTGAATCGATTTCTCCCTGCCGCCCTGAAAGAGATTGAAGACAAGACCAATTTTGTCACGGTGAAGCACCTTTCCGGCAAGCAAATTGCTGAGATCAAAATCCCCCTCCCACCACTGCCGGAGCAGCGGCGGATTGCGGGAATATTGGATCAGGCGGACGCGCTGCGCCGCCTGCGCCGCCAATCCCTCTCCCGCCTCGCCGATCTGGGGCAGGCAATTTTCTATGAGATGTTTGGGGATGTAGCGGTCAACCCGAAAGGTTGGCCGATTGGCACCATCCGCGATCTCCTGGCCGAAGCAAAATATGGAACGGCGGAGAAGGCCAATACCGATGGAAGAGGCCTGCCCATCCTTCGCATGGGCAATCTGACCTATTCCGGTCAGCTCGACTTGCGCGACTTGAAACACATTGAACTTTCCGTGAAGGACTTCCCGAAATACACAACGCAGCGCGGTGATTTGCTGTTCAATCGGACCAACAGCAAGGAGTTGGTGGGCAAGACTGCCGTGGTCGATCTGGATGAGCCACTGGCAATAGCAGGCTATCTCATTCGCGCGCGAACCAACAAGCGCGGCAACCCGCACTACATAAGTGCCTATCTCAATTCTAAGCATGGCAAGGCAGTTTTGCGCAACATGTGCAAAAACATTGTGGGCATGGCGAACATCAATGCTCAAGAACTTCAAGATATTATAATTGCTATGCCGCCCGTTGAATTGCAAAAAGCCTTTGCAGGCAGGCTGGACGTAATTGTGAAGCGGCGGGAGGTTTTCAGTTCCGGTATCGAACAATCAAACTCCCTCTTCGCCACGCTCCAGCATCGCGCCTTTCGCGGGGAACTTTGACACATGAGTGACGGGGGCGAACAGGGCGGGCGCAAAGTGCTCTCAGTCGGCGCGGGGGCAAGGCCGCCTGGCGGTGACGGCGCGGCTGCGGCTGCGGCGGCCAGCCAGTTCGCCTTCCTCGCCCCGTTTGCGTTTCACGAATCCGCCGCGATGGCCGAACGGCAGGCGCTGCCCGATCCGCGTGGGGCCGCCGTTCATTGCCGCTTGGCCGCTGAGGCGATGGTGCGCTGGCTGTACGACCACGATGCCGCGCTGCGCTGGCCGTATCAGGACACCCTCGCCGCGCTGATCGCCGGGCCGAGTTTCTATGACTTGGTCGGGGTGATGATCCGCACCAAGATCGATCTGATCCGCAAGATCGGCAACCGCGCCGCGCATCCGGGGCCATTCGCCGCCAGCCAGTCGATCAGTGCCTTGCGCGAAATGTTCCATGTCGGCCTGTGGTTCGCCAGCCGCTATAGCCAGAGCCCGCCCGATCCGGCGCTGACCTTCGCCGCCGATGCCCTGCCAACAGGTGCCGCGCCCGCGACCAGCGCCGTAGAAGTCGTTAAGCTGACCGAAGCTGCCGAAGCCGCGCAAGCCGCGCTCAGGTTTGAACGCAAGGCGCGGATGGCCGATGCGGATGCCCGCACCGCGCTGGAGGCGGAACTCGCCGCAGTGAAGGCGGAAATGACCGCGCTCCGCCAAGCCAATGAAGGCCGTGATGCCGGGCACGACTATGACGAGGCGACCACCCGCGATCAGTTCATCGACGTGCTGCTGCGCGAAGCAGGCTGGGCGCTGACCGACAAGCGCGACGTGGAATTCCCCGTCTCGCCCATGCCCAACCCCGAAAACAAGGGCTTGGTCGATTACGTCCTGTGGGGCGATGACGGCAAGCCGCTGGGGCTGGTCGAGGCCAAGCGCACCCGCAAGGACCCGCGCGTGGGCAAGCAGCAGGCCAAGCTCTATGCCGATGCGCTGGAGGCGATGTATGGCCAGCGCCCGGTGATCTTCTTCACCAACGGTTATGAGCACTGGATCTGGGACGATCTGCGCCACCCGCCGCGCGCCGTCTCCGGCTTTCGCACCAAAGACGAGCTGGCACTGATGATCCAGCGGCGTGGCACGATGAAAATGCTGGCCTTGGTCCCCACCAACCGCGTGATCGCAGGCGGGGGCGGGCGCACCTATCAGGAACGCGCCATCCGCGCTGTCTGCCACCGCTATGAAGCGGGGGACCATGGCGGAGAGAACCAGCGCAAGGCGCTGCTGGTGATGGCCACCGGTTCAGGCAAGACCCGCGTCGCCATCGCGCTGTCCGATGTGCTGATGAACGCGAATTGGGCCAAGCGCGTGCTGTTCCTGGCCGACCGCGTGCCGCTGGTGAAACAGGCGGCGGGCAATTTCCGCAAATACCTGCCCGATTGCGCGACGGTAAACCTGGTGTGGGAACCGGCAACGGAGGGGCGCGTGTTCGTCTCCACCTATCCAACCATGATGAACCTGATCGAAAAATCGCGGCAGGAGGGCAAGCAGCGCTTTGGACCCGGCTATTTCGATCTGATCGTGATCGATGAAGCGCACCGTTCGGTCTATCGCAAGTACAAGGCGATCTTCGACTGGTTCGACGCCCCGCTGCTGGGCCTGACCGCGACGCCCAAGGGCGAGATCGACAAAAACACTTACAACCTGTTCGAGCCGGAGTTCGATCCGGTGACGAAGCAGGGCGTGCCGACCGACGCTTATGAGCTGAAGCAGGCGGTAACCGACGGCTTCGTCGTGCCGCCAAAGGCAATCGACGTGCCGCTAAGATTTCCGCGTGAGGGGATCAAATATGACGACCTCTCCGACGAGGAGAAAGAGGCGTGGGATGAAGCCGAATGGGGCGAGGATGGCCCGCCCGACAGCGTAGATGCCTCGACGGTCAATGACCGGCTATTCAACATCAACACCATCGACCAGATGCTGAAGCAGCTGATGGAAGACGGGCTGAAGGTCGATGGCGGGGACCGGTTGGGCAAGACCATCGTCTTTGCCAAGAACAAGAAGCATGCCGAATTCATCGTCGAGCGGTTCGATGCTAATTACCCGGCGCTGAGGGGGCATTTCTGCCGCCTGATCGCTCACGGCGTGACCTATGCCCACAGCCTGATCGACGACTTCGAAGTGCCGGGCAAGGATCCGCAGATCGCGGTATCCGTCGACATGCTCGATACCGGCATCGACATCCCGGACGTGCTCAACCTCGTCTTCTTCAAAATCGTCCGGTCGAAGTCCAAATTCTGGCAGATGATTGGGCGTGGCACCCGGCTTCGCCCGGACATCTTTACAGATGCCGATGGCAAGCTGTCCGACAAGGAATTTTTCTACGTCTTCGATTATCTCGGCAATCTCGACTTTTTCAACGTCCAGATCGAGGGGGTCGAAGCAAGCGCTGCAAAGCCCTTGGGCGAACGACTGTTTGCGGCGCGCGTCGATCTGCTGGGGTTGATGCAGTCAGATGTGGCTGCAGACGGTCGGCTGCATTCGCCAACGTCGGGCTATCGCGGCGAGAAAGAAGGGCTTTATGAGGGCGTCCGGGAGCAGCTCATCCGGGAAGTTGGGGGTATGCCGCCCGACAATTTCATCGTTCGCGCCAAGCGCCGCCATGTCGAAAAGTTCCAGAAAAGGTCCGCCTGGGATCATCTGGGGGAAGAAGATCGGCACGAGATGGTGGAGCATCTTGCAGGGCTGCCTACCAGCGAGATCGACCCTGATGTCGATGCCAAGCGCTTCGATCTCCTGTGCTTGCGTATTCAGCTCAGCATGCTGCGCCAGTCACCATTCGAGTCATTGCGCAGCACGTTCATAAAGCAGGTCCATGCATTGGAAGCGAAGGAAGCTGTGCCCGATGTGGCACGGCAGATGGCTTTGATCCTAGAGGTGCAGACCACCGAATGGTGGACTGACGCAACGCCGCAGATGGTGGAAACCGCTCGCCGCCACCTGCGCGGTTTGATGAGCCTGATCGAGCCCGGTGAGCAGGTCATCATCAGCACCGACCTTGCAGATGAGATGGGTGAAAAACGTGAAATCGAGTTGCTCGATTTGGGCGGCGCATCATCGCTCGCGCAGTTTCGACGAAAGGCACGCGCCTATGTTGATTCGCACTCGGATCATGTCACGCTCGCACGCCTACGTCAGGGCAAACCTCTGACGGGCGTCGACCTCGACGAGCTCCAGCGTCTTTTTGTCGATGCCGATATTGCCTCGGCCGATGACTTCGTCCTTATACGTGCGCTGACCGATCTGCCGGACTTCATTCGCTCGTTGATCGGACTGGATCAAGCCGCTGCACAGTCCGCCTTCAATGAAGCTCTGGCCGGCAAAACATTGTCAGCGCAGCAGATCCGTTTTGTTGAAATGATCGTAGACTATCTGACCGCAACAGGACGTATGGAGCCGGGGCTGCTCTATGCGCCACCGTTTACGGATACGGCACCAAACGGGGTCAGCGACATCTTCGGCGTGGCGGATGTCGAGCGGATTGTTGAAGTAATCGATGGATTCGAACCCCGGATCGCCGGAGCTGCCTGAACTCATGGATGCGCACCTCAGGACCTGAGGCTGTCGCATCTTTCTGATCCTCCGACGGCGCTGAACTGCCAACGGTTGCTTCTTGGTGCACCTCACGAATGCCAGCTGGCATAACCCGGACTCGCTTTGCTTGAGCCTTGGTGCATCCCTCTGCAGATTCTGCAAAATGACCTCGCGGTCGATAAGCTCAAGGTGTTAACGCTTTTCTGTATATAAAACTGGTGTGTCTTATCAGGTCGGCTTTCTAACTTGAAACACACCGACCTGTTTGCCCCAATAGGCACGACAATAGAACCAATGTGAATGTTTATGCTGTTGCACTACTCGGTATTAACGTCGATCAGAAGCCAAGGGGGTCGTTATGTCTAAAAATCAGCCAGTTAGTGCACAATCGATCGATTGGAGTAGTCGCATCGCTTCGGTGCTCGATGTTCACTCGCTTGAAGCTATCGACCAAGAGCTCGAGTCATTGGGGCTGGGCGCGCGTAAATGGCGTATCGCTGTAGCGGTGCGGAAACGCGCACTGATGGGTATCGTGCAAGCCCATCCTGTTCTCGCGCCGTTAACCCCCTTTCAAGGCCGGTCAAATTCCGCATTTGCCAAGGACTTCGGGATTCCAGCTGTCGATGGGAGGAGGCTCCATGCTTACCGTCTAGACCAGCAACACTTTGCAAACCTGGAACATCGATTGGCCACCCGCAAAAGCTATGATGCTATTGGGGAAGCATATAACCCAGCCTTTTTCGTTCTTTGGGCTTCGGAATGGTTCCGCAGATCCTACCGCGGGGGAATGCGTCGCTGGGAGGATATAACAAATGCGTTAGGCCTGCCTCCGCCAGGCCCGGCTGAGCAAAATATGCTGCGTAAGGTCACCCGTCAGGGGCTGCGGCAATGGGACCGTCCAATCTACTCAAGCGGAATGAACCACTTTCTAGCAACACTCGCACGTGAAGGCGGCTTTCCCGCCTGTGCAGTTGCTGATGGTGGACAAGGTTGGGCCAAAGCCGTTCTGGAAACAATTGTTAGGCAACTTATGGGCGCCCCAGAAGCCGGGGAAGATGAGGCACTGGAGTTTGCCAAGTCCCAGGCAGCAAAATTTCCGGGCGTGTTCAGCGATGCTGAATTCATTATGCTATGCGCGGATCTGGCATTGGCCATCGTTCAGTTGCGCCGGGAATTTGAACCGTTAGCTCAAGCAGCGGGGATACCGCTTGCAGCGTGGCTGGGGCTAAACGCCCAAGACTGGCGCGAACGGCTTCCTCTTTCGACCGGCGATACTGATGCCGATGCGCTGGTCGAAACGCTGATCTCAGTGCAGCCGCTAACGGGCGCACACGTCGGCGTCGATCGCCTTTTGGTGCGTGATGGCAACTTCGCGCCATGGTGTGAGGCTGTGCGGATCGGTCTGGAGGGTGAAGTTTCTGGCGGGATGATGGCATCGGTTGATGCCGCCTTTGGCCGTTTGCGTGCATTTGCTGCGGGCCCAATGGCGCGGTATCTTCCCGGCGAATTGGCGCTGTTCGATCCTCCTGGACTTGGCGAGACAACGTGGCTAGCCCGATCAGGACGACACGCCCGGGGCATATTGCCGTTGCCGTTTGAATGCCCGGTCCAATTCGATCTGCGCGCCGGTGAGCGGCCCGTGGCACGTATCGATATTCCAGGCGGCAAACCGCGGCGCGGGCAGCTGCTCGTTGCTGCGCGCGATGATGCCGGGGAACGCTCGCTTCATGTGCTGCGAATCCTGGGTTCCGGGTCTGGTAGTTATCGATCAACCGAACTGTATATTATTGTTCCGCAGGACTGGGCGGTCCTGCCAGTAGATCAAGGCACCGCGATCCGACTAGACGTTGGCGTTGGAGACAAAGCGATCTGGCACGTGTCCGGCGGGGCCAGACTGGTTGATCCGTACAACGATAGCTATCAGGTGCTGTGTGGTCAGGCTACAGACCAAACTGCGCGCATCCATCTGATCGGGAATTCGCCAGTATGGGCGGAAACAAAAGCGGCGGTCGATCTGTTCATTGGTTCCCCACAAGTCACGCGCGAACGTGCCGGCGATCTGGTCATGCGTCAGGTCGGGCTCAGAAATTGGCGACCGACCCCGCGAGCGTTGTCCGTTGGCCATTATGAAATCGGCTGGCGAAAGGATGGCATCATGCTGGATCGCCGCCGTATCGCCGTGCTGCCGCAGACCGCAGAAGTCCGCACTGTTCATCTTGGAACAGGTGTGGAATTCTGCATAAGCGGTTTTGATGATGTGCGCATCCTCCCGTCCGCCGATGCGCCAGTCAGACCAACCAGTGATGGTGATCGCTGGCTGCCACGCGCACAGTCTGCCGGCGTGTATCGGTTTGATGCGATGATCGAATGGCCCGACGGCGCTGTGATTCCCGTATCCATCGCCTATCCGGGTGAGGCGTGCATTGCGCGTTGGGATGGCAGGACGCTGGGCCACCGGACGCAGGTGACGCTGGACGATATGCGCGACCTTGTCGCGATCGATCGTGGCGACATGCAGTTGATGGCCAGCTTGCGCGACATCGGCGGATCGGTGCGGGCAGATATGCTCTGGTCATTTTCGCGCGAGATGCCGATGAGCGCGGTTGTAGATGACATCGCCAGTCTTTTGCTGCCTGCTTCACTTGATGCAGAAGTCGTGCTGGACATGAACGACAGCATCAACACCAACTGGATCGTCCGCAAATTTCCACTGGAGCTCCACCCGGAGGGTACCGGTTTTGTCGCCAGTAAGGGCGTCGTGGCCGAGGGTGTCGAATTGTGCGGGCGCTCAATTGCAGATCCGGCGCGCGAGACATCATTCGGATACTACACCCTGTTGAGCGACGCCAATCATCGGCCAGCAACGCTTCCTGAGGCAACAGCTGGCGATTGGCTCGTCTTTTTACGTCATGGCGATTGTGTGCTCACACGGCCGAAATACTTCAGCGATGGCAACCAACGCATGGAACCGGTGGGTTCGTTAGGGCATGCCATGGCCCAACCGTTTGGTTTGCAACAGGATCAATCACTGCGAGCGTTTCTCGCTGCCGCCGCCACCGATGACGAGGAGGGCAGTGCGGCTTTGAACGCACTGATAGAACTCACCGCCACGCTGCGCGGTTTGCCGCCCGAGACGTTTAACGTCTACAAGCATCTGCACCATTTCCCCTCGGTGCTCGCGCGCATGGCCTTTCACGCGAGCGAGGCGCAGCGCGATGCCATCGTTGGGCTGTCTCTGGCTTTGCCCTTTGCCTGGTTCGCCATCCCGCTGACTTGCTGGCAAGATGCGCAGCAATCGGCAGGACGGGCCGCGATGAACAAGCTCAGCATGCTCACTGATGCACCGCGCTATGCTGTCGAGATCATCCAGACGACCAAACAGGCCTTGATCGATCGGCTTCCGCTCCTCCGTCCACTCCTCGGTACCGAAACCCCGGTATCGCTTGAAGAAGCCGCACAGGCATTTTTACGCAGGGCGAGGGACCGGATCCCGCGGCAAGCAGGTGATCGGTACCGGGCGAGACTTGGCGACCATCTTCCTGCCTATTTTTTGCGATTTGATGCCACAGTTCTCGATGCGCTTGATGCCCCATGTGCCGCTGCGCTTGCTGTCGAGGGTCTTTGGACCCCCGACAGTGATGACATTCGTCATCTCAAGCTCGCTGCACGCAGCTACCCCACATGGTTTTCCCAGGCATTTGCCGCCTCAGTTAAGGAACGCATCTAAATGGCTGAAGCTGATGCCGATTTGCTGCCACAGCGCCCCGCTACAGGCCCCTTGCGCACTATGCAGCTCGTTCGCGAGCGATGCGTTGAGGCCGTTATTGGTCGTTCCGGGATCAACCATCCGGGCCTTGTTGGCGAAATCAGACGGCAACTGGGTTCGACCGATGTCGATACCGGGGCGCTGGTTCGCGAACCGGTGATAGAGGGCGCCGCACCGTTCAAGGTGGAAGGCCGGACATTTGCAGAATGCTCGGGTAGCCTGCTGCATCGCGATGTTATCCGTGCCATATCGAGCGACAAAGCAGGGGAATATCGCTTTCCCCCAGATGGTCAGCCTTATCGCCACCAAATAGAAGCGTGGCGCCATCTGACTTCATCCGAGCGACACTCCGTGCTGGTCTCGAGCGGCACGGGATCAGGTAAAACCGAGTGCTTCCTGATGCCGTTGCTGCACGATCTTGCCACCGAGGCCGACACCGCCGGGCGGCTTTCCGGGGTCCGGGCTTTGGCGCTTTATCCACTCAATGCGCTGATTGCGAGCCAGGAAGAAAGGCTCCGTGCTTGGACGGCACCGTTTGGTGACCGCATCCGATTTGGTCTCTACAATGGACTAACACCCGATCGCCTGCGCGCCCAGGAAAAGCCCGGACCTGAGCAGGCGGCGGACCGGACAACGCTGCGCAGCGACCCACCGCCGATCCTGGTCACAAACGTCACCATGCTGGAGTATATGCTGGTGCGCAGGATCGATCGACCGCTGGTGGAGAACAGCTTTGGGCAGCTGCGCTGGATCATCCTGGATGAAGCCCATAGCTATATCGGATCTTCGGCAGCGGAAATTGCTCTGCTGCTACGACGGGTATTACTGACCTTCGGCGTCAAGGCCGAGAATGTGCGTTTTGTGGCGACATCGGCGACGATCGGTGGTGAAGGTGTCGACGTGACGGATGAGTTGCGCCGGTTTCTGCGCGATATTTCTGGGGTGGAAGAGCGCAAGGTGCACATCGTGCTGGGCGAGCGCGAAAAAATACTGCTTCCTCTGCCAACGGCCTCGTCTGCGCTTGCCGCGCATGATCTGCCGGTGCGCGACAGGGTTTCTTCAAGCCCGGCGGTCCAAGCCTTTGTCCGCGAAGCAGAGCGTGGTCCGGTTCCGCTAGCACGCGCTGCCAGCCTTCTTGCCGATGTGGGGCAACCGCTGGAAGACGTTATCGAGGCCGTTGCCGACGATCGAGATGCCCAGCGTGGTCCAATCCTGCCGCTGCGAATCCATGGCTTTCTGCGAGCCGTGCCGGGGCTATGGACCTGTATCAATCCGCAATGTCAGGCCACGCCGACCGACTGGCCTTATGGAGCTATATCGAGTGAACGGGTCGATAAATGCCGCCACTGCCAATCACCAGTTCTGGAGGTGATGACCTGCAGAGAGTGCGGCGAACCCTATCTCGACTGCGAAGAAAGTCAGGGGAAAATCCAAGCCCGCTATACTTCGCCATCGCTGGACGAATTTGCCGCTTTGCGCGAGCGTGAGCTTGAGCAGGATGATGACAGCGAACCTGCCCCTGAGAGCACTGTGGTGTATGACAGGTTGCGACTTGCGATCGCTACGCGTCCACTGCCAGGATGCCGCGATGCGCATGTCGATCCTTTGACAGGTTTAAAGTGTGACGTTGCCGAGCCGCAGACCCGTGCCTATCCCGTGCATGCTCCAGACAGCTGCGGGGCCTGCGGAGCTGCTGCTTCTTTCAGGAAGCCGGAGATATTGCGTCCATTTCGCTATGGGGCGCCATATCTGATCGGCAATGCCGCTCCGGTGCTTCTGGAGGGTGTAGCACCGCGCAAGGCGGATGCGCAGACGGCTTATCGACCGCCAGCGGAGGGGCGGCAGTTGCTGTCGTTTACCGACAGCCGCCAGGGTTCCGCCCGCTTTGCGGCCAGCCTGCAAACCACATCGGAACGCTCCTTCTTGCGCAGCTTCATCTATCACGTGGTCCAGGGCAGTATGGTTTCAGCGGGGGATGATGACCCGGCCGTTGCTACGCTGCGTGCTGACATCTCCAACCTCGAGCCGATCGTTGTGCAACTTGGGGTAGCTGCGCCGGCAATGCTCACCGACATGCTGGCCGCAAAAAGGGCAGATCTTGCGCAGCTTACGGCACCCAATACCAGGGGTGTGCCTTGGGCGGTTATGCGGCAGCGGCTAGCCGAGCGGCCCGAGGTGCATCACTGGATGGCGAGGGTCTGGGGAGCCAGAGACGTGCGATACATCAAGGATCCTGCAGCATTCGCCGAATTCCTGTTGCTTCGGGAATTTAACCGCCGACCGCGGCGAGGCAATACACCCGAAACTATGGGCCTGGCTCGCCTGCGGTTTGATGCTGTCGACTCAGCGACCAGACTTCCGGATGCACTGCGCGCGAAGGGCAAATCGGTGGCGGACTGGCAGGGGCTACTATATTCGATGATCGACATGGTAGTGCGAGGGCGCACTGCGATCAGGATCGAATGGGCGGACCAGCATTGGCTCAATTCAAAGGTGCCGCTGTCTACGCTCATACCCCCCGGTGAAAAAGCCGAGGCAAGGCGCGAACTCGCTTGGCCAATAGCGAACGCCAAGGCGCAGCCCGCCAATATTGTGGCCATATTGTCGAAGGCACTTGGGCTTGATGCGACCGATGGTGAGGATTGCCGTGATCTGAACGAGGTTCTGGAACAGGCATGGTTGGCATTACGCCCAGTCTTATATGCTGTCGATCGCCCTGGCCATGCGCTGGACTTTACCCTGGCGCGCATCGCGCCCGTGGCGACGGCTTGGCAATGCCCAGTGACCGGTCTGGTTCTGCCGGAAACAGCGTTGGGTTACACGCAATATGGCCATAACGAACATCTGCGGACTGCAGATGTTACGCCTGTGCCGATCGCATTTCCGTCACTTCCTGTCGTTTTCCCCCAGCGCGAGAATGTCGATCTTGTTCGCCAATGGCTGGTGGAAGACGATCTCATCCGGGCGCTGCGCGAAGCATCGGTCTGGACCAACCAGCACGACCGGATCGCGTTACTTTCGCCCTATACCCGGGCCGCTGAGCACTCTGCGCAGCAACCTGCCGATCGGTTGCGGCGCTTCGAGCGCGAGTTCAAACGTGGTGAGATCAACATTCTCAATTGCTCCACCACTATGGAAATGGGTGTCGATATCGGATCGGTTTCGGCTGTGATGATGACCAATGTGCCTCCTTCGCTGGCCAACTACAGGCAGCGCGTCGGTCGCGCTGGTCGCCGTCGCCAGGGCTTTGCTAGCTCGCTCACCTATGCGCGAGACACACCGCTCGATCGCGAGACGTTCCGCGATCCTGCCGACTACCTGCGACGGGAAATCCGTGCGCCGATGGTGAAGCTGGACAGCCGCAGGATCGTCCAGCGCCACGTCAATGCACTGTTGCTGGCCCGCTGGTTCGCTACGGCGGGCGGCGAGGCAGGAAAGACAAGGGCCGGTGAGTTCTTTGGCTGCCCGGAAGGGGCGGCTGCGACAAGGCCGGATAACAGCCCGGTTCAGGCGTGTCTGCTGTGGATGGCGGCTCCATCGACATGGCAAGATATGCACGGCGAACTGACCAGACTTGTTAGCGGCACGGTGCTAGAAGGCGACCGCACCATCCTGACTGAGGCGATCCGCGCGTTGGAGCACGCCGAACGCGGCATTGCTGCGGATTGGGACATACTCCAGGCGCAGATCGCCTCGGTTGACAAGCAGGAGGGCCGAGCGAGCCTGGAGTACCAGCTGCGACGGCTGGCGCGCGAAAACCTTTTGAAGGAGTTGGTTGTCAGGGGGATTCTGCCCGGTCACGGAATGCCGACCGCAGTCGTTCCATTCGTCTATGAAGACAGCAAGGTATCCAGGGGAGCGTCTACCTCCAATGAAACCGGCGATGAAGGCAATCAACAGCGGCGAAGTTACCCATCCCGCACGCTGGACATCGCCATCCGCGATTATGCCCCGGGTGCCGAAGTCGTGGTCAACGGGCTGGTTTATCGCTCCGCCGGGGTCACCCTTAACTGGCAGCGGCCTGCCGACGATGCAGAGGCGCGCGAGGTGCAATCGCTCCGTGTGTTCTGGACCTGCGCCCATTGCGGCGCCGCTGATTGTACGACGGTGGCTCCGGATCATTGCCCATCGTGCAGGGAAGAGCTGCCGTTCGAGGCCCGCAGGCGGTTTTTGGAGCCCGCAGGCTTTGTCGTCGATATGGCTGAAATGCCCCACGCCGATACGGATCGCACCCATTACGTAGCGCCTCAGCCTGAGGAAATCGTGGCCCGCAACGCGGCCTGGAATCCCTTGGTCAGTTCGCAGTTCGGGCGGATGCGGACAAGCAGCGACGGGCTGGTTTTCTATTCGTCGCAAGGCCGGGGGCAGCAGGGCTATTACATCTGCCTTGAATGTGGCCGGGCTGAGCCCGCTGCCGATCTCGCTGACGGCAAAAAGCCGTTGGCCGATCACAGACCGCTTCGCGGCACACGCCACAATGCTGATGGCCTGTGTCCAGGCAACGAAAAATCGTTTAGGGTCACCAATAATATCGCGCTGGGGTATGAAGCACTGACCGATGTAGCAGAGCTGCAGCCGGTTGGTCTTGAAACCCAAGGGGCTGCGTGGGCGGCGATCTCAGCGATGCGAGAAGCGCTGGCGCGCCGCATCGGCATTGAAACACGCGAAATAGGCATGGCGGTCCGGCCCGCCCGGTCGGTGCTTGGCCAACGCACGCATTCGCTTTTCCTGTATGACCGATCGACGGGGGGTGCAGGGTTTTCATCGCAGGCCGTGCACCTGTTCGAAGATCTGTTGCCCGAAGCCGCGCGGATTCTGGATTGCACCCAGAGTGGTTGTCATCGTGGCTGCTCATCGTGCATATTGACGGCTGATCTTTTCGATCATCAGGAAACCATTGATCGCAAAGGTGCGCTGGCGTGGGCTAAGGCGCTTTTGGCGGATCTCGGTAGTGTGGCCGATGAAGATAACGCAGGTCCGGATGCCCGCTATTGTGCATCGCTCGCCGATGCGCTGGTCGCGGCGGCAGATGGTGACGCGCAGTTGATCACGATCTGGGCTGGTGCCGATACCGATGTCAGCGCCCTGGCTGATGGTTTATTCGCGTTCACAGCGCGTCAGATCGTGTCGAGAGGCGTGACCCTGCGGTTGGTCGTGGAGCCTGAATGGCTGGATGAGCTTGACCCAGCGGCCCGCCTGGCTCTGCGTGACGCGGCAAAGACGCTTGACCTCGATTTGCGGAAGGGGATCGCGTCCTCCCATCCCAACGGAGCACGCACTCTGGCACAGGCAGATGGCGCTCGCCCCCGCGGTTGGGTGTCGCGCGACCCAATGGCAAGAAATGTGGGACCAGATTGGGGGTCAGCCGCCATTCGCATATCGCTGCCGAATGCACCGCTCACGCCAGGAATCTCAGCCGATAGCCTCCTTCCAGTATCTGGCACGCGGTATCTTGAGGTCGGCTCGCAACTCGATGGTGACCTGGTGGGCTTTGGCAATCGTTTTGCCTCAATGGTCATGCCCGCAATTCAGGCCGCAGGCGGAAACGGGGCGCTCAACGCGATCAGCTATTCCGACCGTTACCTGCAATCCCCGCTGACGGTTCGGCTGCTGACAGAAGCGGTGAAAGGACTGCGCGCGGTATTCGCAGAGAACGCCAATGTGGGTTTGTCCATCGCAACCAATCGCCTGCGGGAAAATGAGCGTCAGCCATTCGCTCCGGATCACGACTGGCAATTCGCCAAAGATCGCAACGAAGTCCTGACGGGATCGTTGGAGCACGCCGGGTTCGACGTGCGCTTTGCCGAATTGGGTGCAGACCACGGGCGCCGGATGAGCCTGCATTTCGCCAACGGCAAAACCGTGCATCTGGTGCTCGATCAAGGATTCGGTCCATGGCGCGCGCCCAAGTTTGCCCGGTTTGATTTTGGTATAGCCGCCGTGAGGCAGATTGAGCGGTTATCCAGCTTCAATGCCCTGCTGACTGCCCGTGGACCTACCTATATCGTTGTGACGGCCCAAAATTGAATCTGTACAAGCCATGCAGTGGCGAACCAGTGTCCCACGCCGTCCGACTAGCCCACCGAAGCCTGGCTGGAGCGCTACTCCAGCCAGAGCATGGCAGATGCAATACAAAGAAACCATTAAACTGGAAATTGCGTTGCCAACATTTACAGCGGGCGCTCGCTCGCCCTTAAACCTGTCTTAGCACTGAAATTTCCCAATGATTTGGGTGCCCAAAGCTTTCATGTCGGGTGCACCATTTTTCAGACATTGCGAGATTTAGCTGACAGCCGGGCATTTGCCCTGGCCTAAGCGTGCGCTTTGTCAACGTTGCTTTGGACGTCCAGCTGAATCTGGTTTCATTTGACACCAGTTTTCGGTTCCGCTATTCTCAGGCGTATAGTGTTAGCGCAGGAGAATGATGCCATGGCCGATCTTTTCGAGAACCCGTTGGGCTTGGATGGATTTGAGTTTATCGAGTTCTGCGCGCCTGAAAAAGGACTGCTCGAGCCGGTTTTCACCGCAATGGGTTTCACCCGGATCGCGCAGCATCGGTCAAAGGACGTGCACCTGTGGCGTCAGGGCGACATCAACCTGATTGCCAACTATGAGCTCTCCAGCCCGGCAGCCTATTTTGCATCCGAACATGGGCCGTCTGCATGCGGCATGGGATTTCGAGTCCACAATGCCCGCGTCGCTTATCAGGAAGCCTTGGTGCGCGGCGCAGAGCCGGTTGAAACCACAACCGGACCGATGGAGTTGCGGCTGCCAGCCATTCGCGGAATTGGCGGGGCGATCATCTATCTGATCGACCGCTACTCCAGTCTGGAAAACCCCGACGCGCTATCGATCTATGACATCGATTTCGAGTATCTGCCCGGCGTGGATCGACATCCGGTTGGCGCTGGCTTTCAGATGATCGATCATCTGACGCACAACGTTTATGGCGGACGGATGGACCATTGGGCCAAGTTCTACGAGCGCATCTTCAACTTCCGCGAGATCCGCTTCTTCGACATCAAGGGCGAATATACCGGCCTCACCAGCCGCGCGATGACCGCGCCTGATGGTCGCATCCGCATCCCGCTCAATGAGGAAGGTGCCAAGGGCGGCGGCCAGATCGACGAATTCTTGCGCGCCTATAATGGCGAGGGAATTCAGCACATCGCGTTCATTTGCGATGACCTGATCGCATGCCTCGACAGGATCCGCGTCAACGGTGCGCCGCTAATGAGTCCGCCTCCTGCGACCTATTATGAGGCGCTGGAAGAGCGTCTTCCAGGCCATGGCGAGCCCGTCGACCAATTGCAGCAGCGCGGTATCCTGCTCGATGGATCGACCGAGAACAATGATCCGCGCTTGCTGCTCCAGATTTTCGGTCAGCCGACCATTGGCCCGGTGTTCTTCGAGTTTATCCAGCGCAAGAGGGATGAGGGCTTTGGTAACGGCAACTTTACCGCGCTGTTCAAATCGATTGAAGAAGACCAGATGCGCCGCGGCGTACTGAAGGTCGGGGAACCTGTAGCATGAACGCGCCGTTCTCGCTGGCCCGCATCCACCATGTCGCCTATCGTTGCAAGGACGCCAAAGAGACGGTGGAATGGTATGAAAAGGTCATGGGCATGACCTATGTCAGCGCGTTTTCAGAGGATCATGTACCCTCCACCGGAGCGTACGATCCCTATATGCACGTCTTCCTCGATTGCGGCGGCGGCAATGTCCTCGCGTTCTTTGAACTGCCACAACAACCGGACATGGGACGAGATCTCAATACGCCCGAATGGGTGCAGCATATTGCGTTCGAGGTGGCAGATGTGGAAACGTTGCGCGTGGCCAAGGCGCATATCGAATCGCTGGGTATCGATGTGCTGGGTCCGACCTTTCATGGCATCTTCCGGTCGATCTACTTCTTCGATCCAAACGGCCACCGTGTCGAACTGGCCTGCAACATCGGCAAGCCTGAACATTACACCGAACTCAGGCGCGTCGCGCCGCTGATGCTCGATGAGTGGAGCCAGACCAAAAAGGCCCCGCGCCACGCCGACTGGTTGCACAACGACCCGGACGCAGCGTAAAGTATCGATCGGCGCTTTCAGGATGACCGATGACCTTCGAAGATCAGCTTGAGCGGTATTTCGGAACGCGCGATCCATTGCAAATCGCACCACAAGCAGTTGCCGCCGCTGTCGAGCGCATGCAAGTCGATCTTGGTCTGGCCAAGGACGCCGGATCGCGGTTTGCAATCTGGTGCCTGTTGTTCATGTTTGGCCAGGCACCCGACATCGACGAGACATTCGCCGATCGTGCCGATCGCGATCTGGCGCGCCAGTTTATCGAGATGTCCGAGAATGCCGCGCAAACTGCGCGTGACCAATAAGCGCGCTGGACATGGCTGAGATCATCAATCTTCGCCTGGTGCGAAAGGCGCAAAAACGAAAGCTGGCGCAAGCAGCAGCCAACGCCAATCGCGCCAAATTCGGCCAGCCCAAGGCCGAGCGTATTGCCAACCAGCAAGAGACAGCGCGCGCAGCGCGGTTAATCGAAAACGCCAGACTGGAGCGGGACTGATGCGATCGACATCGGGCAGCGTAAATGTGCGGCTTTACCTGCTCGACGGCGATGTTGACGGTGGCGCGACGCAAAGCCTGTTTTACGGCCCGCTGGACGAGGCGCTGAAAATTGCCGCAGCCCAGAGCAACGACGTGCAAAACGGCCTGTTCATCGCCACCGATAATGACGTTGTCGGTTATCTCGACTTCATCGAGAGCTAAT
>JBBQXX010000030.1:0-19343 GCA_038209235.1 Sphingomonadales bacterium | reverse complement strand
ATGGCCTGGACCCCGGATATCGGTGACAGCGGGCTTTCCGGCCTGGTCTATGTTGATACGCGTATGACCGATGATTTCAACACCGGCTCTGACCTGTTCCCGCAGAAGGAACAGCCCAGCTTCACGGTGGTCAATGCCCGTGTCGGTATCCGCGGACCTGACCAGATATGGGCGCTTGAACTTTGGGCGCAGAACCTGTTTGATGTCGACTTTACCCAGGTGGCGTTTAACACGCCGTTCCAGGCCGGTGGCGCGGGAGCCCCCTTCGTCGATCCGCAGTTCCCCGGTGGGCGTCAGATATTCTCGGCCTTCCTCGGCGAACCGCGCACCTATGGCGTCACCCTGCGCAGCCGTTTCTGAACGGCAACCGCATAACTGGCTTATAAAACGGCCCCGTTCGTGCCATCGGACGGGGCCTTTTTTGTATGTGGTGGCGATTGACCCGGGGCACAAACATCATCAACACCCGCTCGGCCTGAGCCTGTCGAGGGCCATACGCATCCGCTCACGTCTGAAACCGATTCAGGGTGGTGGATGATCCTTACGCAAGCGCTCACGCGGGGCCTTCGACAGGCTCAGGCTGAGCGGGGGCTAGAGAAGAACAACATTCAATTGATGCCTGGCATTACAATTGCACTTCATCTGAAACTCTGAATCGATGGGTCTCCATGCCAGGGAGGCTGTGGATGACGGGTGCATTGATCGAAACGACGCTGGAGCTTTGGGCATCGTCGCTGCGCGACGTCGAGGCTCGGATTCGCGGGCTGTTCACGCAGAGCCGCGTGGCGATATCGGCGGGGTCGTTTCCGGACGGATCGCTATCGGACGAGAGGCGCAAGACGGGTTGGATGCGGGCTAAAGCGGCGGGTGATCCGGGCCCGCAGCGACAGCAGCCGCTCCATCACTTCGGTTCTTGGGCCGACGAACCTCCGGTTACCGGCACTGCGGCCGAAATCGCGCGCCACCTCGATCCTTGCGGCTAGCAGCGCCTTTTGGCGGGCAAGGGAACGAAAGGAGCGAGGCTGCACGACTGGGCGTATCTCGAACTCCCCCACCTCGATGCTGCCGACTCGCTATGGCAAAAAGTGCATCAGGCCGGTGCCCAACAGGTACATATCCGTTCGAAAACGTAACTGGGATGTCGGGCTATGCGTCAATTTAACGTTATCCTGCTCTCGTGGTCCGATTTTGAAATTTGCTACCCAAATCCGGCTTGCGCTGGAGCACATGTCAAAATCAATCCACTACCTGCACGATACGGACAATTTCTATTCACACAGGTTGGTTCCTACGTATCGCCCCGCCATTCATAGCAAAACCTACCCCCCAGTCCCGCCCACCGTCAGCCCGCTGACCAGCAGCGTTGGTTGGCCCACGCCCGCAGGCACGCCCTGGCCGCCTTTGCCGCACATGCCGACGCCTTCATCGAGCGCGAAGTCGTTGCCGATGCCGGTGACTTTGGTGAGCACGGTGGGGCCGTCGCCGATCAGCGTTGCACCCTTAATAGGGGCGCCGAGCTTGCCGTTTTCGATGCGATAGGCTTCGGTGCACGAGAAGACGAACTTGCCCGATACGATGTCGACCTGCCCGCCGCCGAAGCTCTTGGCGAAGATGCCGTTCCTGACGCGGCTCAACAGTTCGGCCGGATTATCGTTGCCCGCGCGCATGAAGGTGTTGGTCATACGCGGCATCGGGGCGTGGGCGTAGGACTGGCGGCGGCCGTTGCCGGTGGGGGCCACGCCCATCAGCCGGGCGTTCAGGCGGTCCTGCATATAGCCCTTCAATATGCCGTTTTCGATCAGCACGTTTTCCTGTGTCGGCGTGCCCTCGTCATCGATGCTGAGCGATCCGCGCCGGTTCATCAGGCTGCCGTCATCGACCACGGTCACGCCATCGACGGCAACGCGCTGGCCGATGCGGCCTGAAAACGCGCTGGTGCCCTTGCGATTGAAATCGCCCTCCAGCCCGTGGCCGATCGCCTCGTGCAGGATGATGCCGGGCCAGCCGGGGCCAAGCAGCACGGTCATCTCGCCCGCAGGCGCAGCGATGCTCTCCAGATTGGTCAGCGCTTGGGCCAGCGCCTCGTCGATGGCGCGGTTCCATGCCGCGTCCTCGAACAGGCCATCGTACAGATAGCGCCCGCCCATGCCGAAGCTGCCGGTCTCGCGCCGATCGCCGCTTTGCGCGACGATGGAGACGTTCAGCCGCACCAGGGGCCGCACATCGGTGGCGATAAAGCCATCGGCGCGCACCACCTCGACCACCGACCAGCTGCCCATCAGGCTGGCAGTCACCTGCGCGACGCGCGGATCGCGGGCGCGCGCGGCGGCATCGATGCGTTCGAGCAGCGCGATCTTGGCGGCAAACGGGATCGTCTCCAGCGGATTGCCGTCGGTATACAGGTGGCGGTTGTTCTGCCGGGGCGGCGGCGCAGCCTCACCCTTGGCCGGATCAAGCAGCTTCAATGTTTCCGCCGCGCGCCTGATGCCTGCCTCGCTGACATCATTGGCATGCGCAAAGCCGGTCATCTCGCCCGATACGCCGCGCAGGCCAAAGCCGGAGTCCGTCGAATAATCGGCGGTCTTCAGACGGCCATCGTCAAACACAAAGCTCTCGCTCGCCGCATATTGCAGATAAAGCTCGCCATCATCGCACGCCTTGAGCGCATCGCGGGTGAGGCGCTGTGCAGCATCGGGATCGAGCGCATCGGGGCGATACAGGAACGAGCGGGGGTCGAGCGCGGTGGCGGTGTGTGTCATCGGCTCCATATGCGACATCGCGCCGCGTTATCCAAGGGTGCTGATTTGATTTCCCATCTCAGAACGGCTTGGCGGGTGGAGTGTTGTCAGCCCGCCAACCGCTCCAGGGCGCGCGCGCGGCCGATGAGCGGCAGCAGTTCGCTCATGTCCGGGCCGTGGTCCATGCCGGTAAGCGCGCGGCGCAGCGGCAGGAACAGCGGTTTGCCCTTACGCCCGGTGCTGGCCTTGAGCGCATCGGTCCACTCCTTCCAGATCACCGGACCAAACGCCAGCGGCTCGAGCGCGGCGCGCGCCTGAGCCAGATATGCTGCGTCCTCTGCCTCGGGCGCAGGAGCCTCGATCGGCCCCTCGATCACCCGCCAGTAATCGGCCACCTCGCCCAGATGCGCGATGTTGGGGCGGATGGCGTGCCATGCCGCCTCGTCCACCTGCGGTGGCAGCTGGCCGACGACCCACGCATAATCTGCGCTGTGGATCAGCTGGCGGTTGATCCGCTCCAGATCCTCCTCGGCAAAGTGCGCCGGCGCACGGCCAAAGCGCGCGAAATCGAACGTCGCCAACAGCGCATCGCGCGCGTGCAGCGGCTCGACCGGATCGGCGGTGCCCAGCCGCGCGAGCAACGCGACGATCGCCTGAGGCAGGATATGCTTGTCGCGCAGTTCATTGACGCCAAGCGAGCCAAGCCGCTTGGAGAGCTTGCCCTGTGCGCCGACCAGCAGCGCTTCGTGCGCAAATTGCGGCGGGGTGCTGCCCAGCGCGGTGAACATCTGCAACTGCACCGCGGTGTTGGAGACATGATCCTCACCGCGCACGACATGGCTGATCGCCATATCGATATCATCGATGGCAGACGGCAGCATGTACAGCCAGCTGCCATCGGCGCGGCGGATGACCGGATCGGACAGGCTGTGGGCATCGAAAGCCTGCGGCCCGCGGATCAGGTCATCCCAGGCGATGCGTTCGTCATCATCAAGCCGGAAGCGCCAGTGCGGCCTCGCCCCGGCGGCTTCCAGATCGGCGCGCGCCGCATCGGTAAGCGTCAACGCGGCGCGATCATAGACCGGCGGCAGCCCGCGCCCCAGCGCAATCTTGCGCTTGAGATCGAGCTCCTGCGAGGTCTCGTAACAGGCATAGACCCGGCCCGCCGCGCGCAGCCGGTCAAACGCTGCATCATACAGCGCCGTGCGTTGCGACTGGCGATATTCGGCATCGGGATTGAGCCCCAGCCACGCCAGGTCCGCGCGGATGCCGTCGACATATTCCTCGCGGCTGCGTGTCGCATCGGTATCGTCGATCCGCAGGATGAAGCGCCCACCGGTCTTCTGCGCCCACATCCAGTTGTGCAGCGCGGTGCGGATATTGCCGATATGCAGGTGCCCGGTGGGCGAGGGGGCGAAACGGGTGGTGGTCATAATGTTCAATCTTGTTGGCTCAGGCTGCGGTCTGTAGCGGCTCGACGGCAGGTTGGCTGTGTCCCAGCGCCACGGCGAGATCATAGTGCGCCTGCAATCCTACCCAGAATCGCGCCGTGCTCACCCCTGCCTGCTCCAACCTGATCGCGAGATCGGGACTGATCGCAGCACGACCATTCAAGACGCGTGACAGGGCAACGCGCGACATGCCCAGCTTGCGTGCCGATTCGGTCACGCCAAGGCCAAGCGGCACAATCACATCATCGCGCAGCATGAATCCGGGATGGGGAGGCGTTTTCATCATAGCGTGAATTCCTAATGATAATCCTGATAATCGACCAGTTCTGTATCAGCGCCAACAAAACGGAAGGTGACACGCCAGTTGCCATTCACCCAGATCGACCAATGACCAGCCATGTCGCCTTTCAGCGGATGCAACCGGTATGCGAGCAACGTCAGTTCTGCCGGTGCCACCGCAACGTCTATTGCCGCCAGAATTCTCAGCAGCTTCATCTTGTGTGCGGCCTGAACTCCTTTGGCCGAGCCCGTCTCATACAAAAGGCGCAGGCCTTTGTGGCGGAAGCTCACGATCACCCGTCAAGCATATCCCGCAACGATACGCGATGCAAGCCACCAGTGGCGCGATTCAGACATTTGTCACTGCCCCATCCGGCTTGAGGGGTGTAATGCCAAAATCAATCCGCTACGCCGTTCTGAACCGGTTGGTGATCGGATAGCGCCGGTCGCGCCCGAAGTTGCGGATGCCCAGTTTTACGCCGGGCGGGGACTGGCGGCGTTTGTACTCGGCGATGTACAGCAAGCGCTCAATCCGCGCGACGACATCATGTTCGAAGCCGCGCGCGACGATGTCGGCGACACTAAGCTCTTCTTCGACCAGCCCGTGCAGGATCGGGTCCAGAATTTCATAGGGCGGCAGGCTGTCGTCGTCGCGCTGGTCGGGGCGCAGTTCGGCGCTGGGTGGCTTGGTGATGACGCTGGGGGGCATCACCGGGCCATCGGGACCAAGCGCCAGCGGCGGCAGGTTGGCGTTGCGCCAGCGCGATAGCGCGAACACGGTCAGCTTATAGGCATCCTTGAGCACATTATAGCCGCCCGCCATGTCGCCATAGATCGTCGCATAGCCAACGCTCATCTCGCTCTTGTTGCCGGTGGTCAGCAACATGGGTCCGAACTTGTTGGACAGCGCCATCAGCGTCACGGCGCGAATGCGCGACTGGATGTTTTCTTCGGTGATATCGCCATCGCGACCGGCAAAGCTGCCCTCCAGCATCGCATCAAAGCCATCGATGGCAGGCTGGATGGGAATAGTGTCGAGCCGGCACCCCAACAGCCTTGCGCATTGCGCCGCATCATCCAGACTTTCCTGGCTGGTAAAGCGGCTGGGCAGCATCACGCACCACACCCGCTGCGGTCCCAGCGCATCGACCGCCACCGCCGCCGAAAGCGCGCTGTCGATCCCGCCCGATAGCCCCAGCACCACACCGGGAAAGCCGTTGGCGTTCACATAATCGCGCAATCCCACGACCATCGCATGATAGACATCCTGCGGGTACGGATCGAGCAGGTGGATAGCACCGGGCGTGCACTGCCAGCCATGCTCGCCCCGCGTCCACTCGGTTTGCACCATCGCTTCTTCCCAATCGGGCAGCTGGTGCGCCAGCGATCCATCGGCGTTGACCACAAACGATGCGCCGTCGAAAACCAGTTCATCCTGCCCGCCGGTGCGGTTGAGGAACACCAGCGGCAGCCCGGTTTCGGCAACCCGCGCGCGCGCAACATTGTGCAGACGGCGCTCGTCTTTCTCGATCTCATAGGGGCTGCCGTGCGGCGCGATCAGGATTTCGGCACCCATCGCAGCCAGGTGCCCGCACACTTTGGGAAACCAGATATCCTCGCACAACGGCAGACCCAGCATTGCGCCGCGAAACGGTACCGGCGGTTGCAGCGGCGCAGAGGCGAACAGGCGCTTTTCATCGAATGTGCCGTAATTGGGCAGCTCGTGCTTCAGCCGCACCGCGATGATCGCGCCACCATCGAGCAGCGCCAGCCCGTTGTACAACAGCCCGTCACGCACAAACACTGATCCCACCAGCATTGCTGGCCCGCCATCACCGGTGGCCACCGCCAGCTGCTCAAGCTGCGCTCGGGCGCGCGCGATCAGCGCAGGCTTGAGCACCAGATCCTCGGGCGGATAGCCGATCAGCTGAAGCTCGGGAAACACCACCAGATCGCATGTTCCCGCGCGGGCGCGCGCCGCCAGCATAGCTTGCGCATTGCCCGCGATATCGCCCATCATCTGCGGGCACTGCACAAGGGTGATCAAAAGCCGGTCGGTCATTCCTGTCGGATAGGGGCTGGCCGGGGACGCGGCAACAGATTTTGCCGAACCGCAGGGTCCTGCGCGTTTCAGGAAACTTACATCTTTCGATTCGCCCGCCATCTGGCTAACAGGGCCGGATTCGATCAGGGCGACAGCCCCCATTCAATCAAGGCAGCGGGACGCGCGATCACATGAAAATCCTTTCAGGCAACAGCAACCTGCCATTGGCGCGCGCCATCGCCGCCTATCTGGAACTGCCGCTGACCAACGCCAGCGTACGCCGCTTTGCCGATGAAGAGATTTTTGTCGAGATTCACGAAAATGTGCGTGGTGAGGATGTGTTCGTCGTCCAGTCCACCGGATACCCCGCCAACGACAATCTGATGGAACTGCTGATCTGCATTGATGCGCTCAAGCGTTCTTCGGCGAGGCGCATAACGGCGGTGATCCCCTATTTCGGCTATGCCCGGCAGGACCGCAAACCGGGACCGCGCACCCCGATCTCGGCCAAACTGGTCGCCAATCTGATCACCGTGGCAGGCGCGGACCGGGTTCTGTCGGTCGATCTGCACGCCGGACAGATCCAGGGGTTTTTCGATATCCCGACTGACAATCTTTATGCTGCACCGGTGATGGCAGCCGATATCCAGGCCCGCTTTGGCGGACACGACCTGATGATCGTCTCGCCCGATGTCGGCGGTGTGGTGCGCGCGCGCGCGCTGGCCAAAAGGCTGGACAACGCCCCGCTGGCGATCGTTGACAAGCGCCGTGAGCGCCCCGGCGAATCCGAAGTGATGAACATCATCGGCAATGTCGAAGGCCGCTTTTGCATCCTGATCGATGACATCGTCGATTCGGGCGGCACCCTGTGCAACGCGGCGCAGGCGCTGAAGGATGCAGGCGCTCTTGATGTGGTGTCTTATGTCACCCACGGCGTACTCTCGGGCGGAGCCGTGGCGCGCGTCAACACCAGCTCGCTCAAGGAACTGGTGATCACCGACTCGATCCAGACGACCGACGCGGTCACCGGTTCCCCGCGCATTCGCACGCTGCCGATGGCCGCGCTGATCGGCGAAGCCATCCGCCGCATCGCCGATGAAAGTTCGGTCTCAAGCCTGTTTGATTAAGTTTATCGCGGTTTATCAAATCTCTGCAATTTCAGGATAAGGTACCATGATCCACTCCAGAGACATCGCCCTTGCCGAGCGGCTTGCCGAGGCGGCAGGCGAGGCGATCCGGCCGTTTTATCGCGCCGATTTTGTTACCGACCGCAAGGCCGATGCCTCGCCGGTGACCGAGGCGGACCGCGCGGCAGAGGCGGCGATGCGCGCCATACTCGACGCCGAAGTGCCGCGCGATGGCGTGATTGGTGAGGAATATGGCGAGAAGCCCGGCTCGACCGGGCGGGTCTGGGTGCTCGATCCGATCGATGGCACCACCAGCTTCATCGCCGGACGCCCGATCTTCGGCACACTGATTGCGCTGATCGCCGACGAATGGCCGGTGCTCGGCGTGATCGACCAGCCGATCGGGCGCGAGCGCTGGGTCGGAGCGACCGGCCGGGGCACGACGCTCAATGGCAAGCCGGTGCGGACGCGGTTGTGCCCCGATATCGAAGACGCGGTGCTCGCCACCACCAGCCCGCACCTGTTCAGCGATGACGAGGCTGGGTACTTCATGGCGCTGGCCAAACAATGCGATACGCGGCGGCTGATCTGGGGCGGGGATTGTTATAACTACGCGCTGGTTGCGCAAGGCACCGTCGATCTGGTGTGCGAAAGCGGACTGAAACTGCACGATTTTGCCGCCTTGGTGCCAGTGGTCGAAGGCGCCGGCGGGCATATGTGCGACTGGAACGGCGACCCGCTGCACAAGAACAGCGATGGCCGGGTGGTCGCAATGGGCGATCCGGCGCGGCTGGAGGAGGTGCTGGCGGCGCTGGGGAATTGATTGAGGTGCGCGCGTTCAGGTGAGGGCGCGGCCCCGCAAACATCTGCGCGTCAGAACCGGCCTTAAGGCGTCACCACCGCGAAGGCCGGATCGAATGGCGGGTGCAGCATCAGCCAGCGGACGAACAGCCCCGAATCGCCCTCGATTGTCATCGCACCCGATTGCATCAGCGTGGGAAAATCGGTCTCACCGATGACGATAGCGTCAAAGTCCTTGCGGTTGAGCGTTACCGTGGCGTTGGCGTCGGGCAGCGTGGTGCCATAGCGCGGGATTTCGACATCGCCGTTGACCAGAATGCCCACGGTCTCCCTGGTGTCGGGCAGGATGAAGTTGATCCGCGCGCGCATGTTGCCCGCGCGCTCTGCGGCAAAGCGGGTGGCAAGCGCATCGAAGAATTCGGCCGTGGGGATCGCGCTGATGAAACTGCGGCTCTGGGCGCTGGCTGTGCGCCGGGGCAGTTCGGTACCGCGCAGGGTGGCAGCACCCGAGAGATAATAATTGCGCCAGATGCCCGATTCGGCGGCAAATCCCAACGCCTCATAACTGTCGGCCAGCGCCGCCTTGGCCGGGGCATTGGCAGGCTCGGCAAAGACCAGATGGTTGAGCAATTCGGCGGCCCAGCGGTGGTTGCCCGCAACTTGCGCCTTTTTGCCCGCCGCGAGCAACGCGTCTGCGCCGCCAGCAAGCTCGACATAACCCATGGCGGCAGCGACCGGGGGCAGCGGGTTGAAATTGGCCGGAACCCCGTCCCACCAGCCGAAATAGCGCTGGTAAGTCGCCTTCATGTTGTGGTTGACCGTGCCGTAATAGCCGCGCGCGGCATAGGCTTGCTGCGCTGCCGGTTCGGCAATGCCGTCGGCCAGTTCGTGCAGCGTCAGCCCGGCATTGGCGCGGCCCAGCGTGCGATCGTGGACATAACGATACGCATCGCGCTGGTTCTCCAGATAGGCGATGACGCGCGGTTGCCCCCAGGTAGGCCAGTTGTGCGATGCGATCTGCACCTCGGCTTGTGCGCCCCATTTGACCAGCGCGGCATCGATGACCTTCGACCAGCGCAACGCATCGCGCACCTGCGCGCCGCGCAGGGTGAGGATATTGTGCATCGTCTTGACCGCGACTTCGGTGGTGTGCAGCACCTTGAAATCGGGGAGATAGAACAGGAATTCGGCCGGAGCTTCGGTGCCAGCGGCATCCATGAAATCGAACCGCACCCCGTCGATGGTCTTGAGCCCGCCTTCTGCGCCGATCAGCATGTTGGGGGCCAGATAGCCGGTGGTGCCGATCGAGAGCCCGGTGCCCAGGCCATTGTCGACCCGACCCTCCACACCGGGCGCCAGATTGGTGCCGAACATGAAGCTCGACCTGCGGGTCATCGCGTTACCCGCCAGCACATTCTCGCTCACCGCCTCTTCGGCAAAGCCATGCGGTGCGACGACAGGCACCTTGCGACGCGCGACCTCCTGCACAGAGATGATCCCGCCGACACCGCCGAAATGATCGGCATGGCTGTGCGTGAACACGATCGCAGAGACCGGGCGCTTGCCGATCTTGGTTTGCGCCAGGTCCATCGCGGCGGCAGCGGCTTCCTCGGTCAGCAGCGGATCGATCACGATCCAGCCGGTCTGCCCCGCGATGATCGTCATCACCGCAATGTCATAGCCGCGCACCTGCCAGACCTTGCCGGGAACGATCTCGAACAGGCCGTGGATCCGGTTGAGCCGGGCGTGCCGCCACAACGCGGGGTGGACGCTGGCAGGGGCAGTCGCTGCATCCAGAAAGCCGAACGCGCCTGCATCCCACACGGTGCGGCCATCGGCGGTCCGGATCAGCCCCGCGGGGATTTCGGCGAGCTTGCCGCGTGTGGCATCGGCCATATCGCTGCCGTCATCTGTGGGCAGCCGGGCGAGCACCGCCTGCCGCTCGGCGTCGGTAAGCTGCGCTTGCGCCGCGCCGCCGGTGCACAGCGCCAGCATCAGCGCTGCGCGCATCAAAAGCTGTTTCATTGCATCCCCTCCTGCGATTTTGCGCTTCTGCGATTTTGAACTCGATAGTGCCACACGGCGTGCCGAATTCCAGCAAGATTCGGCGGTGCGTCCGGGTTGGTGCCACGCTTGATCATAATCCCACCAATCGGGGTATGGCCCGCCTGCAACGCTGCGTAGCGTGCTGCCTGTAGCCGATACGGCTTTCCTTGCGTTGCTGCCATACACCAGCAAACCGCGACCCTGCTGACCGGGATCATCGCACAATTCCTCGGCGATCAACGATCATCGGGTTCGAACGTCGCAGCTTTCGATGCCGCGTGCGGCCGCCTGGGGATCGATTGGCGCTCGCATAGGGCCTTCACGCGACTGACTGCCAGTCCTGCAGGATAGAGCTGCGATTTGGTTGAAAACAGCGCTCATCCATTGACTTGATGGCCCCCTGTCGCTCTTAGGGCCGGATGCTGGAACTGTATCTCATCCCCATCTTGCTGGGCATCGTCGAGGGTCTGACCGAGTTTTTGCCGGTCTCCTCCACCGGACACCTGATCCTTGCGACCGAACTGCTGGGCTTTGATGCACAGGCCTGGGCGGTGTTCAACATCGCGATCCAGCCCGGCGCAATCCTGGCGATTGTCGTGCTGTACTGGCGCACCTTTGTCGATGTGTTCAAGGGACTGTTGCAATGGGAGCCATCGGCGGTGGCCTTTACCCGCAACCTGCTGATCGCATTCTTCCCCGCGGTGGTGCTGGGGCTGGCGTTCGGCGATCAGATCGACCTGCTGCTTGAAAACGCGGTCGTTGTTGCCTGGGCGCTGATCATCGGCGGCGTGGCGATCCTGGTCGTCGAAAAGCTCGCCAGGACCAGCGATGCAGGGGGCGTTTCAGGCGTTCCGTTCAAGACCGCGATCGGCATCGGCGTTGTCCAGTGTATCGCGATGATCCCCGGTGTCAGCCGCTCGGGCGCGACGATCCTTGGAGCGATGGCGATGGGGGTTGATCGCAAGACGGCCGCAGAGTTCAGCTTTTTCCTCGCGCTGCCAACGTTGACCGGGGCGACGGTGCTGCAACTCTACAAGAACCGTGATGCGCTGACCCCCGATGATTTTGGCGCGATTGCCATTGGCTTTGTCGTCTCGTTCGTCGTGGCGCTGGTTGTCGTCAAAGCGTTCCTGAAAGTCATCCTGCGCTATGGTTTTGCGCCATTTGCCTGGTATCGGATTATTGCCGGAACCGCGGCGCTGATCTGGCTGACCAATCGATAGTCTCAATTCGGACCTTAAATGTGCCACGCGGCTTGATCCTATCGTTATAACTGATTAGCTCGCCACTACTAAGGACAGCAATGCTTACCTAGCGATTTAAAACTGCGTGACTCACGCGCCCTGATCGCTTAAAGATGCGTCACATGCGGCGGGGCTATCCCCTGCCAGCAATTACATTAATACGCGACAGGTGGGTAATGGCTGAACATTCGGGACGACCGGCCGCAGGAACGGTGGCTGCAATGGCGGCTGAAAAGCTTGCCATGTTGAAGTTCGTTGATCTGGGCCAGTCCTATCCACCCAAGCGCGGTGCCGACACGCGCGCCGAGGATTTTGATGAAATTTCCGACAGGTTCGATGGCACAGCTGCGCAGGAGCAATCGGCGCGCTGTTCGCAATGCGGCGTGCCCTATTGCTCGACCCATTGTCCGCTGCACAACCACATCCCCGACTGGCTGCGGCTGACCGCCGAGGGGCGGCTGCGCGAGGCCTATGAGATGGCCAATCTCACCTCGACGATGCCCGAAATCTGTGGCCGCATCTGCCCGCAGGACCGGCTGTGCGAAGGCAATTGCGTCATCGAATTTTCAGGGCATGGCGCGGTCACCATCGGCGCTGTCGAAAAATACATCACCGATACCGCCTGGGAACAGGGCTGGGTCGAGCCGGTGCAGGTCGGACGGTCGCGCGGCCAGACGGTCGGCATCATCGGTGCGGGGCCTGCCGGGCTGACGACGGCAGAATATCTGCGCGCAGGCGGCTATGACGTGCACGTCTATGACCGGCACGATCGCGCAGGCGGACTGCTGACGTACGGCATCCCCGGCTTCAAGCTGGAAAAGGATGTGGTCATGCGCCGCGTCAAAAGGCTGGAGGAAGCAGGCATCATCTTCCATTGCGGGTTCGAGGTTGGCCGCGATGCCAGCATGGAAGACCTGCGCGAAAAGCACGATGGCGTGCTGATCGCCACCGGCGTTTACAAGGCGCGCGACATCAAGGTGCCCGGTATCGGCGCAGGTGGCGTGGTGGCTGCGCTCGATTATCTGATCGCATCGAACCGCAAGGGCTTTGGCGATGACGTGCCTGATTTCGACAGCGGCGCGCTGAACGCTGATGGCAAGCATGTCGTGGTGATCGGCGGCGGCGATACCGCGATGGATTGTGTGCGCACTGCGGTGCGTCAGGGCGCGGCTTCGGTCAAATGCCTGTACCGCCGCGACCGGATCAACATGCCCGGATCGCAGCGCGAGGTTCTGAACGCCGAAGAAGAGGGCGTCGAGTTTGTCTGGCTGTCTGGCCCGGTCGCGGTCGAAGGCACTCCGCATGCGCGCGCCGTCCGCGCCAGCCGGATGCGGCTGGGTGCGCCCGATGTATCGGGCCGCAGCGCGCCCGAGCCTGATCCCGACAGCGATTTTTCGGTCCGTGCCGATCTGGTGATCAAGGCGCTTGGCTTTGATCCTGAAGACCTGCCCGGAGCGTTCGGCTGCGATGACCTTTCGATAAACCGCTGGGGCACCTTGCGGGTCGATCATCACAGCATGATGACCAGCATCGACGGTGTGTTTGCCGCAGGCGATATCGTCCGCGGTGCCTCGCTGGTCGTCTGGGCGATCCGCGATGGCCGCGATGTCGCCGAGCATATGCACAAATATCTGAAGCAAAAAGCGCGGGCAGGAACCGAAAGGGTCGCCGCGTGAGGTTGTCCGACACCCAGATAAGCGGCATCAAACAAGCCACTGCTGATGTCTTCGGCACAGATGCTGTCGTACGTCTGTTTGGGAGCCGAACGGACGGGACGCGGCGCGGCGGCGATATAGACTTGCATGTCGAGGCATCTGCGGAACTTGCAACGCCCGAAGCGGAGGTGCGCTTTCGTACTCGCTTGTGGGCAAGCCTTGATGAGCCAGATGTCGATGTCGTCTTGCGCGCGCGGGGGAGCAAGACACGGTGGATCGACCGAGCAGCATTTCGTAGCGGGATCGTTTTGTGATGCTGGACGAAGTGCGCGAGGCGACGGCTGAAGCTCTGGAGGCGTCTGTCCACTTGGCGGATCATCTCGATCGCGTGGCTCTGCGCCATGGCAGTGAGTTCCCTCTGTCGGCGACAATGGTTGTAGATTGGCAGGATGCCAGGCGTGAAACCCATCATGCAATGCTGCGAATGTTCGAACAGTTGTATGATCTGACCAGCCGCCGACTGCTTCGCGGTTTCCTTCTGCTGTTGAGTGAAGACCCTGCCGGTTACTCTTTGCGCAATATGTTTCGGCGGGCAGAAACGCTCGGTGCCCTGACCTCGGCGGATCGCTGGATGGAACTTGGCGTCATTCGCAACCGCCTTGTGCATGATTACCCGGTTTCTGCTCAAATTCAGGCCGATGATGCCAATCTGGCTTTCGATGCGCTGCCCGATCTTCTCGCGGCAACGCGCGGACTCATCTCATGCTTTGAAGAAGACCAATTGCTATGATGACTCACCTTCCCACGCCAGAGCACGAACGCCTTGCCCGCGATGGCATGTATCGCCCTGATTATGAGAGCGATGCCTGCGGTGTCGGGCTGGTTGCGGCAACCGATGGCAAGCCTTCGCGGCGCGTCGTCGAAAGCGCCATCGATGCGCTGAAGGCGGTGTGGCATCGCGGCGCGGTCGATGCCGATGGCAAGACCGGTGACGGCGCGGGGCTGCATGTCGATCTGCCGGTGCGCTTCTTTGACGATGCGATTGCCAACAGCGGCCACAAGGTGCTGCCCAACAAGCTGGCAGTGGGCATGATCTTCCTGCCGCGCACCGACTTGCAGGCGCAGGAAAACTGCCGCACCATCGTGGAAAGCGAGATCATCGAGGCGGGCTATACCATTTATGGCTGGCGGCAGGTGCCGGTCGATATCTCGGTGATCGGCGACAAGGCGCAGCGCACCCGGCCCGAGATCGAGCAGATCATGATCGCCGGGCCGCTTCCCGAAGTCCAGGCGATCGAGGAGTTCGAAAAGCAGCTTTACCTTGTCCGCCGCCGGATCGAGAACAAGGTCATCGCCGCGCAAATCAACGATTTCTACGTCTGTTCGCTGTCATGCCGGTCGATCATCTACAAGGGGTTGTTTCTGGCCGAAAGCCTTTCGGTGTTCTACCCTGACCTCACCGATCCGCGCTTCGAAAGCCGCATCGCGATTTTTCACCAGCGCTATTCGACCAACACTTTCCCGCAATGGTGGCTGGCACAGCCGTTCCGGTGTCTGGCGCACAACGGCGAGATCAACACCATTCGCGGCAACAAGAACTGGATGAAGAGCCACGAGATCAAGATGGCGTCGCTGGCGTTCGGTGAGAACAGCGAGGACATCAAGCCGGTGATCCCGGCCGGAGCATCGGATACTGCAGCGCTTGATGCGGTGTTCGAGGCGATCTGCCGTTCGGGGCGTGAGGCGCCCACCGCAAAGATCATGCTGGTTCCCGAAGCGTGGCAGGGCGAACAGGTGCTGCCACCTGACCACAAGGCGATGTACGAATACATGGCCAGCGTCATGGAGCCGTGGGACGGTCCGGCGGCGCTTGCCATGACCGATGGCCGCTGGGCGGTGGCAGGCGTCGACCGCAACGCGCTGCGCCCGCTGCGCTACAGCATCACCAACGACAATCTGCTCGTCATCGGATCGGAAACCGGAATGGTGGTGTTGCCTGAAAGCAGCATCATCGAAAAGGGGCGGCTTGGCCCCGGCCAGATGATCGCGGTCGATCTGCACGAAGGCAAGTTTTACCGCGACCGTGAAATCAAGGACCGGATCGCTGCCGAACAACCTTATCGTGATCTGGTCAAGGGCTTCCGCTCGATGGCCGATCTGCCACCGGCGGGAATCGACAGCCTGCCGGATATGACCCGCGCCGAGCTTACCCGGCGTCAGGTCGCAGCTGGCCTGACCATCGAGGATATGGAGATGATCCTTGCACCGATGGCCGAGGACGGCAAGGAAGCGATCGGATCGATGGGCGATGATACCCCGCTTGCGGTGGTCAGCGCCAAGCCGCGTCCGATTGCGCAGTTTTTCAGGCAGAACTTCAGCCAGGTCACCAACCCGCCGATCGACAGCTTGCGCGAACGGCATGTGATGAGCCTGAAAACGCGCTTTTCAAACCTTGCCAACATCCTGGAGCAGGACAGCCAGAACGAGCGCGTCCTGGTGCTGGAAACACCGGTGCTGACCAATGCCGACTGGCTGCGGCTCAAAGCCGATTTCGGATCGCATGTCGCGCAGGTCGATTGTGTTTTCGCCAGCGATGGCGGGCCCGAGCAGCTGCGCGCGGCGATTACCCGGATCCGCAATGAGGCCGAACAGGCGGTGCGCGAAGGCAGCACCGAGATATTCCTCACCGACGAGAATGCCGATGAGGACCGCGTCGGCGTTCCGATGATTCTCGCTGCCGCCGCCGTCCACACCCATCTGGTGCGCAAGGGACTGCGCGCCTATGCCTCGATTAACGTGCGCTCGGCAGAGTGTCTGGACACCCACCATTTTGCGGTGCTGATCGGCGCAGGTGCAACCACGGTGAACGCGTGGCTGGCAGAGCTGAGCATGGCCGACCGCCAGGCACGTGGGCTGTGTGGTGACCTCAGCCTGGCCACATGCATCGCCAACCATCGCAAGGCGATCAACGAGGGGCTGCTCAAGATCATGTCCAAAATGGGCATCGCGGTGATCTCAAGCTATCGTGGCGGCTATAATTTCGAGGCGGTTGGTTTAAGTCGCGCGCTGGTCAATGATCTGTTCCCCGGCATGCCGTCCAAGATCTCGGGCGAAGGCTATGCCTCGCTGCATCTCAACGCCAAGCTGCGCCATGATGCAGCCTGGGACAGCAACGTTGCCCGCCTGCCCATCGGCGGCTTTTACAAGCAGCGCGATGGTGGCGAGGCGCATGCCTATTCGGCAGGGCTGATGCACCTGCTGCAGACCGCCGTCGCCAAGGACAGCTATTCGCAATATCTCCAGTTTGCCGAGGGCGTGCGCCAGCTGCCGCCGGTGTATCTGCGCGATCTGATGGAGTTCAACAACGCGCCCCGGCCTGTGCCGATCGACGAGGTCGAGGCGATCACCGAGATCCGCAAGCGGTTCGTGACGCCAGGCATGTCGCTGGGCGCGCTGTCGCCCGAGGCGCATGAAACGCTGGCCATCGCGATGAACCGCATCGGCGCCAAGGCGGTCTCGGGCGAGGGCGGCGAATCGTCCGAACGCTATCTGCCGCGCGACAATGGCGACAATGCCAACAGCGGTATCAAGCAGATCGCTTCGGGCCGCTTTGGCGTTACCGCCGAGTATCTGGGTGCGTGCGAGGAGATCGAGATCAAGGTCGCGCAAGGCGCAAAGCCCGGCGAGGGTGGGCAGTTGCCCGGCTTCAAGGTCACCGAATACATCGCCAAGCTGCGCCACTCGACACCCGGTGTGACGCTGATCAGCCCGCCGCCGCACCACGACATCTATTCGATCGAGGATCTGGCGCAGCTGATCTATGATCTCAAGCAGATCAACCCCAACGCGCGGGTCTGCGTCAAGCTGGTCTCGGCAGCAGGCATCGGCACGATTGCTGCCGGGGTCGCCAAGGCACATGCCGATGTGATTTTGGTTTCGGGCAACGTCGGCGGCACCGGCGCATCGCCGCAGACCAGCATCAAATATGCCGGCACACCGTGGGAAATGGGGTTGTCCGAAGCCAATCAGGTGCTGACGCTCAATGGCCTGCGCCACCGCGTCAAACTGCGCACCGATGGCGGCCTCAAGACCGGGCGCGATGTCGTGATCGCCGCGATTCTGGGCGCTGAGGAATTCGGCATCGGTACGCTGTCGCTGGTCGCGATGGGCTGCATCATGGTGCGCCAGTGCCACAGCAACACCTGTCCGGTCGGGATTTGCGTCCAGGACGAAAGACTGCGCGCCAAGTTTACCGGCACACCCGAAAAGGTGATCAACCTGATGACCTTTATCGCCGAAGAGGTGCGCGAGATCATCGCCCGGCTGGGATTTCGCAGCATCGACGATATCGTCGGGCGCACCGATCTGCTGCGCCAGGTCAGCCGGGGTGCCGAGCATCTCGACGATCTCGATCTCAACCCGATCCTCGCCAAGGTCGATGTCGCCGACGAACAGCGGCGGTTCAACCTGGATACGTGGCGCAATGCGGTGCCCGACAGCCTTGATGCGCTGATCATCAAGGATGCCAAGCCCGTGTTCGACCGGCGCGAGAAGATGCAACTAACCTATAATGTGCGCAACACGCACCGCGCGGTCGGCACCCGGCTGTCAGCGGAAATCACGCGCATTTACGGGATGAAGGCGCTCGATGAGGGCCACGTCCGCATCCGGTTGCGCGGGTCGGCAGGCCAATCGCTCGGTGCGTTCCTGTGTCAGGGCATCACGCTGGAGGTGTTCGGCGATGCCAATGATTATGTCGGCAAGGGGCTTTCGGGCGGCACGATCATCATCCGCCCCACGGTCAGCTCGCCGCTGGTAAGCCATGCCAATACGATCATCGGCAACACCGTGCTGTATGGTGCAACCGCGGGCAAGCTGTTTGCCGCAGGCCAGGCGGGCGAGCGCTTTGCGGTGCGCAACTCGGGCGCAGAGGTGGTTGTCGAAGGCTGCGGCGCGAATGGCTGCGAATATATGACCGGCGGGGTTGCGGTGATCCTGGGCGAGACCGGTGGCAATTTCGGTGCGGGGATGACCGGCGGCATGGCGTTTGTGCTCGACCGTCACACCGCGTTTGCCGCGCACGCCAACCCCGAATCGATCATCTGGCAGCGAATCGACAGCGGCTATTGGGAAGATCGGCTCAAAAGCCTGATCATGATGCATATCGAGGGCACCGACAGCAAGTGGGCCCAGGAGCTGTTGCGCAACTGGGACCGCTATCTGCCGCAATTCTGGCAGGTCTGCCCCAAGGAAATGCTCACCCGCCTCGCCCACCCGCTGAGCGATGCGGTGGCGATGGAGGCGGCGGAGTAGCCACGAAGCTTGGCCGGTGGATGGCGCACCGCGCGCCATCCACCGAATTATTGTGTGGCCCCAAGCCGCGACAGGTGGACGGCTCGCCAGTGCTGATGCATGGATGCTGGCATGTGGCAGCTGTTCCAATTTCCCCTGTGTCCGTTTTCGCGCAAGGTACGCCTGCTGCTCGGCGAAAAGGGCATCGGCTATGAGCTGGTGCGCGAATCTCCCTGGGAGCAGCGCGACGAATTTCTCGACATGAACCCCGCCGGGCGCACGCCTGTCATGCGCCACCGCGATCGTGACCAGACCTTGTCCGACAGCTGGGCGATCTGCGAGTATTTCGAGGAAACGGTCGAGAAGAACCCGATGATCAACGGATCAGCCGATAACCGCGCGGAAATCCGGCGGCTGGTCGCTTGGTTCGATGAACAGTTCTTCGGAGATGTCGTCGCGCCGCTGATGCACGAGCGGATGCGCAAACGGCTGATCTATCGCCAGCCCCCCGATGCCCGCGTGCTACGCGAGGCGATGCGGCTGGCCAACACCCATCTCGATTACATCGACTATCTGCTCGATCATAACGCCTGGGTCGGCGGGGCGACGATGAGCCTGGCCGATCTTGCCGCCGCAGCGCACATATCCATCGCCGATTATCTGGGC
>JBBQXX010000029.1:0-19469 GCA_038209235.1 Sphingomonadales bacterium | reverse complement strand
TTTCCCGCGCAACGCGTCGATCTCAGCCTGGCGGCGGCGCAGATAGAAATCGCGTGCGGCGATATAGGGGTCTTTGCTTTGCGTGCGCAGCGCGTTGAGCTGTTCGTCGATCTGGATACGGCCATTGAGCGCGCTCAATGTCGCAGCGGGCAGGGTGAAGGCGATGTTGTTGAACGGGTGGCCGATCACGGTGGGCAGCAGCAGCCCGTCGATCGTTCCGCCGACCAGATCGCGCACCGTTGTCGGCCCGATCAGCGGCAGGAACAGATACGCGCCCGGCTTGACGCCGTAATAGCCCAGGGTGTTGGCAAAGCCATTGCGCCGATAGGGCAGGTTGAACGGATCGCGCTTGGCGACATCGAACAGGCCGCCCACGCCAATCGTCGTGTTGACCGCGAACCGCCCAACGGTCTCCAGCGCCTTGCCGGGTTTAAGCTGTAACAGAAAGTTGAGCGCGACAATCGGCTCGGTCAGGTTGCGCAGAAAGTTGCGCAGGCCGTGACGCAGCGGCTTGGGGATTGCATCCTTGTAGGCCAGCGCAACTGGTCCGACGAGCTGTTCGTCAACCTCCTGCACAACCTCATAGGACTGTGAATTGAGCTCTGCCATCGGATCGCCGGGCATCGATTCGGGGCGCGCGGTGACGACGATTGTGTCCTGATCGGGATCGCCAGGGACAGGCGGGGTCGATGGCAACGCCGCGGCCGGCAGGCACGGTGGCAGCGTGGCAGGTGCAGCAGCGTCCGGCGCGGTTGTCTTGTCCTGCGACTGGTCCAGCGCAATGGCCAAGGCCTGCGCATCCAGCGCAATGGCCAAGGCCTGCGTATCCAGCGCAATGGCCAAGGCCTGCGCATCCAGTGCAGATGCGCCATCATGCCCGGCGCTCACAAGCGCTGCGGTTGGGGCCGAGACGTGGGTCGAGACGGGGGCCGAGACTACGGCCGAGAGGGGGGCCCAGGCAGGAGCCGGGGCGGGGGCCGGAGCCAGCGGTGTGCCGAATAACATCAACGCAGCGGTAATCGCGAGCAGGCTCAACGGTTGTTCCTGTGTGCCTGGCGCGGTGAATAAAAAGTCATGCTGTTATTGTCGTCCTTCGCATACCCCGCAAAGGCTCTCCTGCGCTATTGGCGGCAAAATGACAAGTCAGCGACATGCGATGGGCTCGAGGCGGCACAGTTTTGCAAAAAAGCAACCACAATGGCCTGCAGAATGACACCGGCAGATCATACCCAAAAACCTGTTCCCACCCGTGCTCTGTATGTTCTAAAGCATCGCTCATGTTGCTGTCGCTCGCCATTCGTGACCTTGTCCTGATCGAGGCGCTCGATCTGGATTTTCACGCCGGCTTGGGCGTGCTGACCGGGGAGACCGGTGCGGGCAAGTCGATCCTGCTCGATGCTCTGGGGCTGGCGATGGGCGCGCGTGCCGATAGCGGGCTGGTACGGCAGGGCGCAGAGCGCGCGCTGGTGATCGCAGGGTTCGGGGTTGCGGGCCATGCCGGTGTCGCGACGATCCTTAACGATAGCGACATTGCGCAGGAGCCGGGCGAGCCGTTGCTGATCCGGCGGCAGGTTCGCGCCGATGGCGGCAGCCGCGCTTATATCAACGACCAGCCGGTCTCGGCCAGCCTGCTGCGCGATCTGGGCGCGTTGCTGGTTGAAATCCACGGCCAGCACGATGATCGCGGGCTGATCAACCCCAAGGGCCATCGCGATCTGCTCGATGCGTTCGGGCGCTGCGATGTGGCGGGCGTCCAGACGGCGTGGCGCGGCTGGCAGGCGGCAGAGCGCAGCTATGCCGAGGCAAACGCCGCCATCGACACCGCGCTGCGCGACCGCGATCTGCTCGAGCATAACCTTGCAGAGCTGCAGGCCTTTGCCCCGCAACCGGGCGAGGAGGAGCAGCTGGCGGGCGAGCGCGCCGCGATGCAGAAGGGCGAGCGGCTGTCGGGTGATCTTGCAACATTGTTCGAGGCGTTCGAGGGGTCGGACGGTGCGCAGGCGCAATTGCGCGGTGCAGCGCGGCGGCTGGACCGGATCGCGGCGGAACATCCGTTGCTGGCAGGCGCGCTTGAAGCGATCGACCGCGCGGTGATCGAGGCGGACGACGCCGAAGATAAGCTGCGCGCCGCCGCCGAGGCGCTGACCTATGATTCCGAACGCCTCGATGCGCTGGAGCGGCGGCTGTTCGATCTGCGCGCGCTGGCGCGCAAGCACGGTGTGGCAGGCGATGCATTGCCCGATCTGCTGGCGCAGATGCAGGCCGACTGGGCGGCGCTCGAATCGGGCGGGGCAAACCTTGCCGATCTCGATCACGCGCGCCATGCCGCACGCGCTGCCTATGCCGCCGCCGCCGAGGCTCTGAGCGCGGCGCGCTCCAAAGCAGGGGCGGCGCTTGACACAGCGGTCACAGGCGAGCTTGCCCCGCTCAAGCTTGATGCGGCGCGCTTTTGCACATTGGTCGAACCGCTGGACGACGGCCGCTGGGGGCCATCGGGGATGGACCGGGTCGAATTTCTGATCTCGACCAATCCGGGCAGCGATTTTGCGCCGCTGATGAAGATCGCCTCGGGCGGCGAGCTGTCGCGCTTCATTCTCGCGCTCAAGGTTGCGCTGGCACAGCAGGGCGGCGCCGCAACGATGATCTTTGATGAGATCGATCGCGGCGTCGGCGGCGCGGTCGCCTCGGCGATCGGCGAGCGACTGGCGCGGCTGGCAGGCGGCACACAGCTGCTCGTCGTCACCCATTCGCCGCAGGTCGCCGCGCGCGGTCGCCACCACCTGCTGATCGCCAAAACCTCCGACGGAACCGTCGCGCGCACCGGCGTACGCCTGCTCGACGGCGCCGGTCGGCAGGAGGAAATCGCGCGGATGCTATCGGGCGCAGAAATCACGCCCGAGGCGCGCGCACAGGCGGACCGGTTGCTGGAGGGGGTGTGATGATTTTGGATGCTTGAAACCGGGCCCGTAACGTCATATAAGACGTCATGGTCGTACTAGACACGAATGTTCTGGTGGCGGCCTTGTGGTCACGCAAAGGCGGTTCATTCCAGATCGTAGACCGCGCTTTGCGCGGCGAACTTCAAATCGCAGTGTCGGTAGCGCTCGTCCTTGAATATGAAGACGTCCTAAAACGAGCGGCAATGCGCGAAGCAAGCTGGGCCAATATTGTGGATCTTGACGTGATTCTGGATACTTTATTAGCCCATGCCAAGCTGGTGTCGCCCATCACAGTGCGAGGCAGGCCGTTTCTGCGGGATGCCAATGATGATATGGTGCTGGAATGCGCGCTACAGGCCCGCGCCGATGCGATTGTGACAATGAATTTGCGCGATTTTGCTCTGGTGCCAGGAAAATTTGGCATTGATATCGTAAATCCAGGTTTGTTTTTGGCTCGAATGAAGGGATATGAACAATGACCAACTATCCGCTTCGGCTTCCTGAACATATTATGGCGGCGGCTAAGGCGTTGGCTGTTAAAGATGGCACGTCGCTAAACCAGTTTCTCTCCTCACTTATTGCCGAACGGATCGGCGAGATGCGAGCTGTAGAGTGTATCGAGGCGCGCGCTGGCCGGGCCGATCTGGCAGCAGCGCTGAAAGTTCTGGAGCGCGTGCCTGACCGGGAACCCTTGGCTGGCGATGAACTGCCTGATCCGCGATGATGAAGGAAGCCGACGTCGCGATCGAACTCCAGCGGCTCGCCAGGAAGATCGCGCATCATAACCGGCGGTATCATGCCGAGGATTCGCCGGAGATCTCCGATGCGGATTATGATGCTCTGGTGCGGCGCAATGGCGAGCTTGAGGCGGCGTTTCCGAATCTTATCCGCAAGGACAGCCCCAGCCAGATGGTGGGGGCGGCGGTGGAGGCCTCGCCGCTGACCAAGGTCCGGCACGAGGCGCGGATGATGAGCCTCGATAACGGCTTTTCGGATGCGGACATTGCCGAGTTCGTCGCACGGGTGCGGCGTTATCTGGCGCTGGGTGCAGATGAACCGCTGGCATTGACCGCCGAGGACAAGATCGACGGGCTATCGCTGTCGCTGCGTTATGAAAACGGCATGCTGGTGCGCGCAGCGACGCGCGGCGATGGCGAGGTGGGTGAGGATGTCACCGCCAACGTGCGGATGATTGCGGATATTCCGGCGGTTCTAAAGCCATCTCCCCTTAAGGGGAGATGGTTGGGAGAGGGGGAGTCGCCAACGTCAGCCAGTTCCCCGCTCCCCCCGCCGTCTGGCGACGGCTCGCCCCTCTACCCTGAAGGGGAGAGGGCTTCTGTGGTTCCCGCAGTCTTCGAGATTCGCGGTGAGGTTTATATGGCGAAACAGGACTTTACCGCTCTCAATGCCGCGCAACATGAACGCGGTGAAAAGCTGTTTGCCAACCCGCGCAATGCTGCGGCAGGATCGCTGCGGCAGAAAGATGCCAAGGTTACAGCGGCGCGGCCGTTGCGGTTTCTGGCACATGGCTGGGGGGTGGCAAGCGCGGTGCCCGGAGCTAACCAGCACGAGGTGATGCTGGCGATTGCGGCTTGGGGCGTACCTGTATCACCGCTGCTCAGGCGGGTGGAAAACCTCGACGATCTGCTTGCGCATTACCGCCAGATCGAGCGCACCCGCGCCGACCTGCCCTATGATATCGATGGCGTTGTCTACAAGGTCGACCGGCTCGACTGGCAGGCGCGGCTGGGCTTTGTTGCCAGGGCTCCGCGCTGGGCACTGGCGCACAAGTTCCCCGCCGAGCGTGCCGAGACGACGCTGCAGGCGATCGACATTCAGGTCGGGCGTACCGGCAAGCTGACCCCGGTCGGGCGGCTCAAGCCGGTGACCGTCGGCGGCGTCGTCGTCTCCAACGTCACGCTGCACAACCGCGATGAGATCGCGCGGCTCGGCGTGCGCCCCGGCGACCGGGTGGTGGTCCAGCGCGCAGGCGACGTCATCCCGCAGGTCGTCGAGAACCTGTCCCGCGACGAGCCGCGCGCGCCGTATGCTTTCCCCGACCGCTGCCCGGTGTGCGACAGCGAGGCGGTGGCCGAAGAGGGCGAGGTCGATGTGCGGTGTACCGGCGGGCTGATCTGTGCGGCGCAAAAGCTTGAACGCCTGCGCCATTTTGTCTGCCGCGCGGCGCTCGATATCGATGGTCTTGGCGAGCGGACGATATCCGAATTTCTCGAAGCAAAGCTGATCGAGAGGCCCGGTGACATCTTCCGCCTCAAGCAGCACCGCGCCGCGATTCTGGCGCGCGAGGGCTGGCAGGAAAAGTCGGTCGATAACCTGCTCGCCAGTATTGAGGCGCGGCGTGGGGCCGATCCGGGTCGGTTCCTGTTTGCGCTGGGCATTCGCCATGTCGGCGCGATCACCGCCAAGGATCTGGTCAAGGCGTTCGGCAGCGTCGAGAAAGTGGGCGAGATTTGCAGATGTCTGGCGGCGGGAGATGCAGACGCCGTGGCCGAGGTCATTGGCATCGATGGCATCGGCCCGGCGGTCGCCGAGGCGCTGGGTGATTTCTTCCACGAACCGCATAACGTCGAGGTGTTCGATGACCTGATCACCCAAGTCCGCCCCGCAGCTTTTGTCTCCACCGCGCGCGCGACCGATTGGAGCGGCAAGACCATCGTGTTTACCGGCAAGCTGGAGACGATGAGCCGCGATGAGGCCAAGGCGCAGGCCGAGCGGCTGGGGGCGAAATCCGCAGGATCGGTGTCGGCCAAGACCGATCTGGTCATCGCCGGACCCGGAGCGGGATCGAAGCTGAAGAAGGCGGCTGAGTTGGGCGTGCGGGTGATCGATGAGGCCGAGTGGGCGCAGATCATGCGCGACGCGTGATGCGGCCTATCGAGGCTCGGGAGGCGGAAACCACCGCATCACATGGTGTTCGGCCGGGGTCCACGCGCCGACGCGGACGCCGATGGCGCGCAGGTGATCGCCTGTCCATGTGTTGCAGCTGTTGATCAGCGAATAGCGGCCCCGGCCCCGGTAAAACACATCATCGCCGCCATAGCCGGGGATCGGTTTGAGACGCCCGGCATCGGGCAGCGCCACGTCTCGCAACAGCGCGCTGGCCAAGCGGTGGTATGCGTCAAAGCTGATCACCAGCCGCCGCGCATAAACGCCCTCGGCGGGGCGGCGCATGTGGTAGATATGGATTAAGGTTTGGTCGCTGCCCAGCGCTGCGCGCGCGACGTTGCGCGGGTTGACATCGGTCCATTGCGGGGTGTTCAGGTAAAATTCGCGCTCGCCCCAGCTGATCGCAACGTGATCGGTGGCGCCGGTCGCGTGAAAGCGCGAATCGGCCAGATCGGTGGGCGGAAACAGCGCGTGCCAGTCGATCCCCTCGGCTTGCGCGGGCAGGATGAAGCCGGTGTGGAAGCCGTTGGTTTCGACATAGATGGTGATGCCGTCATCGGGTGGCCGCCAATCACGGTTGGTTCCCCACAGGCCGCCTGTCTCCCCCGCCAGCCAGAATAGCCCGGCGAGCAGCAGCAGCCAGCCGAAAATCGGGCGGGCGCGGCGCATCACGCGCGCCCCAAACGTGCAAACCACAATCCGACCCCTGGGCTCCGGCTTGCGCCGGAGCACGAATTCGGCTTTCCGGGGTTGTGTGACAGGGGCGCAATCACAACGCCGTTTTCCGGCGAAAGCCAGCATCCAGAGCGGGCGCAGCGCAACATCGCGCTGGGTTCCGGCTTTCGCCGGAGAACGGCACCCGCCGATAGGGGGCTGGCCTCAGAAAGTGCCGGCGTTAGCGGGTGCTGGCCCATCGCAGGCCCCGCTTGCGCAGACGCAGCACCGTCCAGTCGCCAAGGTCGAGTCGTTCGGCGAGGCGGAAGCCCTGGCTGCGATAGGCGCGCGCTACGGCGGCTGCCTGGGTGCCGAGCAGGCCGGACAGCACCGCTTGCCCCTGCGGCAGCGTCACCGCGCCGATATCGGCCGCCAGATCGATCAGCGGCCCGGCCAGTATGTTGGCGATTACCAGATCGTAGGGCGCGCGGCGTTGCAGGTCGGCATCATCCAGCCCTTCGGCAATGACCATGGCGAGTTTCCCGGCACGCTGGCCGAGCATCACGCCATTGTTGGCCGCGTTTTCGGCGACGGCGGGCCCGCACACCGGATCAATATCGCTCGCGGTGGCAAAGCTGCGCGGCCACAATTGCATCGCGGCAAAGGCGAGCAGGCCGGTGCCGGTGCCGATATCGATATGGCTGCGCACGATATGGCCTTGCCGCTTCATGGCATCGAGCATCATCAGGCACCCGCGCGTGGTGTTGTGATGCCCGGTGCCAAAGGCAAGGCTCGCCGGAATGCAAAAGCTTTTGACCCCCGGCTCGCTGGCGGCGGGCATTTGTGGGGTGTGAACATGAAACCGTCCGGCGCGGATCGGCTCCAGCCCCGCCTGGCTCATCGTCACCCAGTCCGATTCGGGCAATCGCTCGGGCTTGAGCTTGAGGCCATCGGCGCTGGGCACCTGGTCGCGCAGCCGCCTGATCCAGCGCGGAGCGGGCTTTTGCGTAAAATAGCCGTCGACCGCCCAGCTGCCGGGCTGTGCCGGGTCAGCATAGGCATCGACTTCGCTGGCCACCAGGGTGGGGCTGCCGAACGCTGCCTCGTCGCTATCCTCGTACCCGGTTGCCGCCTGGGCTTCGTCAAGCGTGCAGGGGATGGTGACTTTCCAGGTGTCCAACGTGCAGTGTCCTCGTCGCCGCGCGATTGCGGACGGTGGTGATCGAGGCTGCTGTCTAGTGCGACCGGCGCAAAAATGCCAGCGCAAGCAAAACCGCCTCGAAGCGCGATGCGCCGAAATGATGAACTACTGTCTAAAATCGCCTATCGATCGATGCGCTAAAGGTGAGATTTGCCGCACAGCGCCGCTCCGTGCGCTGCGTTAGGTAAGCACTCATGACCCGATTCGGCAACATCCTCAAATGGCGTGATCATGCAGTAGCGGTGCTGGTGGCACTGGCGAGCGCGCATGGCATCGGTCTGGTCGATCTGGCAAGCTGGTTGCCGCGCAGCTCGTTGCCGATCAACGGCTTGCCCGGCGTGCTCATGGGTGCGGCTTTGTGCGGGCTTGCCTATGTTCTGGTGCTGGGCATGCTTTATCGGCGGCGGCTGGTGACAGGGCCTTTGTACCGCTGCGGCGAGACACGGCCAAAAAGCAACTTCGGCAAATGCTATCAGCCGGGTGATACGCGGTTGCTCGATAGCTGGCAGTATCGTTGACCGCAGGCTGCTCAGCAATTACCGCTGCTCACCATGAAGCCTCCCCATATCCTCCTCATCGTCGGCGGTGGTATCGCGGCCTACAAGGCGTGCGAGCTGATCCGGCTGATCCGCAAGCGCGGCATGAGCGTGCGCTGTGTGCTGACCGAGGGCGGGGCGCAGTTCATCACGCCGATGACGCTGGCGGCGCTGAGCGAAAACGCAGTGTTCACGACATTGTGGGACCTCAAGAACGAGACCGAGATGGGACACATTCAGCTGAGCCGTGAGGCCGACCTGATCGTGGTATGCCCGGCGACCGCCGATCTGCTCGCCAAAATGGCGGCTGGGATTTCCGACAGTCTGGCGACCACGGTGCTGCTGGCGACGGATACGCCGGTGCTGGCGGTGCCTGCGATGAACGTGCGGATGTGGCAGCACACCGCGACGCAGCGCAATGTGGCTTTGCTGCGCAGCGACGGTGTGACGATAATCGATCCCGATGATGGCGCGATGGCGTGCGGCGAATTTGGGCCTGGGCGTTTGCCCGAGCCGGTGGCGATCATCGGCGAGATCATGCGGGCGATGGGCAAGAGCAGCGATCCTTTGGCCGACCAGCCTTCGTTTGCGCCCGATGCGCACCAGCCGCTGTCTGGCAAGCGTGTGCTGGTCACCGCCGGGCCGACGCACGAGCCGATCGATCCGGTACGCTATATCGCCAACCGGTCGAGCGGGCGGCAAGGCTTTGCGATTGCCGCCGCAGCTGCCGAAATGGGGGCACAGGTGCATCTGATCGCCGGACCGGTGCACCTGCCGACCCCGGCAGGCGTCGTTCGGATCGATGTCGAGACCGCTCAGCAGATGGCCGCCGCTGTGGATGCTGCGCTGCCTGCCGATGTTGCGATTCTGGTCGCAGCGGTCGCCGACTGGCGCGTCGCTGATGCTGCCGACCAGAAGATCAAGAAAACCGGCGACGCGTTGCCCGCACTGACGCTTGTCGAGAACCCGGACATACTGGCCAGGCTGGCCGCCGATCTGCGCCGCCCGGCGCTGTTGATCGGCTTTGCGGCAGAAACGCAAGACATTGTCGAACACGCGCGTGCCAAGCTTGCCCGCAAGCGCTGCGACTGGATCGTGGCCAACGATGTGTCGGGCCCAACCGGTCAAAGCGTGATGGGCGGCGCGGATAATGCGGTGCATATCGTGACTGCAAAAGGCGTCGAAAGCTGGGCCAATCTGCCCAAGGATCAGGTCGCGCGAAAACTGATGGAGAAGATCGCCGATGCCGTCTGCTGAGCGCCCGCTGGCGCTGGTCACCATCCGGGTGAAGCGCCTGCCCCATGGCGAGGGCTTGGCCTTGCCTGCCTATGCGACGCTTGGGGCTGCGGGCATGGATGTAGTGTCAGCCGAAGAACTCGACCTGCTGCCCAGCCAACGGCGTGCCGTGGCCACCGGTTTTGCGATAGCGGTTCCCGATGGCTATGAGGTGCAGGTCCGCCCGCGCTCTGGATTGGCGCTAAATTACGGGATTTCGGTGCCCAATACGCCAGGTACCATCGACAGCGATTATCGCGGCGAACTCAAGGTGATCCTGATCAACCACGGCAGCGATGTTTTCCCGATTCGTCGGGGGGACAGGGTTGCCCAGCTGGTAATAGCGCCTGTCCAGCGCGCCGGTTTCATCGAGGTCGATGACCTGGACGAGACCACGCGCGGCACAGGCGGATTTGGCTCAACGGGGGTGCAATAGCTTATCCCCTCCCGCTTGCGGGAGGGGAGAGGCGCATTAACGCCGCTGGCGCACCGGCTTGACCTTCTTGCCTTCGGGCGCAATCGAAATGCGCAAAGTTTCGCCCGACTGGCCGGGGAAATCGGTAAAGAGCGCATCGACGAGATTGGGGACCAGATACTGAAGGTTTTTGCCGCGCGACTGGGCTTCGGCCTTGCCTTCAAACAAGCGGGTGTTGTCTACGGCCCGGTCAATCTTCAGGTCGAGTTCGCTGGTGTAGACGGTATAGCTGCGCACATCGTTAAAGCCTGCGCCAAAGATGAACGGGTCATAGAAGCCAAAACCAAAGGCGCGGCGACCAAAAAAACCACCCGGGCCTCCAAATCCTCCGCCAAAGCCGTTTCCGAACCCGCCACCGAAGCCGTTTCCGAACCCGCCGCCGAAGCCGCCTCCAAACCCGCCGCCAAATCCACCGCCAAATCCGCCACCAAAGTTATCAGAGATAACCTTTTCGCGGCCGGTATCGATATCATAGGAAAAGCTTACGACCATATCGGCACGCGATGGATCGTTTGCCGGAACATAGCCCAGCTGCGTCATCTGCTGGCCAACCAGCCGGGCATACTGGCCAAATTCCAGCCCGCCCTGAAGCCGCGGGTCGGACGCGGTCACGACAAAACTTTGCCCCTGAGGCGCAGGCAGCACTTGAAAGCGCGCAACCTCGGCCCTGAATGGAGTGGCGCAGGCCGAAAGCGCGAGCGCGAACGCTGGCACCGCAAACAGCGCGGCGCGTCGGGAAAAGAGGCTGTGAGTTGTCATAACATGCTCTCCATCGCGGACCGGCGACCCTGCGCGACCCGTATCTGGATATAAGACTAGTTCGCCGCGAATGAACCCCGTTTGAACGCAAATCGCGACAGGCTGCAAATCACGGTTTATTCTGCTGTGCCAGCCAAGACAGGTCCTGAAATCTGCCAGGTCGGGCCAGATGGCGAGCGACTTGCGAAAACATCCGGCCACCAGCGCGGTGCCCCAATCCTTGGCTTCTGCTGCGGCCTTGGTTTTGGCCAGATCAGCATAGTCGCAGCCCGGCGCAGCCGCGATCAGCAGCGTGGCGATAATCCCGGCAGATTCGCACAAAAAAGGTCGCATCGGATCATTCTCCGATGCGCCCTGTCGGATGGTTTATCGGGGTTACCGCAAAAGGCCAAGCGCCTCATACGCCCCGTTGAGCGTTGGCTGTGCGACCGCACGGGCCTTCTCGGCACCCTTTACCAGGATCGCATCGAGCGCTGCGTCGTCGTCTTTCAGCGCCACAAAACGCTCGCGGATCGGGCGCAGCGTTTCGACCAGTACCTGCGCCAGCGCGGGCTTGAACGCGCCAAAGCCTTGTCCGGCAAAGCTGGCGCAGACCGCATCGGGTGACTGGTCGGTCAGCGTCGCATAGATGCCAACCAGATTGAGCGCCTCGGGCCGTCCGGCCAGATCGGCTGCAAGCTGCGGCAAGGGTTCGGGGTCGGTCTTGGCCTTGCGCACCTTCTGGCTGATCGCATCATCGTCATCGGTCAGGTTGATCCGGCTCATCTCGGCCGGGTCGGATTTCGACATCTTGGCAGTGCCATCGCGCAGGCTCATGATGCGCGCCGATTCCTTGGGAATATATGGCTCTGGCAGGGTGAACAGATCGACGCCGAAATCGGTGTTGAACTTGATCGCGATGTCACGGGTCAGTTCCAGATGCTGCTTCTGGTCCTCACCCACCGGAACGTGCGTTGCCTGATACAGCAGCACATCGGCGGCCTGCAGCACCGGATAGACGAACAGTCCGACGCTGGCCCCTTCGCGGTTCTTGCCCGCCTTGTCCTTGAACTGGGTCATCCGGTTCAGCCAGCCGATACGCGCGGTGCCGTTGAGCAGCCAGGCCAACTGGGCATGCGCGGGCACGCGCGCCTGGTTGAACAGCACGCTGCGATCGGGATCGATGCCGCAGGCGATCAGCGCGGCAGCCATTTCGCGCACGTTGCGGATGCGTGTTTCGCGTGTCTCATGCACGGTAATCGCGTGCAGATCGGCAAGGAAGAAATAGCAGGCGCTGTCTGCGTCCATCTCGTCCTGCATCTTCACCCAGTTGCGGATCGCCCCCAGATAATTGCCCAAGTGCAGATTGCCGGTCGGCTGGATGCCGGAAAGAACGCGCATGATTTTTGTATCTCTCTTGTTGCAGATAATGAACGCCGGTCAGGCCTTACGGCGCAGCATCGCCTTGATATCGCCAATCCGGTAAGTGCCCAACGCCAGTGTCGCGAGGCCATACAACGCAGCCCCTCCGCCGCACAAGACGGCAAGCGTCGCAATCCGTTCGATCAGCCTGCCATCCATGAAGCTGTCTGCCAGCCGTCCGCCCAGCCACAGCGCCACCCCCATGATCGCTGCGGCCAGCATTATCCGCCACAGCTTGGCGATCAGACGCGCGTCGGGCCGGATGTGCCCGCGTCGATAAAGCACACCAAACAGCAGCGCGACGTTGACCCAGGCCGAAATCGCGGTCGCCACGCCCACGCCGACATGGCCCAGCGGCCAGATCAGGATAAGATTGCCCACCAGATTGACCAGCATCGCGATCAGCGCCAGCCGCACTGGCGTTTTGGTGTCGGCGCGCGCGTAAAATCCGGGTGTCAGCACCTTGATCAGCACATAGGCCGGAACCCCGCACGAGAACGCTGCCAGCACACGCGCGGTCGCCACCGTGTCGGCAGCGGTGAACGCGCCATACTGGAAGACGCCATGGATGATCGGAACAGCCGCCACGACCAGTGCGACCGCCGCTGGCATCGCCAGCAGCAACGCCAGTTCCAGCGCGCGGTTTTGCGTGGTGTTGGCCGCCTCCGCGTTGCCGCTGCTGATCTGACGCGAAAGCAGCGGCAGGATCGCAGTGCCGACGCCGATGCCGATCAGTCCGAGCGGCAACTGGTTGAGCCGGTCCGCATAGTAGATCCACGAAATTGCGCCTTCGTTCAGATAACGCGCCGCAAGCGAGGTGGAGATCAGCAGATTGAACTGGATCGCCCCCTGACCGATCGCAGCAGGCGCGATCAGCACCAGCATGGCTTTGACATCGGGCGACAGACGCGGGCGCGACAGTTTGAGGACAATGCCATTGGCGCGGCAGGCCAGGATCAGCCACACCAGTTGCAGCACGCCCGCTACGGTCACGGCAATCGCCTGGGTCAGCGCTGTTTCGGCCTCGCTCTGCCCGCGAAACACCAGCAGCGCCACGATCATGCAGATGTTGAGCAGGATCGGGGCGGCGGCATTGACCCAGAAACGGTTGATCGAGTTCAGAATCCCGCCGAGCAGCGAGACCAGCGAGATCAGCCCCAGATAAGGGAAGGTGATGATCGCCAGGTTCCGGGCGAGCGCGAATTTTTCCGGCCCGCCATCGCGAAAGCCGCCGGTCATCGCATAGACAATCGGGCCAGCTGCCAGCATCATGATTGCGGTGAACACGATCAGCACCGGCACCAGCACCGAGAGCACCTGACCGGCAAAGGCGCGCGCTGCGTCCATGCCGCTGCCGGGGTCAGCCGTCTCGCCTTGCGCCATCTTGCGGTTGAACATCGGCACGAAAACGGCGGCAAACGCGCCTTCGGCAAACAGCGCGCGAAACAGGTTGGGCAAGCGCCACGCGATCAGGAACGCATCGGCTGCCATCCCCGCGCCGACATAACGCGCCATCAGCACGTCGCGCGTCATGCCCAGCACCCGGCTGACCAGGGTCAGGCCGCCGATCGTCGAGACGGCGCGGAGCAGGTTCATGCCGCAGGCGCTCTATCGCCCGTGCGCGTCAGGCGTTGCCTTCAGCCGGCGGCATCGATGCGCCGAAATTGGGGTCCTGGCTTTGCTGTTCGTACAAGGCGTTGAAATCGATGGGTTCCAGAACGAGCGGCGGATAGCCCGCATCGCGGATGACGTTACCCAGAATAAGCCGGATCGTCGGGAACACCATGCGCGGCGTATCAGCAAACAGGAAGCGGCGGATCTGTTCTTCATCCATCGCGCGCAGACCGACCAGCGCGCCATAGGCCAGCTCGACCAGATACGCGGTGCCCTGCTCGGCCTTGGCGGCGACGGTATAGGTGCACACCATTTCGTGCACCTCGTCATTCAACTGCCGTGATTCGGCGCGGAACTGCACATCGAAGTTGAGCTGGCCCGGCCATTGAAAGCTGTCGGGCGCATTGGGGTTCTCGACCGACAGGTCTTTGACATATTGCGAGATCAAACCCGCCTGCGGGCCTTCTGCGCCATTCAGGGCGGAGTTTTGCGAGGTCACGGTGCCGTCATCGGCCATGGATTGTCCCTTTCAAAGCTTGGATCAGCCTGTGCATGTTTGGCGGCGCTCTAATCCGGCTTCCCGCACGGTGCAAGCGCCGCGCATGGCCTGTGGAATGCAAGTTTTTGCCATGCAAAGCAATTTGCATATTGGCGCGCAGGCCCTATGTTATGCATTCGCGCTGTCTTTGTGACAGTATTGAGTTTCCAGCGGGCGGGCAAACGGGATAAGTTGTGACGGTAGAAATCATCATTTTGGCCATGGTTGCAGCCTTTCTGGGCCTTCGCCTTTATTCGGTACTCGGCAAGCGTACAGGGCACGAGCAGGAGCCGCTAACGCGTAGCATGGACAATCCCGGGGCAAAGGGCACCACCGCAATCGAGCGCCCCCAGCTTGACGACAAGCCTGCCGCGATCACGCCGGGTACCTCGACGGTATTCGACATCGCTGCCGAGCCTGGCATCCGCCAGATGTTGGCAGCAGACCGCAGCTTTGATGTCGGGCGTTTCCGTGAAGGCTCGAAGGCGGCTTATGGCATGATCCTTGAAGCATTCTGGGCGGGCAACCGCGAGGATCTGCGCAGCCTGTGCGATGATGAAGTCTACAACAGCTTTTCCGAATCGATCGACCAGCGCACCACGCGCGGCGAAACTTTGGAAAACCGGCTGGTACGGATCGACGAGGCACGCATCGTCGATGCCGAATACGAAGCACCAATGGCGCGGATCACGGTTCGCTTCGATGCTGATATGGCAGCGGTCGTGCGCGGCCCCGATGGCGAACTGGTTGCCGGATCGCTCACCGATGCGGTCGAGACGCACGATCTGTGGACCTTTGCACGCGATCTGCGCAGCAATGATGTTAACTGGATTCTGGTCGAAACCGATCAGGCTTGATGCCGCATAGCAAGGGGATTGCGATGCGGCATCTTGCTGCGGGTCTGGCCTTGCTGACACTGGCAGGATGCGCAGGGGTCGTTCCCGGCACTGCGGTTAACTCACCGCCGCCGCCATCACCGCGCGCCAGCCTGCCATACGAGACCGTGCCACAGCGCACCACGCCGACGCGGACAGACCGGCCTGCGGTTGCGTCTGCCCCCGCTTCTGGCACCCCGACCGCCAGCTATGTCATCCCGCGCGCGACGCCGTTGGCTGCCATGGTAGGCGCGGGGATTGTTGGCAGCGCCGATGTCTCCCAGGCAGCAGGACAGACGCTGCGCCGCGGCCCCGCCATCGGTGCCTTGCCGATAACCGCAGACGATGCGCGCACCGCGCTGATCGCATTCCGGCTCAGCTGTCCATCGGTGACCAAACGACAGGACGCCAGCGGGCTTACCCGCGCAGAAGACTGGCGAGCATCATGCGACGCCGCCGCGCGCTGGCCCGATGGCGATGCGGCGCGCTTTTTCGCCGATCAGTTCGAGGCGGTGCAGATCGGCGAAGGCGCAGGCTTTGCCACCGGCTATTTCGAGCCCGAGATCGCCGGATCGCGCATCCGCAGCGCCGGGTTCGATGTGCCGGTCTATGGGCGCCCCGCCGATCTGCTCGATGTCGATCTTTCGCAATTTTCGCCGGAGTGGGCGGGCAAGCGGGTGCGCGGCAAGGTGCGGGGTAGCGATCTGGTGCCCTATGACGAGCGTACCGCGATCGAGCAGGGTTCGCTGGGCAATCGCGCCCCGGTGATCGGATGGGCAGCGGACGCAATCGAATTCTTTTTCTTGCAGGTCCAAGGTTCAGGGCGGCTGCGTGCGCCCGATGGATCGGTGGTGCGAATTGGCTATGCCAGCCAGAATGGCCGCGACTATACCGGCATCGGTGCCCTGATGCGCGAGCGGGGGCTGCTTGCACCCGGTCAGGCGAGCATGCAGGGTATCGTCGCCTGGTTGCGCGCCAATCCCGAACAGGGCCGCGCGATCATGCGCGAGAACAAGAGCTTCGTGTTTTTTCGCGAATTGACCGGGCCGGGGCCGCTGGGCGCGCTGGGCTATCAGGTCGAGGCAGGTAGCAGCGTTGCTGCGGACCCCAGGTTCGTGCCGCTGGGCGCGCCGGTGTTCCTCGCCATGGACAGGGCTGAGCCCAACGGCCTGTGGGTGGCGCAGGATACCGGCGGCGCGATCAAGGGGGCCAACCGGTTCGATACTTTCTGGGGCGCGGGCGATCGTGCGCAGATCGTTGCGGGCGGCATGGCGGCGCGCGGATTGGCGCTGATCCTGCTGCCCAAGGGAAGCTACGACCGGCTGTCGCGGCAGGCGCCATAAGGTGGCGGGCAAGCGGCCGCTGTCCGATGCGGAAGCGGCGCTGTGGAAGCGCGTCATCGCAACGGTCGAACCGCTCAAGAGCAAGGTAGCGCCTGTGCCGCTGCCGCATGCCGGTGGCGCGGGCATGGCCGGCAAGGCGGCAGAAGCCGCCGCTGCGCCTGAACCCAAGCCTGTCAGCGCCAAACCGGCGGTCCGCGCCAATCCTGCGGTTTTGATCGATCCGTCTCGGCTGCGCGTCTCAATAGCCGCCCCGCCAACCCCATCATGGACCTTCACCCAGGCCAAGCGACCCGATGTGGCGGGCAATCTGGACGGGCATTGGGACCGGCGGATGGCCAAAGGCGGGGTGCAGCCTGATGTCACCATCGATCTGCACGGCCACACCTTGACCAGCGCCTATGCGCGACTCGATATGGCGCTGGGTCAGGCGATTGCCGCCGACATGCGCTTGATGCTGCTGATCACCGGCAAGGCGCGTGCCCCCGACAGCGGTCGCGGGGCGATCCGCGCTGCGGTGGCCGACTGGCTGGCCTCGTCTCGCCACGCTGGGTCGATCGCCGCTGTCCGCAACGCCCACCCCCGCCACGGCGGCGAGGGGGCGCTATATATCGTGCTCAGAAGGCGGCGGGGGTAAGGCTACCCGTCCTTCGCCTCGAACTCCAGCGACGCGCTGTTCATGCAATAGCGCAGGCCTTCGGGACCGGGGCCATCGGGGAAGACATGGCCCAGATGGCCTTCGCAGCGGGCACAGCGCACTTCGGTGCGGACCATGCCGTGTGTGGTATCGACGATTTGCGTAACCGCTGCGGGTTCCACCGGAGTGGTGAAGCTGGGCCAGCCCGACCCGCTGTTGAACTTGGCGTCCGATTCGAACAATCGCGCGCCGCACCCGGCACAGATGTACATGCCCGTGCCCTTCTGGTCGTTGAGCTTGCCGGTAAAGGCGCGTTCGGTGCCGCCTTCGCGCAGCACGTGATATCGTTCGGGCGAAAGCTTCGCGCGCCAGTCTGCGTCACTCATTTCGGGGCTGATTTTTGGGTCGGTCATATGTCTCTCCTGAGGTGAGAATACCATGGGCGAGCCACCGCAACAGTCAAGTCGCGCGCGCGGCTGCCCGTGCGATTTCCAGCAGTTCCTGCTCGAGCAACAGCGCCGGGCCGGGGCTGGAGCGCATCATCGCGAGTTGCAGCGCCATCAGCCGCTGCGACAGCCGCGCCATCTGCTGGGGCCGACCCCAGGCCTTCAGTTGGCGCGTCCAGTCCTGCTGGCTGCCCCCGCCCCATAGCCGCCTGCTGCGCATTTCGTTGCTCACCCAGGCTGCAATATCACGCGCGCCGCGCATCCGCGAGGCAGCGGCCGCCAGTTGCATCACCTGACGCTGCATCATGATGACCAGCCCCACTTCGGACACTGCCTGTTCGCGCATGCGTTTAAGCTCGATCGGCAGCCGCACAAGATCGCCCGACAGCGCAGCAGCGATGATCGGTTGCATCGCATCGTCTTCGGCATCAGCGCGCAGCGCGGCCACCGCCTCGCGGGTCACGGTCTTGGGATCGTCTGGCGCAGAGTCGAGATACAGTGAGAGCTTTTCGACCTCCTGCGCGGCCAGTCGCTGGTCGGCAGCGGTAAACCCTGCGATGACCAGCGCCAGATCATGCGCGATGGCCAGACCCATTTCGCTGCCCAGCGCGATGACGATCGTCGCCATCGCCTCTGCCCCCGGCGTTTTGCTTTGCACCGCCATGGCCTGCTTGGCTGCCAGTGCCAGCTTGGCGATGCGCGATTTCTCGCTGATGCCGCTGGCCAGCATGATCACCGGATTGACCGTCTTGTCTGCCGCGAGCAGGGTTTCGACCGCCGTCAGACATTCCTCGCCGCTGGTAATGACGCGGATATAGCGGTTGTCGCCGAACAGCGACAGCGAGGCGGCCTCGGCGGCGAGCAGCGAGGGGTCGTTGTTGAGCTGATGCCCGTCGAAATCGACACGTTCGGCGTCCGCGCCAAAACCTGCGGCAAGCTCTCTGGCCAACGCGGCATTGCCGCCGTCATCGCTGCCGAAGATCAGATAGAGGCGGATATCGGGGCGTGGCTTGCGCGCCAGGGCGCGAATCGCCGAAGCGTCCGCCTTCATGGGGTCACCGCAACCTCGCGCGCGAACAGCGACAGCCGCGTCACGATCTGGTTGGCGATTTCGAGCGACAGGTTTTCCAGCGCGCGGTTCTCGCCGGCGATGGTGGCGTATTCGCTGCTGACGATATCGATGCCGGCATCGGAGGCTGCGGTTGCATCCAGCACGACCTCGCCGGTCGCCGTCTCGATCAACTGATAGCGAGCGCGCAACGTGCGGCGCTCGCGCGTCACCTGATCGTTGGCGAGCAGGCCAAAACCGGTGATCTGGTCGTCCAGCGCTATGTTCAGCTCAAAGCGGCTGGTGCCCCCGCCGAGCGCCTGCAATTTGTCATCCAGCGCATTCTTGACCAGCCAGCCAGCCCTGCCTTGAATCGGCGCAATCGAGACATCGCCAAGCGTTTGCGCGACGCTGCCGCTGCTGCCCGATGAGTAGAGCGGCTGGAGCGCGCAGGCCGGGAGCGAGGCGCAAAGGGTCAGGGCGAGGAGAAGGCGGAGCATCAAAATCCTCCCCGGAACGGGGAGGGGGACCGCGAAGCCGTGGAGGGGAGGCGGCTGGGTGGATTGCCTGGAGTGAAGCACAATCCGGCTTCCCCTCCACCATCCTGCGGATGGTTCCCCTCCCCGGTGCGGGGAGGATTTTTGAAGGGTTCGGTTACCATCATATCATACCACCAGATTGACCAGCCGGTCGGGCACCACGATCACCTTGCGGATCGCTGCGCCGTCCAGACTACGCTGCACCTTGTCCGATGCCAGCGCAAGCCGTTCCAGTTCCTCATCGGGCAGGCCCTTGGCGACGGTCAGCGTATCGCGCAGCTTGCC
>JBBQXX010000028.1:0-19639 GCA_038209235.1 Sphingomonadales bacterium | reverse complement strand
CGCATCCTGGGACGGGCCGACGAAGGTGCGCCCGTTGATTTCGACCCTGTTCAGCGAAATGCCCCGGACGGTAAAGCTGCTACCCTCACCATCCTTACGCGCGATCGCGATGCCGGACACGCGACCGAGGGCTTCGGCGACATTTTGATCAGGCAGTTTACCAATATCTTCTGCATTGACTACATCGATCAGGTTGCCCGCATTTCGCTTGGCGTTGATCGCGCTGTCGATCGAGGCGCGAATACCGGTCACAATGATCGCTTCATTGTCGGGTGCTGCCTCCGGTGTGGCTGTGGAACCCTCAGGAGGCGCAGTTTGCGCATATGCGGTGCTGCCAACAGCAATACTCAAAGCAAGCGAGCTAATTCCGGCGGCAGTATAATGTAACATAGTTTTCATCGCAAATCTCCCTATCTTTTCACGTTTTTGTTTGAATCCGAGAGTGTCGCTCACGCACTCCATCCGCCGTCGACGTACAGGCTTGCCCCATTGATGTAGGATCCGGCATTGGATGCGAGCAGCAGGCACGCACCAACGCAATCGGCGGGTTCGCCGATGCGCTTGGCGGGGATCATTTCTTCGACGCGCGCCCGGTAAGCCGGATCGGCGAGCGGGCCTGCATTGCGATCGGTAGCGATCGCACCAGGTGCCAGGTTGTTGACGGTAACACCGCTCGTCCCGACTTGCCGCGCGAGGTTCCGAACCAGACTGGTCTGCGCGGCCTTGGCGGCCGCATAGACCAGATATTTCGGGTTGGGCTGGGCCTCCTGAATCGATCCCAGAGCAATGATCCGGCCCCAGCCGCGCGTGATCATCGGCGGCATCAGCGCCTGACACAGGAGCAGCGATGAACGAAAATTCGCAGCCAGTAAGTAATCGATCTCTTCGACCGAGGTTTCGAGCCAAGGACGGCGAAGATCGGCGGCGGCGTTCAGTACCAGAATATCGACCCGGCCATGATCGGCAATGACATCGGCAGCCAGACGGGTGCAGGCACTGGCGTCGGCGAGATCGGCCGCATAATGGGGAACGCCGTCCTCCGAACTAGGTGAGTCCCGAAAACCGTGCGTGATAATCTTGGCCCCAGCCGCGGCGAGGCCGAGCGCCAACGCACGACCGATGCCGCGGCTGGAACCCGTGATGAGCGCGGTTCGCCCGCCGAGATCGAAACTGTTTCCTACATTCATCCCCGTGCCTTTCGGTGTGGCCGTTCTGCGTCGGCAATCTCGGGGTGGAAATTCGGCTTGCACCGCGTCTACCCTCGGACTATTGCTCACCTATAAAATATGTTTTCGTATAGGAGCAAGAGTTTTTTATGGCCAGGCCCGAAAGGTCCGTTAGCTTGCGTGGCGGTTTGCCAAGCAGGAGCGGCGCAATGTCTGTAAAACTACCCGTAGCCCAAACGGAGGAAGCTGGGTTGTCGCGGTACAGTGTACCGGCACTCGAAAAGGGCCTGGAGGTTCTCGAGATTCTGGCGACCATGCCGGCTGGATTAAACGTCACCGCGCTTGCCGCGCGTTTGGGCCGATCGACCGGCGAACTTTACCGGATCGTCCAGTATCTCGAGCATCGCGGCTATATCGATCGCAACCGCGAGAATGACGTTTATTCCTTGTCGTTCCGGCTGTTCCAACTGTCGCACGAGCATCCGCCAATTCGGTCGTTGGCGGTCTGCGCCGTCCCGGTCATGGATGCGCTCGCGGTTGAAATCGGACAAAGCTGCCATCTGGCGGTGTTAAACAGAACCAATGCAGTCATCGTGGCGCAGGTCGATTCTCCGCTTCCCATTCGCTATTCGGTGCGCCTCGGCGCGAGCTTTCCCGTGTGGGAGACGAGCTCGGGCCTGATGCTCAGCGCGTTCCTAAAGCCTGGACCACAAGCCGAGCTCGTCGCGCAGGTGGCTCTTCAAACCACCGCCGATGAACTTGCCGAGTTCGAGCGTCATCTGATCGAAGTGAAGCAACAGGGGTACGAACAACGCGAAAGCCTGATGATTGGCGGCATCACCAATCTGAGTCGCCCCGTCGTCAACCATGTCGGCGATCTCGTTGCGGTTTTGACCGTTCCGTTTCTCGCGCAGCGCGGCAACACGGTGTCGCTGGAAAACGCAGCGGCAGGGTTGGCGGAGGCCGCGGTTAGCGTTTCTCGCGCGCTTGGCCAAACCGGCACGATGATGCGGGACGGCGAATGATGGCCGCAAACGACCGGATCATCTTCACCGACCGTGGCCTCAGCCGCTTCGATCCGCTCTCCCGCATCATTGCCTTCGACGATTTCGATCGCGGTGGATGCGGCTGGACGCAACTGACGGGCAATTACGAAGGTAGCCTTGACACCATGCTGCCCGGTTTTGCGCAGATCACGAGCCCGATGCTCTCGACGCTGGGTCATTGGGAAACCGGGTCGCATGGCGGCATTGATGGGAGCTACGCGCTGAAGCTGGCGACTCGGCCTGATCGTCACGCTCTGTCGGTGGGGATTAAGCGGCTGACCTTTCGCAAGGCGGGGCCGATCCGCTTCGAGTTTTACGCGACGTTCAAACCCGAAGCGAATTCTCTTGCGCTATCGCAGCGTGATATCAAGTCAATCGGCTTTCTCTTTGATCTGCAGAGCGGAACCGAGGACGGCGAACGCGTCATGCCGCACCTGCGCTATCTCAACGCCAATGGTGACACACTTCAGGAAAAATGGCAGTTCAAGCGGCACCGGCCCATGATTAGCGACATCGGCGACGCCGGGGAAACTGTTAGCCACTTTCACCTTGCCGATGCCAATTGGGAGGATTTGCCAGGCGGCGGCCAGAAGCTTTGCTACAACGAGATTCCGACCAAAGTGAACTGGCACTATGTGCGGTTCGACTTCGATCTTGCGACCATGCAAGCGACGCACTTCCAGTGCAACGACCGCGTTTTCGATCTTGCCACCTTCGATTCGATCCGCATCGCAGCGATGCCGAACCTCTGGTGTATGCTCAACATCTGTTTTTTTGTGGAGACCAACACCGACAAACGCGGCTTTCTCTACATCGATTCGGCTTGTCTATCGGGAGATTTTTGAAGTGTTAAGGGAAAGTGCGACCGTCGTCGTTGCTCGAAACGAGACGTGGCGAGGGAGCGCTTCGACAGAACCGTTCGAAGCCGGCTGGGCAATCGAAGCCGTCATTTTCGTGCGTGCGTTGAAAGCGCCGATCGGAGCAATGCCCGAAGTGCGCGTTGAGGTGTCACCCGACGGCATCCGGTGGTTGCCCGAAGGAACGCGTTTTGCGCTTCCGGCGGAAGAGGACGCGATGACGATGGCACGGGTATCGCATTTTGGAAATTGGCTACGGATAGCCGCCGATCTACACGCCGACACAGAACTCACCGTGCTTGTAACGATGCATTTGAAGTGACGCACCACAGCGCGCAAATTATCGTCGGCGGCCTGGACTTTCCCGAAGGCCCGGTGTTCGACGATGGCGGAGCGCTCTGGTGGAGCGAAATCTTCGGCGGAATGGTTTCAAGGCGATCCCCTGACGGGGCGATCAACCGCTTTAAGACTGGCGGCAAGCCGAACGGACTGGCGCTCAGATCCCCGGACCAAATCCTGATCTGCGACGGTGCGCTCGGTGTAGTGCGCATGCTGACGCCCTCCACAGGCGCACTACACGCGATCACCGATGTCATCGACGCGCCGAGCGATCTGGCTTTCGACGACGCCGGGAACCTGATCATTTCATGTCCCGGCAATTCGCGCACCGAACCGACTGGCTATGTGTGCTGCCTCGCCCCGAACGGGGCGCTTTCGATCATTGTTGATGGCCTTTGCTTCCCGAACGGCATTGCGCTTGCGGCTGATGGAAAAACGGTATTCATCGCTGAAACCTACCGCCAGCGCGTCCTGTCAGGTTCGTGGGACGCTGCCCGCCGCGAATGGACACCAAAGCCAACTGTGTTTCAAACTACGGCCGGAGCCAACGGCCCCGACGGGTTGGCGATCGGCGAAGATGGGACCCTGTATGCCGCAATTTATGGCAGCGGATGCATAGACGTATTTGATCCACTTGGAAGCCGGATCGAGCGGATCGCGACGCCAGGCCGAAATCCCACCAACTGCGCGTTCGATCCCGGCGGGAAACTTGGATTGGTGGTGACCGAAGCTGAACGCGGCGAGATTCTGAGTTTTGCCACGGTCGGGCGGGGCGCGCGACTCTTTCGGCCCCCATCGAGCGGGGTTGCGTCGCCATGTTGACTGCCGAGGAGCACCCTGTTGAGGCTGCCGCACCCAGTCGATTCGCTTGGGAAATCGTCGCGCTGCTTTGGGTCGCGCAATTTCTCAACCAAGCTGATCGGCAGGTGTTCAACGTAACGCTGCCGCTGATCCAGCAGGATTTCGCGCTCACGAGTCAGCAAATGGGGCTGATCGCGACCACGTTTACCGTCGTCTTCGGACTGCTCGTGCCGTTCGCTGGCGTGGCGGGTGACCGGTTTGCACGGCGACATATCGTAATCGTAAGCCTTGTCGTATTCAGTAGCGGCACTTTGTTGACTGGGGCAGCTACCGGTTTTCTGCTGCTGCTCTTGTTCCGTGGCGTCGCAACGGGTGCGGGCGAAGCGCTGTATGCACCTGCCGCTGCCGCATGGATTGGCGAAGCCCACGTCGCGACGCGCGCGCGCGCGCTTTCGCTGCACCAAACGGCGAATTATACAGGCGTTGTTCTCGGCAGTCTGCTAGCAGGCTGGATCGCCGATCGCTTCGGCTGGCGCTCCGCTTTCGCATTGCTCGGTATCGCAGGCCTGGTTTGGGCTGTGGCTCTCGTCGTACGTACGCGGCGGCACCCCTTGCCGCGCCCAGTGGCGAATGGTCCGCTACTTTTTGGTGAGGCTGCACGGACGATCGCAGGCAATCGCGTGCTGATCGCACAATTGGTTGGTTTTAGCGGGCTCGTTTTCATTCTGGCGGGCTATCTTACCTGGATGCCGACGATTCTATTCGAGAAGTTTGATCTGACACTTGCCGATGCCGGATTTTCATCGGTCGTCTACCATCATGTGCTTGGCTATGTGGGGCTGCTCGGAACGAGCTTTGCGACGGACCGGTTGATCGTGCGCTTTCCGCGTGTACGGCTGCTGGCGATGGCGTGCGGCTTGACGATGTGCGCGCCGTTCATCTGGCTGTCAGCAAACGCCGATCAACTCTGGGTCGTCTATCTGGCGCTATCGGGCTTCGGGTTTTTCCGCGGGGTCTATGATGCAAACCTCTTTGCAGCAATTTTCGATGTAGTCGAAGATCGATTACGCTCATCGGTGACGGGGCTGATCGTGGCATCGGCCTATGTTTTTGGCGCGCTCGCGCCGCTCATCATGGGATCGCTCAAGGATAAATACGGCCTGACAGCGGGATTGGATATTCTGGCAGCCGTCTCGCTCGCGAGCGGAAGCATCTTCGCTATCCTGCTTTTGACCGCATCGCGCCACGCGGCGCGGGAGGCGGGGCATGAGTGAGAGCCGACAGTTGCAACTTCTGCCCGAGCAAGCGCCACGACAATCGCGCACACGGATTCGTGGGCTTACCTGGGATCACCCGCGCGGTTATGACTGTCTCGCCGACAATGTCGCTGAGTTCCACCGGTTGAACCCGGATCTAGAAATCGTCTGGGACCGGCGTTCGTTGCAGCAGTTCGGAGCACAACCGATCGAAGTGCTTGCGCGCGCCTACAACTTGTTACTGATCAAGCACCCGTTTGTCGGCCAGGCAGCCGCTCAAGGCCTGTCGGCAGATTTGTCCGGCATCATCGGCCGCTCACACGCCGAACGGATCTCGCGTGACAGCATCGGCCCCAGCGCGTCATGTTACCAATGGGGCACAGGCATCTATGCCCTGCCGACTGACGCCGCTGCGCAGGTTGCCGCTTATCGGCCCGACCTGATCGAGAAGCTCGGCCAACCGCTCCCGCGCTTGTGCACGGCGGTGACAAAGCAGGCCATTGGATCGTCGGCGCGGGGTCGATGAGGGCGGTGTAAAACCCGGCCATTGGTTAGGCTGGCTCCTTTTGGGAGCGGCCGGGGATGTTTGGCCTGGACAACTATGCCGCAGTTCGGCGCTTTGTGTTTACCGAGGGCCACAGCCGACGCGAGGCAGCGCGGGTATTCGGGTTGAGCCGCGAGACGGTTTTGAAGATGTGCCGGTTTTCGTTGCCGCCGGGGTATACGCGCAAGGCACTGGCAGCCAAGCCCAAGCTTGGCGCGCTGCTGCCGGTGATCGGCGGTGTGCGGCAGAAGATCCACTTCTTCGGCATGGACCTGCCGCAGTCGGACGCGTGCTTTGTGAAAGCGTATCCGCGCAAGACGCCAAAACGCCTTTGGCTCGGCATTCCTTGATGGTCATGTGTCGGCGCCCATAGCTTTTTGGCGCGTTCTTTGGCGGCGTGCCGCTGTCGCTGCTTTACGACAACACCACGATCGCGGTGGCGAAGATCTGCGGCGACGGCAAGCGCGAGCGCACCCGGGCGTTCACCGAACTGGTTAGCCATGCAGGCAAGTTTACGCAGTCTGCAAACATTTGACTGCGCCTGTTCGCCGACCGCTTTGGTCGCCCGGGCAAGGGGAACGACCCGATTGATTCAAGCGGCAAGGTCGAGGGGCTGGTCAAGCATGCGCGGCTGAACTTCATCGGTAGCCGATCCCGGAGGCGGCGAGCTTTGATGAACTCAATGCCCGGCTCGAGGCGCAGTGCCGGCAGCGTCAGGCCGAGCGCGCCGGTCGCCATGCCGAGACGATCGGCGAACGGTTTGTGGCTGACAAAGCCGTATTGCGTGATCTGCCGGCGGTGCCGCTGGAGCCCTGCGAGAAGCGCAGCGGCCGGGTGTCGTCCACAGCATTGGTCCGGTATCGCTGCAATGATTACTCGGTGCCGACGCGCTATGGCTTCCAGGAGGTCATGGTAAAGGGCTTTGTCGACGAAGTGGTGATCCTGTGCGCCGGCAAGATCATCGCGCGGCATCTGCGGTCCTATGCCGATGGCGCGTTCGTTGCCGATCCGCTGCATTATCTGGCGCTGATCGAGATGAAGCCGAACGCGCTCGATCAGGCGGCAGCCCTGCAGAACTGGAACCTGCGGGAGGTGTTCCAGCACCTGCGCCATCTTCTCGAGGCGCGGATGGGCAACAAGGGCAAGCGCGAGTTCATCTTGGGTAGCTGCGGCTGCTCGAGGCGATGCCGAAGGAGGTTGTCACCTATGCCGTAACCGAGGCCATCCACCTTGGCGCGATCAGCTTTGATGCGGTCAAGCTGATCGCGCTGGCGCGCACCGAGCGACGGCCGGTACGGCTCGATCTGACGGCCTATCCGCATCTGCCAAGGCTGACGGTCCAGACGACGCGCGCTGCCGACTATGCGGCGCTGGTGCCGGAGATGGCGGAATGACCGGCGTGACCGCGCCCGACACGATGCCGGCGGGCACGATGACCGGCACCCCGCAGGTGCTGTTGGCCCATCACCTCAAGCAACTGAAGCTGCCGACGGTGCTTCGCGAATACGACAAGGTCGCCCGCGAATGCGCCCGCGATGGCGTCGACCATCCTCGTTATCTGCTGCGGCTGATCGAACTCGAACTGATCGACCGCGAGCGCCGCACGGTGGAGCGGCGCATCCGCGCGGCGCGGTTCTCAGGCGTGAAGAGCTTCGACACGTTCGACTTCACAGCCATCCCAGGGCTCAACAAGATGCTCGTCCTCGAACTGGCGCGCTGCGAATATATCCTGCGCCGCGAGAACATCATTGCGCAGTGAACTTTGGGGGGCAACAGTGGCACCGGCAAGACCCACGTCGCCCTCGCGCTCGGCTTGGCCGCCTGCCAGAAGGGGTTCACGGTGGCGTTTACGACCGCCGCCGCGCTGGTCAGCCAGTTGCTCGAGGCCCGCGACGAACGGCGGCTACTGAAGCTCCAACGCGACCTGGCATCGGTCAAGTTGCTGGTTATCGACGAACTCGGTTACGTCCCGCTGTCGCCCACAGGCGCCGAGCTGTTGTTCGAGACCTTCTCCCAGCGCTACGAGCGCGGCTCGACGATCGTCACTTCGAACCTGCCGTTCGAAGACTGGACGTCGGTGCTGGGATCGGAACGACTGACCGGCGCGCTGCTGGACAGGCTGACCCACCACGTCAGCATCCTCACCATGAATGGCAACAGCTATCGCCTCAAGGAATCCGCCGGCCGTCGCCGTGCCACCGCCATTGACCCGGAAACCGGCGAAATTACCGAAGCCTGATCCCCGTTGTAGGGAAGGCTTTGCAAAAAGGCCCCCGATCGGGGGCCTTTTTGCAAACAACCATGCCGTGTCGGAAATGGCCTGCTTTTACGCCGCCGCACTGGCCTAAAATCCGACCGGCGTTGACATCAGCGAGCGACCGCCGGAGATCGCTGATCGATCTGTACCAGGGCATTGGGAAGGCGATCTCATCCTCGGCCTCGGAAGTTCCGCGATCGGCACGCTCGTCGAACGCACCACACGCTTTACGTTGCTGCTGCACCTTCCGCGCATGGAGGGCTATCGCCCAAGAGAGACCGTCAACGACGGACCACCTCTGGCAGGCCATGGCGCCGAAGCCGTGCGGAAGGCGATCGCAAAGTCGATGACGAAGCTCCCCGACACATTGCGTCAGTCGCTTACCTGGGATCAGGGTGCCGAGATGGCCCAGCACGCGAGGCTGCGCATCGATACCGGGCTGGAGATCTACTTCTGCGATCCGCAAAGCCCGTGGCAACACGGCACGAACGAAAACACCAGCGGCCTGCTGCGACAATATTTTCCAAAGGGCACCGACCTGAGCTGGCACACCTCATAAGCACTCGACGCCGTTGCACATTCCGTCAACACCATGCCCCGCAAAACCCTGGGCTGGAAAACCCCCGCCGAAGCCCTCGACCAACTGCTTGCAGACGTTCATATAGAAGGTGTTGCGACGACCGGTTGAATCCGCCCAATACCTGGCCATGAGCTACACCCAGCGCCTGGCCGAGGCCGAACTCGTGCCCTCGGTCGGAAGCGTCGGCGACAGCTACGACAACGCAATGGCCGAGACCATCAACGGGCTTTACAAGCCTGTCCTGAGCTTTGTCGAAGGGGCCGAAGTCATTTGGCGGCAACGGTCATGGCCAAGCGCTTCGTCCGTCGAAATGGCGACCCTGCGCTGGGTCGACTGGTTCAACAACTACCGCCTCTTCGGCCCAATCGGATACATCCCGCCCACAGAGGCTGAAGCCAATTACTATGCAGACCTTGAGAATCTCGATAAGTTTGCGTGACTCAAACCAAACCGCCTCCGGAAAACCCGGGACGCCTCACGTCAATTTAATGTTACCCTGCTCTAATCATCGAGCAAGTTCACCAGGTCGATGGCATCGTCGCTGGGGACTTCGACGGAGCGGGATTCACCGCCAGGATCCCGATCCATCAACACAGTGTCGCGGCGTTTAAGCAAATCGATCAGCATCGGGCGTGACAGCGCGACCATCGCGGTCAGCCAGTCATTGACCAACGGATCGCCCACCGGACCGCGGAGATCGAAGCGCCCAAGCGCGGCTGCGATAGTCCTTGCATGAAAAAGCGTTTCATCGGTGACCCAGCGATTAACAGTGAACCAGCGGATAGGCAGCCCCTGAAGGTCAACAGACAGGGCCGCGATATGAACAATATCAGCGCGCGGTTCATCAGTCGGCGGTGCGGGCATCATCGGATGATGACCGTGAGGCATCGCGCTGCGAGCAAGAAACAGGTGGAAATGGCCGTGCTCGCCCCACTCGCGCTCTTCTGGTGGGTGGCAGTGATAGAAATAGCGCGATCCCGCCGGGCCGTTGACAACGTCGTCGGCAGGGTAATGCGCCCATTGTTCGACCGGCACATCGGCTGGCAGGACGCGGCGCATCAGGGGTTGCCCCCTGGCGTGCATCGCTTCGGTCGCGCCTACCAACAGGTCGATCGCGGCGTTGCGGGTCATCGCATCGGCGTGGGTCGCGCTGTGGGAAAACATTATTGTGTCTGACATGTTTTGACTTACACGGTGCTGCGGGAATGGCGACAGGATGGCCGGGAAGGAATGGCAATCCTGTCACACATTGGCTTAGACTTATACTTTGGGGCCGCAGGGATTGGCCTTGCAGGGGTTGGCCTTGCACGGATTGGCGGCACAGGGGTTGGCGGCACAGGGGTTGGCGGCACAGGGGTTGGCGGCACAGGGGTTGGCGTTGGCCGCCTTTTTGGCCTGCTTGGCCTTTTTGGCTGCGGCTTTACAGGGATTGGTGCCATAGGCGCCACACTTGGCGCGAGAGGAGGTGCTGCTTGCGCTAGGGGCGCATCGGGCGGTAGCTGGCGAAACCATACCTGCAACGCCGAGGCCACCGGCAACTGCCAGCAGGGTTGCGATTCGGGCAGAATTGTTCATATAAAACTCCATGCACATTAGGGGGGACAAGTGACGCCGCTCGCGATCGACGTCATCCGCAGGTTCGCGACTTCCAGCGATATAGTTTCATCCAGCGACAAGGTTTTTGTCATCGGGCACAGAACCAATGTCGCCGAGGATCTGCTTCCTTCGTCTTTGGTCATATTCCCCATAAGAAGGCGCGATTTAGCCGGGGAGCCGGTTACCTCCCAACACCGCCATTCAGTTTTTTCGCGACGGCAAATTGCGTCGAGGCTATCAATTTTTCCGATTGCGGCTTGCCATAATAGCTTCTGAAGCAATAACAGAAGGCCAGAAGTCACCGTGCAAAAATTGTCAGCCGACCTGTCTAAAAACGTGGATTCGGTTGGCCGAGGTCCAGCATCTGACCGGGCACATCCTGCGCATCATGTGTAACGAGCAATGCTGGAACGCCACGGGCGGCAATCATCGCAAACGTGAAATCGCGTATGCGCAATCTGAGCGACGGATCCAGCCGCGCAAAGGGTTCGTCGAGGAGCAGTGCGCGTGGTTCAGCCAGCATCGCGCGCATTAAGGCCACTCGCGCTCGCTGTCCGCCGGACAGTGTGGCGGGGCTGCGATTGGTAAAACCTGTGAGCTCTGCTTCAGCCAGCGCCTGCGCAACCCGCGCCTGTCTCTCTGCTCGCCCGACGCCGCGGGCCACCGCAAACGCCAGATTTTCGCCGACGGTCATATGGGCAAATAGCATATCATCCTGAAACAAAACGCCGACGCGGCGGCGCTCGATCGGCCAGCGATCAATACAGACGCCGTCAAGCGTCACGGTTCCGCTTGCCTGGAACTGGCGGTCGAGCGCTCCGCAAAGATACGCGATGAGGCTGGATTTTCCCGATCCGCTGGGCCCCATAAGGCTGATAACTTCGCCCGGCGCCACCGATAGGCTTAACCTATCAATCAGCGTTATACCGGCGACGGCCAAGGTGACGTCCGATAAAATCAAGCCCTCACTCATTCGCTCGCGCTCCTGTCCCCCGCGCGATCGCCTGGCGCGATCAGCGCTGCGAGCAAAGCTGCAAACGGCAGCGCCGTTAGGGTCAGCGCAACCACTCCTGCCAGCCGCCGATCTGCGCCAGAGGCAAGCGCCACAGCCTCGGTCGCCAATGTGCTGATCCGGCCCGCACCGGCAAAGACGGTTGGCAGATATTGACCGACGCTGACGGCAAACCCCACTGCAGCCGCCACCGCTAGGGGCCGCATCAGCAGCGGCAGCTTGACCGCCATCAACGTCCGAATCTGGCCCGCTCCCAGTGCCCTGGCCGTGATCGCAATCCTGGGATCGAGCGCACGATAAGGCTCGCTCAGCACCAGCAGTACATAGGGCAGCACGAAAAGAAAATGGGTGAAAATGACGGCCGACAGCGTCCCGTCAAGCAGGAGCCAGTTCCAAAGGAGCTGGAGCCCGAACAGGAAACTTATCTGAGGCAACAGGAGCGGAATATAAAGAATCCCTATCTGACGTCGCTGCGGATGGCCAATCCCTGCCTCCAACACCAGCACCGCCGCACCTGTGGCGATCACGCTGGTCGCTACGGCAACAACAACGGTATTGCCAACTAAAGGTGCAAGAGTTGCACCCGATTCCCGCCATGTGCTCAGTGAAATGGCCTGGGGCAGCGCGTCCGGCCAGGTCCAACTACTGGCAAGCGACCAGAGCAGCAGGACAAGTATCGCGCTTGTTGCCGTTACCAGTGCAGCGCCTGCGCCAATCACGCCGATCCAACCGATCGCTTGGTCGATGACGCCGTGCCGCCTGCCACTTGAAATGATCCCGCAGAACAGGTAACCGACGGTGTGCTCGCCCAGCCACCAAAGCGCTACCACGCCGATTGACAAAAACACCTGCAACACCGATGCGGCGGCGGCTTTCATTTGATCGCCTGCGTTGAATTGTCCGTACCAGTCAAGCGTCAGCGGCGCCAGAGGCGGGGGCGCTGCTGGACCTAACACGATAGCAATATCGACAGACGCCAGCGAAGCAGCTAGCACGGCGTAGACGGGCAGGCGGATCTGCGGATAAAGCTGTGGTAGCATCACCACGAGCCAGGCCCGAGTTGGAACATAGCCCATGGTCTGGGCGGAACGGAGCGCAGCGTCTCCTTGCGACTGTCCCTCCGCTGCAACCAGCATGAGGATGAGGAACAGGCATTCCTTGAGCGTAAGCGCGACCAACAGCGCAACTCCGTTGGGATCACCGAGAATCAACAGGTCGGGCGGAAGTTGCCAACCGGTCAGCCAGGGCGACAGAATGCGCGCTATCAAGCCACTGGGCGCTGCGAGAAAAGCAAAACCAACCGCGAAACTGGCGAACGGAAAAGCCAGAGTGGGTGCGAGCCATAGCTTTAAATGGACAAATGCCCTGCTATTGTGCAGCGCCGCAACCGCGCCGATTGCGATGGTCAGCGCCATCAAGGTGGCCCCCAGGCCGGTAACGAGTGTAATGCGTAACGCGGTCGCAAAGCTCGGATCGGCAAACAACGCCCACCATGCTGCCAGGCTCCACTGCGTCGCCCCCAGAGCCGGATGATAGCCGAAGGCCGGCAGCAGGGTGCCGAATAATCCAAGCAGGATCGGTCCTATCATCAGCGCGAAAACAACCGCCGGTACCGGCGCGAGGACATTGCCTTTGCGCACTATGACTGCGTTCCTCATGTGGCGTAGCGAGCACGCCACGCCTCGACCAGATGCACATGCCAGCTTGGATGCGGCTCCGCCAGGGCATGTGCAAGCGCCGCAGCATCGGGAAGCTGCGCAGTATTGGGCAGGTCCGTAAAACGCGCGCGATCAACCGGGGCAAGTGCATGAAGATCAAGGACCGTGGGGTCTCCCCACAGCCTGGGATCGGCCTTGCGCGCCTGCGCCTCTGGCGAGAGCAGGAAATTGGCGACGACCAGAGCAGCGGCCTTTGCTGCGGCATTAAACGGGATGGCGACAAAGTGCGTGTTCTGGATTGTGCCGCCGTCAAGAATATAGGCGCGGGTTGTCGCAGGCAACAGACCTGAAGTGACCGCTGTCGATGCCTCTGCTGGATTGAACGAGAAAGCGATGTCTGTCTCGCGATCCTCCAGCATTTGCCTAAGGGTGGGATAATCAGGCGGAAAGGCGCGTCCACCGCGCCACAGATTTGGATGGAGCGCATCAAAATATGCCCAAAGTGCAGCAGTCGTGCGGGGGAAGTCTGCTTTGACCACCGGTTTGGACAGGATCGAGCGATCGGTGATGAACGCGTACAGCGCCTGTTTTACAAAAGTGATGCCGGCAAAATCAGGCGGCGCAGGATAGGTGAAGCGGCCTGGATGGCTCGCCGCCCATTCAGAAAACGCCGCGATAGTGCGTGGTGGGCTAACACCATTGGCGCTATCGTAGAAGAAGGTAAGCTGCGCCATGCCCCAAGGCGACTCATAGCCATTGTTCGGCACGGTGAAATCGGTCAGGATCGACGGATTGCCCTTCGTATCAACCATTGACCAATGCGGAAGGTGCTGCGCAAACGGACCCCAAAGCAGCCCGGCATCCAAGGCGGAAGTGAAATTCTCGCCATTGATCCAGATCAGGTCGGTGCGCCCGCCGTCGGTCCGACCTGACAATTTGTCGACAAGCAACTGGTGCATTGTATTGGCGGTGTCATTGGTCTTGACATGAGTCAGAGCAATGCCAAAGCGCAAGCGTACCTCGCTTGATACCCAGCCGATATAAGCATTGATCTTGGCATCGCCAGCCCAGGCGGCCCAATTCACATCCTGGCCGCGCGCCTTGCTCAGCACATCATCCCACGGTGCATTGGCGGCAATCTCAGCACCGGTCGGCTGGCCGCAAGCAGACAGGACCAGAGGCGCGAGCGACAAGCCGATCAGCGCTTGCCGCCGGGTCGGCGTCAACAATGTGGTCATATCAATCATTTCAGAAGAAGGCCGCACACTCAATCTGCCAGTCAATCGTTAGCGCGCCTTCTAGGCGCTGTCCACAAAGCCAACAGGTGAGATTGTCGATGTAGTGATCAAGATAGCGGATTTGCTGAACCCCATGCTCGACCAAGAGATTTAACATTTTTACCAGCATCTACCGTTAGAGACAATCAGACCGGGGGGCAGCCGAGGGGGCAGATCGGCTCTCATATAACAATTGTGCCCGACTGACGGGCGCTGCGTGTGTTGCGCAACGCGGTAATGATCGGGGCCATAACCTCGTCATGAAACCGGTCGCACCCGATGCACAGGTTGCGATAGGGCTTGCCAGCCGGGGTCAGCGTCTCACTTTCTGCAAGCATCCGCGCCATGTCCCAACCCTGGGCGATGCCCATACGGTCAGGCCTGCCTGCCGAAAGCGCCTCATAAACCGGATGCCCGGCCAGGCTGTCGAGTATGCCGATCAGCGGCTCTTCGGTAAGGTTGCCAATCGGTATCCGTGTTTTCATACAGCACGGAAAGACATCGCCGTTGGGGTCAATGGATACTTCAGACCCTGCATATCCGTGGTTGAGAAAATTGCGTGCGCCAGACCATTGAGCGCAGAAATTGTCTTGGATGGTGGCGGTGGAAAGGCCGTTTTCCCATGCCCTGCCGCGTGGCCATAATTTTCCGATCCACTCGTCGGGATTGGCCCCGAAAAAATGATAAAGCGGCCCATCTTCATCCCCCCAGGCCCGAGCGCCCTGCCAACCGGAGGCGTGCATCTGGCGCGCATCAAACCATGATTTCAGCTTGGCCATCAATGCCAGCTTGGCGTCACCCTCCATGCCGACATGGAAATCATCCATCCCCGAAATGGAGATCATCCACACCCCGCGAAACAACAGTTCATCAAGGATTTTCTCGGTCACCAGATCGCCCGTGGTCTGCACGACGATGTTGACACCGTCACGGCCATATCTGGTGTTGAGGGCATTGATAACCGGGTAGGTTACCTCGGTCAGCACTGGTTCCAGCAACGCCTCACCGCCGGCCAGAATGATCCGCCCCGTCTTGTGCGCATAGCCCCCCTGCGGCAAAGGCGCGGAAAGGTCGCGGTACATCATGCTGTCAGGCATATTGGCAATTATTCTGGGGAAGTTGGTGACCGATTGCGCCACCACTGCCTTCAGCTCGTCGCGCACATAGGGCCGAAATCTGGTTTCATAGCAATGCTTGCATTTGCGATGGCAAGCCCATGACATGACGTAATAGAGTGATTCCATATAGCTGGTGACCTGTAGCGTTGCCAGAATGTTGTTATGAGACCCGTGCGGGAACAGGCCTACTCAAAATTTCGCCTTCAGTTCCATGCCGTAAAACGGCGGTTCATTCACAAAAGCCGAAAAATTGTTGAAATCAATCGCGCCCTCAATCGAGGTATCGTTGAAGATGTTGCGGCCGAATGCGGCGATTTCATAGGCTCCCCCGGAAAACACGTATCCCAGCCGCGCACCTGTTTCAATCAGCTTGCGGTCCCGGAATTCAGTGCTTTCATACAGGAAGAAGTTGATGTTGCTGCGATAGACCACATCGGCCACGCCATAAACCTCTCCGCCGCCCAGCGGAATGCCATAGCGCGCGGTTGCATTGGCAAGCCAGCGCGGGGCCTGGGGCAAGGGGTTGCCATCAATCTGGGCATTGCCGGTAACCGGATTGATCGGGTCGAGCACGTTGCACGGCGCACCGCATATACCAACCTCAAGGTCTGGATCATCAATCCGTGTGTTGTTGAGGCTGAGCCCGGCAGACAGCGACAGGCGCTTGACCGGATCAAGGCTGAATTCAGCTTCAAAACCATGGCCGCGCACATGATCAGCGTTGAGCAGCTGGTTGAAATTGCCCGCCCCGCCAACCGCCGTAAGCTGCTGATCCTGAGTCACATAATAAAAGCCTGCCAGGCTGAAGCGGCCCTTGCCATCCCAGAAACGCCCCTTGAGCCCGGCCTCGAATGAATCGATTGTTTCGGCGTCCGCCACGGTCACAGCATCACCAAACACGATGCGACCCTGCGCATTGGGGGCACGAAAGCCGCGCGCATAGCGGGCATAGGCGCTGATATCATCAGCAACCGCATAGGTAATGCTCAAATCGCCAGACAGGTTGGTGTCGCGCAAACGCCGCGCCACCGGGCCAAGCGGCAGCGCGCCAAATGGCCCAAGCAACCGTTCCACGGTAAAGTTCTTGCGCTCACGCGACAGGCGCAGGCCGCCAGTAACGCTGAGTGCTGGCGCAAGCTGCACGGTAAGCGAGCCAAAGGCTGCATAAGCAGTGGTATCCTGGTCCTGAACGGCGCGTCCATTCAGCGCGCCGCCAGACAGCGTATCGAAGCTCAGATTTTCGATGGCCAGTTTTTCACGAAAATAGAAAACGCCCGCCAGCACATCAATATCAGGCGACAGCCGCCCGTTCAGGCGTATTTCGCTAGTGGATTGCGAATGGCCGGTGATGTTGTCGGCGCTTTCCGCTGAAAACGGGATGAAGCCGGGACCAGAGGGCGGCGCAAACGAAGCGCCAAAGCCGCCATCAACATCGCCGCGCGCATCAACGCCGACTTCGCTGTAACTGCTGACCCCGGTCAGCGTAAAATCGCCCAGCTGCGACTCGGTGCGCAGCGTCGCTCCAAAAGTGTCGCTTTCCAGAAATTGCGTTGCATCCTGCGCGGTTGAAAACCGGTCAAAGCCTGCCACCAGACCGCCCACACCGGGGCGGATGGCGTTGGCGCGAAACACCCGGCTGCCGCCACTCAGGTCACGGCCAAAGACGGACAGCAGCGCATTGAACTTGCCGGCGTCCTGATATTGCAATTGCACACGCCCGGCGACATCGCGGAAGTTTTCAAAGCCGCGCTCGCCTCCGGTGGGGAAGAAGCTGTTATCGACAAAATCATCGCGGCGCTGAAACTGGCCGGAAATGCGCGCGGTAAAGCCGCCGCCCAACGACCCGCCTACTGCGCCTTCAACATCAACTGTGTCAAACCGGCCGTAAGAAAGCCTGGCAAAGCCCTGCGTGTCTTCGGTCGGGCGCTTGGTCTCAAACTTGACCACCCCTGCAGGTGTATTGCGCCCGAACAACGTGCCTTGCGGCCCGCGCAATATCTCTACGCGCTCAACATCGAACAGCGGAAAGCCGCGCAAAACCGGGTTTTCAAGCGGAACATCATCCAGCACAACCGACACCGGGCCGTTGGCGTTCAGATCAAAATCCGTATTGCCAAGCCCGCGAATGTAAAAGCGCGGGAAAATCCTCCCGGATGACGATTCTGCGTACAGGCTGGGCGAGCGCCCAGCGAGAAACAGCAGATCTTCTGCCCCGCCGCGTGCCGGATCAAGCCGCTGCCCGCGCAACACATCAACAGAAAACGGCACGTCATCAATATCCTGCTCGCGCTTTTGCGCGGTCACCACAATTATGTTGCGCCCGCCGCCAGCCTGCGCGGCACCTGCGTCTTCATCCTGCGCCAGCGTTTGGATATCAGGCTGAAGGCGATTCTCGGCCATGGCTATCCCGGGCACGGCAAGGCCCGTGGTGGCCATAAGGAAAAGCGCAAATCGACGACGTGAATCAACGCGCATCATATCTCCTGTCCACAGCCGGCATCGGGTGCAAATTATATACAGCATAGCTTGCTGAGCTATTCGGGGGGGCAAATACAAAGGTTACAGGAGCCGAGCGGCTACCTTTGCAACCTCGCGACTGCAGGGTGAAGTGTTCCGGGTTTCCTGGAGGCACCTGCCTGTGAGAAGAAGGTGCCACTACGAGCAAAACGACAAACAAGTTCTCGCCCGAGGTCCGCGAGCGTACGGTGCGGACGGTTGACCAGCATCGTACTGACTATGGCTCGGGATGGGCTGCGATGACCTCCATGGCCGGGAAGATCGGCTGCACGGCCAAGACGCTGCGCCGCTGGTGCCACCAGGAGGCAAGCCGACGAGCAGGACCAGCGAACACCGCCAGCGGCATCTGGGCCGAAAGCGCCTACCGCAGCGCCGAGATCGAGGCAGCGCTGGCGGCACGCGGCCTGACCACCCACATCCACTGGCGCAGGAGCCGCCGCAAACCTCTCACCAGGCGTCAGGAAGCCGCCAACAAAGCCCGCTCAAAGGTCCGCGCGCGGGTCGAGCATGTGTTCGGCAACCAGCATAACAGCATGGGCGGCAAGTTCATCCGCACTATCGGCATCCTGCGCGCCTCCGCCAGGATCGGCATGCAGAATCTCGCCTAACAACATGCGCCGCCTGGTCGTGCTGGAACGCTGCGCGATGGCGGCCAGATAAGGCCCGAAGTGGGCTATTCGGAGCCCCAGCGGTGCGGATCAGCCCACAAACGACCCCGAAAGCAAAGGGCCAGCCCGCCAACTGACCGATAATCGGCGACTTCGCACGCCGCCAGAGGGGCACGCCCAACGCATCACGCCGAAATAACCATTCTTCTAGGTGGCCACCACACAGACATTGGAAGGGTGCTTGCGAGCCAGATCCCGGTTCTATTTGGCGACAGTTCGTCTTATACCAACCTGCATTGATCATGACCCACGGGCCCATGTGCGTCGTCCGATGGTCATGATCCGCCACGGCTGATCGATGAGCCTGTTAGAGGCCTCGCAACAGTGGTCGATGATATTGTCATGGGAGGTGAAGATGCGGTTGGAGAGCCAGTTGTCGCGCATAAACTGCCAGATATTTTCTACCGGGTTCAGCTCGGGACATTTGGCTGGCAGGGCGATGATGCTGATATTGGCAGGTACTTCCAGCTTGCCGGTCATGTGCCACCCGGCCTGATCCATCAGCACGGCCGCATGAGCGCCAGGGGCGGCGGCGAGCAATATCTCGATCAGATGCAGCGACATGGTTTCGGTATTGCACAAGGCCAACACCAGCCCGGCGCCCCCTTCGGCGAAGCTCAGGACATGCTTGCCGTGTTCCGGGCAGATTGCGCCAAAGATACAGGCTGACTTCGTCCGCTGGTCCTTCGGTGCCGAAGGTCGCGTCCCGCGTCTGGCCCTGCGCCGAGTGATCTTGTTCTTCTGGCCGATCCGGGCTTCGTCCTGGAACCATATCTCTATGGGTGTGCCTGTCGGGGGGCGTGCCCGTCGGGAGGGTTGTTCTGACCTTTGCCAGCTCGGCAGCAAAGCCCCCTTTTTGAACGCCTCCATGGCGTCTTCATTCTGGGCATGATGGCGGGGCCGCGCCGTGAGCTTGACGTAGCCCAGCTTCTTCAGCTCGCGCCCCA
>JBBQXX010000027.1:0-20225 GCA_038209235.1 Sphingomonadales bacterium | reverse complement strand
GAGTGAAGGCATGAAGAGCTTCACCTATGAGCGCGTCGATACGCCCGCCGCTGCCACCGCTGCATTTGCAGCAACCCCCGGCGCGCGCTACATCGCAGGCGGCACCAACCTGCTCGATCTGATGAAGCTGGAGATCGAAACACCAACACACCTGGTCGATGTCAGCCGCCTCAAACTCGATGCGATCGAGCCGACCGACGATGGCGGCCTGCGTATCGGCGCTATGGTGCGCAACACCGATCTGGCAGCAGATGAGCGGGTGCGGCGTGATTACGGCCTGCTGTCGCGGGCGCTGGTCGCGGGCGCTTCGGGGCAGTTGCGCAACAAGGCGACGACATCGGGCAACCTGCTGCAGCGGACCCGTTGCCCGTATTTCTATGACACCAACCAGCCGTGCAACAAGCGCAAGCCCGGCAGCGGTTGCGCTGCGATCGGCGGCTACAACCGCCAGCATGCGATCATCGGGGCCAGCGCATCGTGCATCGCGACCAATCCCGGCGACATGGCCGTGGCGATGCGCGCGCTCGATGCCAGCATTGAAACCATGACAACCGACGGCAAAGGCCGCACGATTGCGATAGCCGATTTTTACAAACCGCCGGGCACCAGCCCGCACATCGACACCGTGCTGGACGCTGGCGAACTGATCACGGCGGTAACGCTGCCCAAACCGGTTGGCGGTACGCATATCTACCAGAAGGTCCGCGACCGCGCGTCTTACGCATTTGCGCTGATCTCGGTCGGGGCGATCGTCCAGCGCGATGGCAGCGGCCATGTTGCGCTGGGCGGCGTGGCCTATACACCGTGGCGCTCTAAGGCTGCCGAGGCCGAATTGCCGCGCGGTGCCAAGGCGGTGGCGACCAGGCTGCTTGCCGATGACAGGCCGAGCGAAGACAATGCCTACAAGGTCACGCTGGTCGAGCGCACGCTCGCCGGGGTGCTGGCACAAGCAAAAGGCTGAGCCATGAAATTCGACACTCCCGCCACCACCAACCCGATCGACCAGCTCAAGGTCATCGGCAAATCCACCAACCGGATCGATGGTCCTTTGAAGACGTGCGGGCTTGCGCCTTATGCCTATGAGCGGCACGATGTCGCGGCCAACCAGGCTTATGGCTGCGTGCTGGGATCGGCGATTGCCAAGGGCCGGATCACCGCGATGAACCTTGAACAAGCCCGCACCGCGCCGGGGGTTCTGGCGATCGTGACGGCAGACAGCGCCGGTGTGCTGGGCAAGGGCGACTGTAACACCGCCAAGCTGCTCGGTGGGCCAGCGGTTGACCATTATCATCAGGCGATCGCGCTGGTTGTCGCCGAGACGTTCGAACAGGCGCGCGCTGCTGCATCGCTGATCCGGGTCGAATACAGCCGGGGTGTCGGCGCGTTCGATCTGTCCGCTGCGCTGGATTCGGTGACCAAACCCAAGGGCAGTGCAAATAGCCCCACTGACACCAGCGTCGGCGACTTCGCAGGCAGCTTTGCTTCGGCTTCGGTCAAGCTTGATGAGCGGTATTCCACGCCCGATCAGGCGCATGCGATGATGGAGCCGCACGCATCGATCGCCGCATGGGAGGGTGACAAGCTGACATTGTGGACATCGAACCAGATGATCGCCTGGTCGGTGGGCGATGTCGCCAAGACGCTGGTGATGCCCAAAGAGAATGTCCGGCTGATCTCGCCGTATATCGGAGGCGGTTTTGGCGGAAAGCTGTTCATTCGCGCCGATGCGATCCTGGCGGCGCTTGGCGCGAAAGCGGCGGGTCGGCCCGTCAAGGTGGCGCTGGCCCGGCCAATGATGTTCAACAACACCCCGCACCGACCCGCGACCATCCAGCGGATTCGCATCGGCGCGGACAGCGATGGCAAGATCACCACGATCGGCCATGAAAGCTGGTCGGGCGATCTGCCCGGTGGCGGGCCTGAAACTGCGGTGGTGCAGACGCGGCTGCTGTATGCCGGGGCCAACCGGATGACCGCGATGCGTCTGGCGGTGCTCGATCTGCCCGAGGGCAACGCGATGCGTGCGCCCGGTGAGGCATCGGGGTTGATGGCGCTGGAAATAGCGATGGACGAGATGGCCGAAAAGCTGGAGATGGACCCGATCGAATTTCGCATCGTCAACGATACGCAGGTCGACCCTGAAAAGCCCGAGCGGCCGTTTTCGCAACGTCAGCTTGTCGAGTGCTTGCAGACCGGCGCGAGGGAGTTCGGCTGGAACAAGCGCAAGCCAAAGCCGGGCTCCAGCCGCGATGGTGGCTGGCTGATCGGAATGGGGGTCGCCGCGGCGTTTCGCAACAACATCAACGAAAAGTCGGCAGCGCGTGTTCGGCTTGCCAAATCTGGTGTGGTCACGGTGGAAACCGACATGACCGACATCGGCACCGGCAGCTATACCATCATCGCGCAGACCGCTGCTGAAATGATGGGCCTGCCGCTCGACAAGGTGGTGGTCAGGCTGGGCGACTCGTCGTTCCCGGTCTCGGCCGGATCGGGCGGGCAATGGGGCGCGAACAGCGCAACCGCCGGGGTCTATGCAGCTTGCGTCAAGCTGCGCGAAGCGGTTGCGCAGAAGCTGGGCTTCGATGGGGCCGATGTCGCCTTTGCTGACGGCAAGGTCAGTTCAGGGGGCCGCAGCGTGGCGCTGGGTGATGCCGCAAGCGATGGTGAAATCGTCGCCGAAGATACGATGGAATATGGCGATCTGGCCAAGAAATACCAGCAATCGACCTTTGGCGCGCATTTTGTCGAAGTCGGGGTCAACGCCGCCACCGGCGAAATCCGCATCCGCCGCATGCTCGCCGTGTGCGCGGCCGGGCGTATCCTGAACCCCAAATCGGCACGCAGCCAGGTGATCGGCGCGATGACCATGGGTGCGGGCGCTGCGCTGATGGAAGAGCTTGCTGTCGACAAACGGTTCGGGTTTTTCGTCAACCACGACCTTGCCGGATACGAGGTGCCGGTGCACGCCGATATCCCGCACCAGCAGGTGATCTTCCTTGACGAGACCGATCCGACGACATCGCCGATGAAGGCCAAGGGTGTGGGCGAACTGGGCATCTGCGGCGTGGCCGCGGCCATCGCCAACGCGGTCTACAACGCCACCGGGGTGCGGGTGCGCGATTATCCGGTCACGCTCGACAAATTGCTCGACAGGCTGCCGGAGATGGCATGATCGCAGGCTTGGCTGGAGCGCGCGTCAAACGCCGCGAAGGTCTTGAGGTTGGTCAATATCGGCCAGCTCATCCGGGCTGGCCGGGACCAGCAGCGCGCCGGCCAGCAGGCCCCTGCCGCCGCGATCACCCTTGGTCGATTGCAGCCGATCAAACAGAGACCGCGCGAAAATGGCTGGTGGCATCGCTGCATGGCCATCTGACGACGCCACGACGGGCGATGTGTTTTCCTCGAACCGGTCGAGCAATGTCTGGATGTGCGCGGTGCTGACAAACGGCATATCGGCAAGGCAGATGAGCGCCGCCAGCGCCGATCCGCGCGCGGCTAGCGCAATTCCGCAAGCCAGCGAGTGTGACAGGCCGCGCGCGCTATCGGGGTTGGCTACGATCACGAAGCCCAGAGCCACCAGATCGCGGGCCAGCGCGCTGTCTGCATCACGGCATACCGCAATAAGGCTGCCGGGTGCCAGATCGACCAGCCGGTGCGCCGCATGTAGCGCCAGCGGTTTGCCATCAAGATCAGCCAGCAGCTTGTCATCGCCTCCGAACCGCACCGATTGTCCTGCGGCAAGTAATATGGCAGCGGTATGCGCAGCATTGATCATGGCGGACCCTTCTTTGCACTTTCGTCAGCGTGCGCGGCGGAATCACAGCGCAAATCTGCTATGATAGCAACCGCGCCTGCCGACATATTGCGCTTTGTGCTGGCCCGGATCGATGAAGGCGCAGCAACAGCGCTGGTCACGCTGGTCGGTATCGAAGGATCATCATCCCGCGCGATCGGAGCGCAAATGGCGGTGGCAGGCGATGGCCGCTATGTCGGATCGTTCTCCGGAGGCTGTATCGAAGCTGCGGTTGCAGCCGAGGCGATCGACAGCCTGTCGGATGGGCAGGTCCGTCTGGTGCGCTTTGGCGCTGCGTCGCCTTATCTGGACATTCGGCTGCCGTGCGGCGGGGGGATTGACCTGCTGTTCAATCCGCATCCGGATCGCGGCGCGATCACGACCGCGCTGGCGGATCTTGACCGCCGGTTGATAGCGACGCTGCGTATGCCCGCAAAAGGCGTGCAGGCTGCTACGACAGGTTCGGCCGACTCGCCAACCGGATGGACGGACGATCATTTCGTGCTGCGACTGGTCCCCGCGTTGCGGATTATCGCCATCGGCCAGGGCGAGGAACTGGCTGCTTTTGCGCTGCTGGCGCGCACCTTTGGCGCTGATGTCTGCGCGCTCACTCCCGACCGGGGCGTTCTTGACACGCTGGCCCAACAAGGCATCGACACGATTGCCCTTGTGACCCGCACCCAGCTTCCGCAGGTTGCAGCAGACGCCTTCACGGCGATCATATTCCTGTTCCACGACCGCGATTGGGAAGAATATCTGCTGCCCGCAGCGCTCGGCCTGCCCGGCTTTTATTGCGGAGCGATCGGCAGCAGAAAGGCCCAGGCGACCCGTCTGCAAACACTGCGCGACGCCGGGGTGCCCGATGATTTGCGCGCGCGTCTGCAATCGTCGGTCGGCCTGATCCTGGCGACCCGCGACCCGGCAACGCTTGCGCTATCCGCGCTGGCGCAGATCGTTGAGCAGTATCACCGCATTGCCGGGGTTGAGGGGGTGCCAGAAGCACCGGCTTGCAATCGCCAGCGCCAACCTGTTGAACGATAGCGGTGCGACTCGCGCCTTCGCCTGTATTTCGCCCCGGGGAGCCCAACTTCATGACGCGATCATCTGCTGACGCCAATTATGCCGGAGTGTTCGGCAACCGTATCGGCTTTGGCAAGCGGCCCGCGCTGTTGCTGATCGATTTCGTGCAGGCCTATTTCGATCGCTCATGCGCTTTGTACGCGGATGTTGATGATGCGCTGGCCAGCGCGATCCGGGTGCGCGATGCGGCGCGCGAAGCTGCGATCCCGATTATCTATACCAACGTCGTTTATCACCCCAGCCTGATCGATGGCGGGCGGTTCATGCAAAAAACGCCGCTGCTGAAGAATTTCGTGGCAGGCTCGCCAATGGGGGCCTGGCCTGAAGGGCTGGAGCCCAACGCGGATGAACAGGTGATCTCGAAGCAATATCCCAGCGCCTTTTTCGGCACATCGCTGGCTGCGACGCTGACCGCCGCGGGGATCGACACCGTTATCCTCACCGGGCTTTCCACCAGCGGCTGCGTGCGCGCCACTTGCGTCGACACGTGTAGCCATGGTTTCATCCCGATCATCGTCGCCGATGCGTGCGGCGACCGTCACGAGGCACCGCACCAGGCAAACCTGTTCGATATGGATGCGAAATATGGCGATGTGGTCAGCGAGGCCCAACTGACGGCATATCTGGCGACGCTCGAGGGTTAATGTTGCTTCCCGATATACCCCAAGCCGTTGTCGCTGACTATTATATCGCACCAGCAGCCTTCAGATCAGCCAGCGCAGCCTCATCCATACCCAGCAGCTCGCCATAGACCTCGGCATTGTGCTCGCCGATGCTCTGCGGCGCGAGAGAGCGGATGCTGCCGGGGGTATCGGAGAATTTGGGGAAGCTGTTCTGCATCGCAAACTTGCCCCAGCGCGGGCTATCCACTTCGACCAAAGCGTCGCGCGCGGCAAAATGCTCGTCGCGTAGCATATCGGCGGCACCGTAGATTTTGCCCGCAGGTACGCTGTGCTCGATCATGATCGCCTCGACCTGCGCCATGGTCAGCGTTCGGGTCCATGTCTCGATCAGTTCGTCGAGTTCCTTTTGCCGTTCGCCGCGCGCCAGATGCGTGGCATAGCGCGGATCGGTGGCCAGCTCAGCGCGACCCATCGCGGCGCACAGCCGCGCGAACACCGCATCCTGATTGGCACCGATCAGATATTCGCCGTCGCTGCACTGATAGACATTGCTGGGCGCAACGCCCTCCAGCACCGATCCGGTGCGCTGGCGGACATGGCCGCTGACGACATATTCGGGGACCAGGCTTTCCATCACCTGCAACACCGCTTCATACAGCGCGCTGTCGACGACCTGGCCCTTGCCGGTGCGCGCGCGCGCGTGCAACGCCGCCAGCGCGCCCATGCAGCCATAGGTCGCCGCGAGCGAATCGCCGATGGATACGCCCATCCGGCTTGGTGCCCGGTCGGGATCGCCGACAATCGCCCGCCATCCGCCCATCGCCTCGCCAATACCGCCAAAACCTGCGCGCGACGAATACGGCCCGGTCTGGCCATAGCCTGAGACACGCACGATGATCAGCCGCGGGTTGATGGCATGTAGTGCGTCGGGGCCAAGACCCCATTTCTCGAGGGTTCCCGGCTTGAAATTCTCGATCAGGATGTCGGCATGCTCCACCAGCTTGCGGACGATGTCCTGCCCCTGCGTGATGCGCAGGTTGGCGCTGACCGATTTCTTGTTGCGCGCCACCACCTCCCACCACAGCTTGTGTTCGCCATGGCCCCAGTTGCGCATCGGGTCACCGCCGCCGCTCTTGCCGTTCGGGCCATCGACAGCGGGTGGCTCGACCTTGATGATCTCGGCGCCCATATCGCCCAGCAACTGGCCGCAGAACGGTCCTGCGATCAGCTGCCCCAGCTCGACGACGCGGATATCCTGCAACGCCCCACGGTTTTCCTGGTCCATCGCCTGATCCTTATTCTGCGGCAACAGCGTGATGGTTCCAGCGCGGCTGGATCGGCGCAGGCAGGCCCGTTTCGGCAAGGCAGTTGGCGCGCAACTCTTCGATGCCCGGACCATAATCGAACAGCGCGATTTGGCTGCGGTCGCTGCGCATCTGTGTGCGCAGTGCATCGGTTGCAGCCAAATCGACCAGGCCGTTGTCGTCCGCGACGACGCCATAAGCGCGCGCGCCATCAGCGCTCACCAGCCCCTGACGGATTTCCTTGCCGACAAGTTGCGCGTCGCGATCGAACGGGTCACCCCAGCCGCCCCCGCCCCAGGTAATGAAGTGGAGGATATCACCTGCCTCGACACGGATATCCTCCACCTTGTTGCCCATTACGGTTTGCGACCCGTCGGGCTTTTCCAGAATTTTGCGCGCGCGTGCGCCCGGCTTGCCGCCGTTGACCCCCCAGGGCGGCACGAACCAGCGGTCATCATGGATGGCGATGACGCCAGGTTCAAGGAACCGGTAGGTCATGATGATGCCGTTGCCGCCGCGATGCAGACCCGCGCCGCCGCTGTCGGGCACGGTCTCGTAGCGCTCGATGACCAATGGAAAATAGCGCTCCAGAAACTCGTTGGGCACATTGGTAAAGCCCGGCCATAGCGAATGGCCATCGGGGCCATCGCCCATTGGCCGACCCGGAATGCCGCCAAAACCGATCTGGAACAGCTGGAACCATTCGCCGTTCTTGTCGGTGCCCGCATAGAACAGGTGGGGCGACGACGAAAAACCGGCGGCGTTGAGAAACTCGGGCGTCTTCTGGCCGAGCAGCCCGCCCAGTATGTCGAAGATGCGACCCAGCGCATGGGTGCGGCCCGACAACGCGGCAGGATAACGCGGCTTGAGCAGCGATCCTTCGGGGATGCGCACCTCGATCAGGTCATAAAAGCCGTCGTTGAACAGGATCTGCGGATCGAAAACCATGATCATGTAGATGCCGAAAAACATCTTGAACATATTCTCGTTGAGCAGGAAGTTGATCGACGCCTGCGATTGCGGATCGGTGCCATCGAAATCGAGGATCACGATGTCGCCGTCGCGCCACATCGTGCATTTGAGCTTGTAGGGGCCATAGCCCATGCCATCGTCGCAGATATAGTCCTCAAAGGTCACCGGCTCTTCGCTGATCGCCTGCCCCAGCAGGATCTTCATGGCGCGGTGGTTGCGCGACAGCAGTTCCTGCGTGGCCGAAACATAGCTGTCGATACCGAACCGCTCGCTCATCTCGATCACCCGGCGCGCGGCCACCCGGCAAGACGCGATCAACGCGTTGAGGTCGGCTGCGCACCACGCAGGCGTGCGGCTTTGGTGCATCACCAGCTTGACGAGGTCTTCGTTATAGACGCCCTTTTTCCAGATCTTCACCGGCGGAATGCGCACGCCTTCCTGAAAGATGTTGGTCGCATCGATCGGCATCGATCCGGGCACCTTGCCGCCGATATCGCTCTGGTGACCGAACATCGCGGTATAGGCGAGCAAGCGGCCATCCTTGAACACCGGCAGCAGCACCAGCCAGTCGTTGCAATGGCTGATCGCGCCGCCGACCGAATACGGATCGGACAGGAAGATCATGTCGCCATCTTCGAGCGTGCCGTCAAACCCTTCCAGAAACCCGCCGATAAAGCTGCCAAACTGGCCAACGATCATCCGCCCGAGATGATCGGCGATCAGCGGAAAGGCATCGCCCTGTTCGCGAATGCCCGGCGACATCGCGGTGCGGACCAAAGTCGCATCCATCTCTACCCGCGCGTTGCGCAGCGCATTTTCGATGATATCGAGCGTGACCGGGTCGATCGCCCTTTTCTCGAACGGGGCAGCATTGGTCTGGATGATCGTGGCGGGCATGTTTTCAGTTCCCCTTCTTGAGGGTGATCAGGATGTTGCCGACGGCATCGACGGTGCCGACACAATCAGCCTCGATCAGCGTTGTTGCATCCATTTCGATGACGATGGCGGGCCCCGGGATGATGTCGCCCGCCAGCAGCTTTGCGCGATCGTAGATCACACCGGCCTGCATCGCGCCATCCATCCACAATTCATGAGCGCGCAGTTTTGCGGCAGACGGGTCGCCGCTGCCCTGCTGCAGCGTCGCGGCGGGCAGGTCGAGCGCCCGCCCCATGGCCACCGCGCGCAGATTCACGATCTCGTGCTCTGAATCCATGTTGAAGGTGAACAGCCGGTGATGTTCCTCGTCGAACCGCCCGGTCAGCCATTCGACGCCATGGCTGTGCAGATCATCGCGGGTCACCGCCATCGGCACTTCAAACGCCTGGCCCGAATAGCGCACATCGACTTCGAAGGTGATCGTGACATCGCCTTGCGCGACGCCTTCTGCGACCAGTTCATCACCGATCTGTGCGGCCATTTCATCAAGGATGCCGCCCAGCTCCTCAAGCGTCGTCTGCGAGGAGAGGCGCGCGAAGCTGCGCGCGGTCTCGGTGCGCATCCGCGTCGTCGCATCACCCAGCGCGCACAGCACGCCGGGGCTGACCGGTGAGATGGCAGGCCAGCTGCCCATCAGCCGCGCCACCGCATTGACATGCAGCGGCCCTGCCCCGCCAAAGCCCATCAGCGCAAAGTCGCGCGGGTCATAGCCCTGCTGGACCGATATCATCCGCAGCGCGCCGAACATGTTTTCGTTGACGATATCAATAATGCCACGCGCCGCGGCATACAGATCGATGCCCAGCGCATCGGCAATGGTCTGCACCGCCCGCTTTGCGCCTTGCCGGTCGAGCTTAAAGGTACCGCCAAGCAGCGCTTCGGGCAGATAGCCCAGCACGACATTGGCATCGGTGACGGTGGGCAGTTCGCCGCCTTTGCCATAAGCCACCGGGCCAGGGACTGCGCCCGCCGATTGCGGTCCGACCCGCAGCGCGCCGGTGAGTTCGGGCACATAGGCAATCGATCCGCCGCCTGCGCCAACGGTTTTCACGTCAAGCGCCGATACGCGGACCGAAAGATGGCCCACCTCGGTGGTGCGCACCCGGCGGGCTTCAAGATTCTCGATCAGCGCCACGTCGGTTGAGGTGCCGCCGACATCGAGCGTCAGGATGTTGCTGATCCCGGCATTTTTGCCGACCCAGATCGCTCCGGTCACCCCACCCGCCGGACCCGACATCAGCAGCGAAACCGGGTGCTCCTCCGATTTTTCCGACGACATCAGACCGCCATCGGAGCGCAGCAGCGCCAGCTTGCCCGCCATACCTGCACCGCGCAAACGGCTGCGCAGGTTGCGCACGTAGCGACCGACCACAGGGCGCACGGTCGCGTTGGCGACCGTCGTCAGGGTCCGCTCATATTCCTGCATTTCGGGTAGCACGATGTGGCTGAGCGAGATCGGCACATCGGGAAGGATTTCGGCAGCAAGCTGGGCAACGCGTTGCTCGTGCGCGCCGTTCAGATAGGCGTTCATCAGGCTGACGGTCAGCGCCTCGATGCCCTGCGCTTTCAGCGTCCGGAGCGCCGTGCGGATATCGTCATCATCGGTGGGGCGCATCTCATCGCCGTGCGCCGACATCCGACCCTTGATCTCGACGGTATCCTCCAGCGCCGCGAGCGGTTGCGGCTTGGGCCACACGATCCAGCCGGCAAGCCCGCCGGGCACAAAGCTGCGCGCGATCTGCATCACTTGCCGGTAACCTTGCGTGACAATCAGGCCGACGCGCGCGCCCTTGCCTTCCAGCACCGCGTTGGTTGCCACTGTGGTGCCATGGAGGAAAATTCCGACATCGGCAGGCGTGATGCCGGCATTGGCGCAGATAAGCTGGACGCCTGCCAAGATGCCTTCGGAGCTGTCGTGCGGGGTGGACGGGGTCTTGTGCCGCCAGAATGCGCCCGATTGTTCATCCAGCAACAGCAGATCGGTGAAGGTTCCGCCGACATCGACACCCAGCCTGTAACTCATTCAGTCACCCCTTAAGCCTGGCCGGGCGCGCGCATGGCGCCGACAGGTTGATTGTTCATGCCTCAGGCTGCCGCGCGGGCGACCAGTGACGGTAGCTCGCGGCCCAGCACCCCTGCCACCCAGCGGTTGGCTTGGATGACCGCATCCAGGTTCATGCCATGTTCGATATTCGATCTGTCGGCCAGATATATCAGGTCTTCGGTTGCGATGTTGCCGGTCGCCTTGGGGGCAAACGGACAACCGCCAAGCCCGCCAAGGCTTGCGTCCAGCATCATGACACCCGCCTCGATCGCCGCCCAGGCGTTGGCGATGCCGGTGCCGCGTGTGTTGTGGAAATGCGCGCGCAGGCCGATATCGGGCGGTACAATGTCGTGCAGCCTGCCGAACAGATCGGTGACCTGCGCGGGCACCCCGACGCCGATCGTGTCGGCCAGCGAGATTTCCGCCGGACCTGCCTCGATCACCGCGCTGGCGATATCGACAATCCGCTGCGGCGGCACATCGCCCTCGAACGGACAGCCGAACGCAGCCGAAATGGTGACCTGCGCGATCAGGCCGTGTTCCTTGGCAAAGCGGATCATGTCGCGCGATTCGATGATCGCTTCAGCAACCGTCTGGCCCTGATTCTTCTGGCCGAAGGTATCGCTGGCGACGATGACGCAGCCGATCTCATCGACACCCCGCTTGCCGCCCTCGCGCGTCGCCAGCGCACGCAGCACGCCGCGTCTGTTCAGCGTCAGCCCGATGTACGAGACATCGGCGCGGTCAGGCAGGCCCGCGATCACCGCCTCAGCGTCGGCCATTTGCGGAACACGCGCCGGGTGCACGAAGCTGGCGACCTCCATGCGGCGCGCGCCTGCATCGATCATCTGTCCGATCATCGCCAGCTTGTCAGCCGTGGCGACGATATCGGGCTCGTTCTGCAGGCCATCGCGCGGGCCGACTTCTACGATCTGGATGCTGTTCATCAGCAGGTTTGTATACATTTCACTTTCGCTCGTCCAGCACTGTTGGAACCGGGTCAGTCATTTGCCCGGGGCTGCTCCTTGGGGCGGATCGCGGTTATGCTGAAGGCGTGGAAAGCCCGGCGAATATGGCTGGTCATCACCGCGCGCGCCCAGTGCGGATCGCGCACCACAAAGGCCGCGATCAGTTCGCGGTGATCGCGCGACGATTGCAGCAACTCGTCGGCGCCATATTGGCTCGCGGTGCGCCGGACCACTGGTTGCTCGATCAGCATCGGCAACATCGCGCTGAGCCGCGGCGAGCGCGCAGCCTCAAGGATGAGATCGTGAAACCTCCGGTTCTGTATCAAAAAGCCCGCGATATCGATTGGCACGGCCTGAACCGCCGCATCCAGAAGATCGGAAACCCCGCTCAGCTCATCGATCTGCTCGCCGGTGATGTTGCGCGCCGCACGGCTGGCCGCGTGCCCCTCAAGCATACCGCGCAGGATAAACATCTCGTCGACATCGTCGGCGGACCAGTCGGCGACGAACAGCCGCTTGGAATCGCTGCGCACGATCAGCAGTTCGTTCTCCAGCCGACGCACCGCCTCGCGCACCGGCGTGCGCGAAACGCCCGAGATTCGGGCGAGCTGCTCTTCGGTAAGCTGCTCTCCGGGTTCCGCAGTTCCCGACAGAACGAACTGCCGTATCTTGTCGTAGGCAACGTCCGAAGCGCGCTGTTGGGAGATTTTTTCCATTTTTTTCAACCCCATAAGTGGCAATCCCCGGCAGCAGCCCACCCGGTTTGGCTGTTGCGTCGATGCATCACACCCGCAGCATTCGAATTTCGCTATTGACGATAGACATTTGTATACAATACCGTCAACGTCTAACCGGTCCGGTGCATGGTTGTTCATCGGGCCAAGGGGGGTTAAGCATGTCAGCCGATCGCCGCATCAAAGTCATCGTGCCGATCCCTATGGATGCTGCCGGGGTAGCATCGCGCGCCGCCCAATTGCCTGCTGATTTCGTCCGCCCCGGCTTTTGGCAGCGTCACCATTTTGCACAACACCAATTTCTGGCGCTTTCGCGGCGGCAGGTTCCAGGAAACCCACGTCTACATGAGCGGTGCCAACGTGCTGGTGTGAGGCCAGCATAACGACAGCCGCTACGCTGCCATCCGGTTCGGGGGAACCAAAGCACTTCAGGGAGTTCAAGACATGCGCATATCCAGCTTTTTTTCGGCAGCTTCGGCCACGGCTCTTGCCACCATGCTCGCAGGCGCGCTGGCCACGCCTGCGCTCGCACAGGAAGCCGATCGGGTCGAGGCGGTCGATGACAATGTGATCATCGTCACCGCGCGGCGGCAGAATGAAAGCCTGGCCGATGTCCCTGCATCGATCACCGTATTCACCGCCGATGCGATCCAGAAGACCGGTGTCGAGACCGCAGACCAGTTCGTCCAGCTGACCCCCGGCGTGACCATCGTCACAGGAACCGCAGAGGCGGGCGATACGCAGATCAACATCCGCGGCATCAACGGGACGCGCGATGCGGAAAGCTCGGTGGCGCTGGTGGTCGATGGCATCTTGAAGACCAACACCGCGCAACTTAACCAGAACCAGGGTACGTTGCGCCAGATCGAAATCCTCAAAGGTCCGCAGGGTGCGCTTTACGGGCGTAATGCGGCCGCTGGCGCGATCGTCATCCAGACACTGAAGCCCAGCGATACGCTGACGGCGGGAATCGAACTGAGCGCCGCCGAACAGCAGACCTATCGCGGCAATGCCTATATCTCGGTGCCCATCGGCGAGGGCGTGGGCTTTGTGCTGTCCGGATCGTATCTGAAGACCGATGGCTTTTATCGCAATGCGTTTTTGGGCAACTCCAAGACGGTCGATGATCAGGAAGTCTGGTCGATCGATGGCCGCTTTGTCGCCCAGATCGGGGATAGCACAGAGATTGATGCCAAGGCGCGCTATGCCGACCTGACCGGAGCATCCATCGCCTATAACACGTCGTTCCATCTGCCCAATTTTGCCGGAGCCAATCCGGCGTTTTTTGAGGACGTGAACCGGCACCCATTCAACTTTTATTCCAACATCCGCCCCACCAACGATCAGACGACCTTCGATGCCTCGATCAAGCTCGAACATGATTTCGACTTTGCCAGGCTCACGCTGTGGGGTCTGTACAGCGATGTCGATCAATCGCTGACCGCCGATGGCACATCGGCCGATTTTGCGCGGTTTACCTTTCCTGGGGCAACAGCGGCGTCGCGCGCGGCGTCCAACGCCTGTTTTGCCAGCACCGCATCGCTGACCGGCTTCCCGGTCAACCAGCCCGGTTTTATCGGCGCAACACCGGTGCCTTTCATCTTCGCACCCGCCACCGGCTCCACCTTCGGCGCGTTCAGCCCGACGACCTGCGACGGCACTCAATTCCAGATTCGCCAGCAGGAAGATTTCAGCGGTGAAATCCGGCTGTCCTCGACCGGCGAGGGGCCGTTCAACTGGCAGCTTGGAGCCTATTATCTGCATATCAACCGCGATGTCGGGGTCAGTCTGGGAGCTGATCTTGGCCAGGGTGTTACCCGCCAGCTGTTCAACGCGCCGGGCAGCAGCAACCCGACCACCCAACTGTATTTCGACAGCTTCAAGACCGATGTCTACGCCGCCTTCGGCTCGGCAGATTACAACTGGAACGATGTCATCAACATCGGGCTGGCACTGCGCTATGATATCGAGGACCGCAGCGTCTCGAACAACGTGCCGCTGGTCTCCGATCCGTTCACCGGCGGGCCGATCAACCCCGGCCAGGTGGGCGGGCCAATCCCCGACAAATCAGACAGCTACAAGCAGATCCAACCCAAGCTGACCTTCCGCTGGGCATTGTCCGATGCGATCAATTTCTACGCAAACTGGGGCATCGGCTTCAAGGCAGGGGGCTTCAACAACTCGGGTTCGGCAGCGGTGGTCGATCAGGCGTTCAACCGGTTCATCGGCAGCAACGTCGTCATCAACGACAATTACCGCAAGGAGAAATCGAGCGCATTCGAAGGCGGCATCAAGGGATCGGTGTTCGATGGCAAGGTGACCTTCGATCTTGCAGGCTATTATACCGATGTCGATGACATGCAGTTCTTCGAATTCTTCGTCGGCGGCTTTGGTTTGTTGCGCGTCGTGTCGAACATCGACGAGGTCCAGATCTACGGCGCAGAGCTCAACGTGAACGCCGAAGTGACGCCGGGCTGGACGGTTTTCGGCGCGGTCAACGTTACCGAGAGCGAAATCAAGGCCAACGCCTCGCGCCCGCAGACGGTGGGCAACCAGTCGCCTTCAACCGCAGATTATACCATCAACCTTGGCACCCAGATGGTTGCGCCCATCGCCAGCAGCTTCGATCTGGTGGTCCGCGCCGATTATCGCATCACCGGGCCGACGTGGTTCCACACCTTGCAGAACAACACCGTTCCGACGATCTTCAGCGGCCTGCTGCCCGGCTCGGCGCTCGCGCTGCCTGCGTTTGTCGGTAACGCCGATTATTCGGTGACCGAGCGCAAGGCGTTCGGGGTGCTCGATTTGCGCGGCGGGCTTGAGGGCGAAAACTGGCGGGTGACGCTGTTTGCTGAAAACCTGCTCAATCGCCGGTATCTGAACGAGGTTATCACGGCGGCAGAATTTGGCGGCTCGTTCATCTCTCCGGGCGGTCTGCGCCGTCTGGGTGTCGAGGTCGGCTATTCGTTCTGAGCAGGTCGGCTTTCGCTACTTTCCGCTTGCGCGAGGGCCAACAAGGGGGGCGGGGTAACGAAGGCCGCAGGGTTAGCCGCGTGAATAGCTCCACGCGGCCCACAGCCAGCCGGCGATAAGCAGGCTGCCGCCGATCGGCGTCACCGCGCCAAGCCAGCGCGGACCGCCGATGGCCATGGCGTACAAAGTCACCGCAAAAATCGCCGAGCCTGCCAGCAGCAGCATAGCTGGCCCGCGCGCCACCCCCATGATCGCCAGCGCCGCGACCGCGTGGACCAGTTGATACATGCCGCCGGTGCGCAGCCATTCGGCCTCCTGTTGTCCAGCGGCAGCATGCGCCCCAAAGGCTCCTGCTGCCACGGCAAGCGCTGCCGATACAGCGGCCAGAATCCCGATCATCATTGCTGTGTCCTTGTCCCGGTCATCAACTGCTGATCTCCAGAAATGTGCCAGCCTGTGCCGCTGAGTCTTGCCAGTCGATGCCGCAGCCCGCCAGCCATGAATCGTCATAATAAGTGCAGCCATAGCGCTCGCCGCCATCGCACAGCAGGGTAATAATGCTGCCAGTCTCGCCTGCCGCTGCCATCTCCTCGATCAGCGCGGCGCAAGCCCACAGGTTGGTCCCGGTCGATCCTCCGACGCGCCGCCCCAGCCGATCGGAAAGCGCGCGCATCGCCCCGATGCTGTCGGCATCTTCCACCGCGATCATCCGGTCGATGACACCGGGGATAAAGCTGGGCTCGACACGCGGACGGCCAATCCCTTCGATCCGGCTGGCGCAGCCCTGCGCCAGCATCACCTCGGACCGGTCGTGGTAGTGGCGGTGGAACACCGAATGCACCGGATCGGCAACACACAGCTGCGTCGCATAGCGCTGATAGCGCAGATAACGGCCAATCGTCGCAGAGGTGCCGCCAGTGCCCGCGCCGCAAACGATCCATGCCGGAACGGGATGCTCCTCCTGTGCCATCTGCGCAAAGATGCTTTCGGCGATGTTGTTGTTGCCGCGCCAGTCGGTCGCGCGTTCGGCAAAGGTGAACTGGTCGAGAAAATGGCCGTTGGTCTCAGCGGCCAGCCGGTGGGCGACATCATATACGGTGCGCGGATCATCGACCATATGAATTTCCCCTCCCTGAAAGCGGATCGCATCAAGCTTGGGTGCAGCGGTGGTCGCGGGCACCACCGCGATAAAGCGCAAGCCCAGCATCCGCGCAAAATAGGCCTCGCTGACCGCAGTGGAGCCCGACGACGCCTCGATTACGCAGGTATCGGGTCCGATCCATTCGTTGCACAAAGCATACAGGAACAAAGAGCGCGCCAGCCGGTGTTTCAGGCTGCCCGTCGGGTGCGAGCTTTCATCCTTGAGATACAGCGTGATGCCCGGAAAGCGTCGCAGATCGAGCCGGATGAGATGCGTGTCCGCCGAGCGGTTGTAGTCTGCTTCGATGCGGCGCACCGCATCGTTCAGCCAGCCCCGCGAACATCGGTTGCTCATTCAGCGGGTTCCAGCAGGCCGTGGCGTACCAGCATCGCTTGCGGATCGGGATCACGCCCGCGAAACGCGCGGAAGCTTTCTGCTGCCGATCGTGTCGCGCCGCGTGCCAGCACCTCGCTGCGGAACCGGTCGCCGGTCGCGCGATCGACCAGCCCTGCCTCGGCAAACGCCATGAACCCGTCTGCTGCGAGCAGTTCTGCCCACAGATAGCTGTAATAGCCCGACGCATAACCACCTGCAAAAATGTGGGCGAACGCGTGTGGGAAGCGGTGCCATTCGGGTGGGCGGTTGACCGCCACCTCGTCACGTACCGCCTCGATGACCTCAATCGGATCGCTGCCCATCGTGCCCAGATGGAGCAGCAGGTCAAACAGCGCAAATTCCACCTGCCGGAGCACGAACAAACCCGCCTGAAAGTGCCGAGCCCTGACCAGCCGGTCGAACAGCTCTTCAGGCAAGGTTTCGCCGGTGCGATGATGACCCGACATCGCGGTCAGCACCGTGCGATCCCAGGCGAAATCCTCCATCAGCTGGCTGGGCAGCTCGACCGCATCCCATTCAAAGCCGCTGGTACCCGCAATGCTTGGCCGATCGACGCGGGTAAACAGCAGATGCAGGCAATGGCCGGTTTCATGAAGCAGCGTGCCGACATCACTATGGCTGAGCAGCGACGGCGTATCCGCGCCCGCCGGTGAGAAGTTGCACACCATATAGGCAACCGGGACAGCTTTGATCTCGCCGTCGTTGCGCCGCGGCCGCGCCTCGCCCATCCACGCCCCGCCGCGCTTGCCGGTGCGGGCAAACAGATCAAGATACAGCCCGGCGAACACAGCGCCGCTCTCGTCGACAACATCGAAGAAGCGCGCATCAGCATGGTAGAGCGATGCGTCGTTACGTTCGACCAGCTGGATGCCGAACAGCCGTGTCAGCAACGCCTGCCAGCCCGCCATCACCCGTTCGGCGGGAAAATAGGCGCGCACAGCTGCTTCATCGACCGTATAACGGTCCTGCCGCAACCGGTTGGAGGCAAACGCCACGTCCCATGGCGCAAGATCGGATATGCCGAGCCGCTGGTCGGCAAATGTGCGTATCTCGGCAAGGTCGCGCTGCGCTGCTGGCCGGGCGCGGGCCGCAAGATCACGCAGGAAGGTCAGCACCTCGCCAGCATTGGGTGCCATCTTGGTGGCCAGCGACCATTCGACCGGAGTGGCAAAGCCCAGCAGCGCCGCAGCCTCTCGCCGCAGTTCCAGAATGCGCGCAATCCGCCCGCTGTTGTCGAACTGACCCGCGTTGGGCCCCCTATCCGAGGCACGCGTGCCAAACGCGCGATACACCCCGGCGCGCAGATCGCGATTTTCCGCAAAGGTCAGGATGGCGCTGACGCTGGGCTGTTGGAGCGTCACCAGCCAGCCGGTTTGCCCCTTGGCGCTGGCAGCTGCGGCAAACATCGCCTTGTCATTGTCCGACACACCGGACAGATCCGCTTCATCGGTGACCAGCTCGCTCCAGGCTTCGGTCGCGTCGAGCACGGCGCTGCCGAATTCATTGGAAAGCGACGACAGTTCGACCGAGATTGCCTTGAACCGCTCGCGTGCCTCGGGCTCCAGCGCGACGCCCGAAAGCGTGAAATCGCGGATGGCATGCTCCACCGCGACGCGATCTGCCTGCGGAAGGTCGGCAAAATCCGGGGTGGCGGTCAGCGCTGTGAACACATCGTAAAGGTCGCGGTTCTGCGCCACCTTGATCCCGTTGGTGACCAGCCGCTGCTCGCCCTCGCGATAGGCAGCGCGCAGTTCGGGGCCGTCGGCGACCGCGTGCAGATGCGACACCGCAGACCATATCGCGCCAAGCTGCGCCTCGGCCCGCTCGAACGGCAGCCAGGCTGCAGCAAAGCTGGTGGGGCGATCGGTGGTCAACGCCTCGACCACCGCTGCATGCTGGGCGAGCGCGGCATCGAGCGCTGGCGCGATCTGGTCAACGGTGATTTCGGCAAAACGCGGCAGCGCAAGCGTATCGAGCAGGGGATTGTTCGGATGGGTCATCGTGCGTCTATAGCCCAAAAACAATCGATTATCAGGCATAATTATGGTGCAGCCGCTATCGCTGACCCAAAGCGGCGGGTTTAAATCGCGTCACCCCGATTATGGCGGAGCGATTATTTTGCCTTGCGCCGCAAGTCGCCCTTACAACGCTCCGAGCAGGTTTTGACATTATCCCAGTCGCGCGCCCATTTCTTGCGCCATGCAAAAGGCCGTCCGCAGGCAGCGCAGATCTTTTCGGGCAGGTTGGACTTGGTGTAGCGCTGCTGGGTCATGACCTTGCCTGTGTAGCTCAACTCCCCGGCGCAGTCGCGCGTTGTCCGCAAGCGACCGGAAATCGGCGAACGGCAACCGCGGCGCGCACCTCGCCTGGCGGATTGATTTTGACATTGCCTCCAGCCCAAGCCGGGTTGGGATGCAAATGTCAGAATCCGACCGCTAGCGGGGCAAGCTGGTCCTCATCGACGAACTCATGGGCCAATGCCGCCCATCCTGCCTCCTCCCCGCGCTGGCGCAACCGGTTTGCGCGACCGCTATTTCGGCGACACGATCGACCTTGGAGACCCCCCCCCCCGGGGATCTGCTCATCGATTTTTGCTTGGCGGGCAAAGGTGCCAGGCCGATATCGGTCAGCAGTGCCTGTGTTGCCGCGTCGGTACCCACAACGAGAGCTGTGCACGAGATTGAAAAGCTGGAGAAGAACGGCATTCCCGAACGCAGACCCGATCCAAACGATGAACGATGCTCAAATCTTGTGCTGGCTTGTGGGTGTGAAAGCGGCGATGGAGGAGTTTCTGCCGGATCGTTGGATAGCTTGAAGATTCGCCAACGATGCGGCGCAAGGCCATGCGCCTTCCAGATCGACTGCACTGTCGAGACGGCACACCCGACCGCCTTGGCCATCGCACGCGCTGTCCAGTGGGTCGCCTCATCCGGCGGCGTCTCCTGCGCCAGGCGGACAATCTGGGCTACACGCTTGGGTGGCACCGGTGCTTTACCGGGCGGACGGGACTTGTCGCGCAGCAGGCCATCGACGCCTTCGTGCATGAAGCGCTCCTGCCAACGCCATACGCAGGTCTTTGACTTGCCGGTCGCAGCCATGATCGCCCAGGTCCCAAGACCGTTGCTGTTGAGGAGCACGATACGTGCTCGCCAAACATGCTTGTGCGGGCTCAACGGTGCCGCCGCTATGTCGCTCAATCGCTGCCAGTCGGCTTGGGACAGGCAGAAAGTGATACCATCGCGCATCCTCCCAGACTCGCAC
>JBBQXX010000026.1:0-20863 GCA_038209235.1 Sphingomonadales bacterium | reverse complement strand
ACCCCCGATTTTCGCAACAAGCACGAGGCCGCAGTCGAGGCGATCGTCACCGCGCGGCCCGATGTGTACAACCACAATCTGGAAACTGTCCCCCGGCTCTATCCCACCATCCGCCCCGGCGCGCGCTATTATGCCTCGCTGCGTTTGCTGGAGACGGTCAAGCGGCTCGATCCTTCGATCTTTACCAAATCGGGCATCATGATGGGGCTGGGCGAAGAGCGGCTGGAGGTCCATCAGGTGATGGATGACATGCGCTCTGCCGATGTCGATTTCCTGACGATGGGCCAGTATCTGCAACCGACTCCGCGTCATGCCAAGGTCATGGATTTCGTGACGCCAAAAGCGTTCGATGCCTATGCCGCAATTGGCCGCGCCAAGGGCTTCCTCCAGGTCGCCTCCAGCCCATTGACGCGATCAAGCTACCACGCCGGAGAAGACTTTGCCCAGATGCGCGCCGCGCGCGAGGCCAAGCTTGCCCGGCAGGGCGCGCGCTAGGTCGACCGATGCCTACTCACCGCGAAACGCGCCAACTGCCATGGCGCCCCGAACAGATGTATGATCTTGTCGAAGACGTTGCACGTTACAGCGAGTTTCTGCCGTGGGTCATCGCAACGCGGGTGAAATCGGATAACGAGACCGAGATGGTCGCTGACATGGTGGTGGGTTTCAAACAGTTACGCGAGAAGTTCACATCGCGGGTGCAAAAGGTGCACAACCAGCGAATCGAGGTCGAATATCTCGATGGTCCGCTCAAGAATCTTGAGAATGTGTGGCAGTTCGCAAGCGACGGGCAGGGCGGTTGCACGGTCGACTTCTATGTGTCGTTCACATTCAAGAACCGGCTGTTCGAAACGCTGGCAGGCCAGTATTTCGACCGCGCATTTCGCAAGATGGTCGGCGCGTTCGAAACCCGCGCCGACGCACTTTATGGCAACAACAGTTCCAGCGCGGCGATCGCCGCTTCCTGACGGATATCGGCGCGGCTAAGGCCGGGGTCGAAATTCTTCTGTTCGGCGCGGATGTCGTTTTCGCTTTGTCCGCGCAGCGCGCAGGCGAAAATTACGGTCCCCACAGGCTTGCTCGGTGTCCCGCCATCGGGACCTGCGATCCCGGTGATCGCCACTGCAACGTCAGCATCGGAATGTTTGAGCGCGCCGCGGGCCATCGCCGAGGCAACCGCCGCTGAAACCGCGCCGAAGGTGTCTATCAGTTCTTCGCTGACCCCCAAAGATTCGATCTTCGCATCATTCGAATAGGTTACAAAACCGCGATCAAACACCGCCGTGCTTCCGGCAATCTCGGTGATCGCCGCAGCCACAAGCCCGCCGGTGCAGCTTTCGGCCAGCACGATCTTGCGACCTGCGGCAAGGTTTTGCGCGACCACGCGCGCAGCAAGGTCAGTCAGCACGGACGGCAGCAATGTGATCACCGCGATGTTTCTGTGCAGATGGTGAACGGGTTTGCGTCGGCCTGTCCTGGTTCCTCGGGTGCGGTATCCATTTTCATGATCGCGATTAGCAGCTTGCCGATGTTTTCTGGCGGCAAGGGTTCCAGCGCGCCGTAGAATTCATCGACTGTGCCGCAATCGGTCGGCTTGATGCCCTGCTCGATCATGCTGGTCACGACCGTGATCAGCAGCGGGCGCACAAATGCCGGATCGGCTCCGGGGGGCAGCGGTATATCGACAGATGCCATGAAGGCACGGCTTGCACCGGGCCAGGCCTTGTCAGCGGCGGGTTGATAAACCTGCGCGATCCGTTCTGACGAGTTTGTCAGCGCAGATGTCGCGGGCAAATGCGGCAGGCAAGCGAGCCGGGCGCTTGACAGCGCGTCGGGCAAAGCGGCAACGGCAATCGATTGCGCCTCAACCGGGGTGAGGCAGGCTGCTGACTGGGCAGCTTGCGCGGTGCCCGCCGCGACCATGCTCACCAAAGCAAGGCTTGCGGCCAGACTGGCTTTGCGAAATTCAGTTTTCATATGCATTCCTTCTCGTCCTTTGCCAACCATCACCCTGCAACCATGACGCTGGCCACAGCCTGCGCCGCTATTCCTTCGCCTCGCCCGGTAAAGCCCAAGCGCTCGGTCGTCGTCGCCTTGACGCCGATCTGATCGGGGCGCAATCGCAGTATATCAGAAATACGGGCCTGAATGGCAGATTTGTGCGGGCCGATCTTGGGGGCTTCGCAGATGATCGTCAGATCGATATTGGCAATCTCACCACCCTGCGCCCGCACCAGTCCGGCAGCATGCGCCAGAAACCGGGCCGAATCCGCGCCAAGCCATTGCGGGTCGCTGGGCGGAAAATGCTCGCCGATATCGCCAAGCGCCATGGCACCCAGCAGCGCATCGGTGATGGCGTGCAGCGCCACATCTGCATCGCTGTGCCCGGCCAGCCCCTTGTCATGCTCGATGCGGATGCCGCCCAGCCAAAGCTGCTCGCCTGTCACCAGCCGGTGGACATCATAGCCCATGCCGGTGCGCGTGATCATGGGAGTATTGGCAGACGTCATCGCCATATCCTGTGCGAATGTGATTTTTCTGAGCGCCTCATCGCCTTCGACCATGGCGACGGCAAGGCCATCGGCGCGTGCGATCTGGCTGTCGTCGGTGGCGGGCTGACCATCGGGCCAGGTCATATGTGCGGCCAGAATGTCGGCGAAACGGAAGGCTTGCGGGGTTTGAACGCGCCAAAGCGCGGTGCGATCCACAGCCGATTCGATCACAGCCGCACCCATCCCCGACGCACCCATCCCCGACTCACCGCCGCGCGCCAGGCTGTCGACGACCGGCAACACAGGCACCGCGCCCGGCGCGGCATCCAGCGCTGCCGACAGCCGGTCGAGCACCGCCGATGACAGGCCAGGGCGCGCTGCGTCATGGATGAACACACGGTCTGCGCCGTCACCCGCTGCAATCGCCAGCAGCCCCAGCCGCACGGAATCGCTGCGCTCGTGTCCGCCGGTCACGAACTCAATGCCGTCAAGCGACGCCAGCGCCGCCGCAGCGAGCGCATGTTGCCCTTCGCCAATCACGATGACGATGCGCGCAGCCTTGCCCCAATTGACGAAGGCCTCGACACTATGGCGCAGCAAGGGTTTGCTTTGATACGGTGCGAACTGCTTGGGCAGACCGCCGCCGGCACGCAATCCCTTGCCTGCAGCCACGATCAGCGCAGCGTTGCGCGGGCGATCCGCAGAGTTGAGGGGCGTTGCATCGTGCATCGGCCTGCGCGTAGACCAAGTGTCGCTTGCCCGCCAGTCGCTTTGCGATTATGGAACTGCCTAAATAATAGGCACATTTTGACGATGACATTTTTTCCCGCTCTCAAGCCGATCCGTATCGGCCCGCTCGAAATCGCCCAGCCGGTGCTGCTCGCGCCGATGACAGGCGTGACCGATATGCCGTTCCGGACACTGGTGCGGCGCTATGGATCGGGGTTGAATGTCACCGAAATGATCGCCAGCCAGGCGATGATCCGCGAAACACGTCAGTCGCTGCAAAAAGCCGCCTGGCACCCGGCCGAAGAACCTGTATCGATGCAGCTTGCCGGATGCGGTCCTAAGGAAATGGCCGAAGCGGCCAAGCTCAACGAAGATCGCGGTGCGGCGATTATCGACATCAACATGGGCTGTCCGGTCAAGAAAGTCGTCAATGGCGATGCCGGGTCGGCGCTGATGCGCGATCTGCCATTGGCGGCTGCGCTGATCGCGGCGACCGTCAAGGCGGTCAAGGTGCCGGTAACGGTCAAGATGCGGATGGGCTGGTGCCACGACAGCCTGAACGCGCCCGAGCTCGCCCGGATTGCCGAGGACCTGGGCGCGCAGATGATCACCGTGCATGGCCGCACCCGCAACCAGATGTACAAAGGTTCTGCCGACTGGGCGTTTGTCGCAAAGGTCAAGGCTGCGGTCACGCTGCCGGTGATCGTCAACGGCGACATCTGCAGCGTTGGTGATGCCCGGGCGGCGCTTGAGCAGAGTGGCGCAGATGGCGTGATGATCGGGCGCGGCGCTTATGGCAAACCGTGGCTGCTTGGCCAGATGATGCATGCGCTGCAAACCGGCGAGGCGCTGGCCGATCCTGATCTCGACGAGCAATATCATGTGATCGTCGAGCATTACCATGCGATGCTGGCGCATTATGGCACCGATGTCGGGGTGCGGATCGCGCGCAAACATCTGGGCTGGTACACCAAGGGGCTGCATGGATCGGCAGAATTGCGCAACACGATGAACCAGATCGATAATCCCGATACGGTTCTGGCGATGCTGGGCGAATTCTACCGCCCCTGGCTGCGCCGCGCCGCCGCCTGATGGAGGCCACTCCCGGCTTCACCCCCGGTTTCAATCCCGGAACAACTCCAGATGCCGCCGCGCAGTTGCAAAGCCTGCCGATGGCGGTGTTGTTACTGCGCGCCGACCGGTCGATCGCGGCTGCCAACGCTGCAGCGGAGAACCTGCTGGAACAAAGCGCTCGCCGCCTGATCGGCAGGCCGCTGGCTGAATTTCTGCGATTTGACGATCCCCGCATCGGCGCAGCGCTAAATGAACCCGATACCAATCTGGCCGCGCATGGCATGTATGTGCAGGTCGGTCGCAATGTGGCGCACAAGGTCGATATCTCGCTGAGCCCGGTGGGGCAGGGCGAGAGCTGGCAGTTGCTGGTTCTGAACGAGTCCGGGGCCGGATCACCGCTTCTTGACGGCGAGCAGGGCACCGAAGGGTTTGCGGTGCGCGGCCCGGACATGCTCGCCCACGAGATCAAGAACCCGCTCGCCGCAATCAAGGGTGCCGCGCAATTGATCGAGCGTCAGCTCGATGGACCCGGTCGCCGCCTGTCCGGCCTGATCACCGCCGAGGTTGACCGGATCGCGCTGCTGATCGACCAGATGCAATCGCTGACCCGGCGTACCGCAGCGCCGATGCTGCCCTGCAACATCTACGAACCGTTGTCGCGCGTCCGCGAAATCGTCGAGACCGCGCATCCCGGCGCGGTGCGGTTCGTCGAGCGGTTCGATCCTTCGATTCCGCCGGTTCTGGCTCATGCCGACAATCTTGTGCAGGTGCTGCTTAACCTGCTCACCAACTCACGCGAGGCGCTCGAAGGCTGCGAGGACGCCTGCATCATATTAACCACCAAGTTCGTCAGCGGTGTTCGTGTGCGACTGTCGCATGACGATCGCTATATTCGCTTGCCGGTAGAAATTCGCGTCAGCGACAATGGCCCTGGTATTGATGCCGATATCGCCGAGGATATTTTTTCGCCATTCGTCACCACCAAGAAGACCGGTCAGGGGCTGGGCCTTGCGCTGGTCCAAAAGCTGGTCCGTGAAATGAACGGGCGGATCGTCCACGAACGCGACGCGGTGGAGGGGCTCACCAGTTTCCGGCTGTTTTTGCCGCTGGCATCGCAACGGGGATAGCAAACATGGCCAAATCGATCCTGTTGGTAGAGGATGACCGGGCCATCGGTCAGGTCATCGTCGCCGCGCTGGAGGCCGAAGGTTGCACGGTCGATCACTGCGTGTCGATCGCACGGCGCGATGTGCTGTTGGCCACCAAGCGTTACGCTGCGATCCTGACCGATGTCATGCTGGACGACGGCGATGGTATCGCGACGCTCGATACGGTGTTGGCTCAATATCCCGATATGCCAGTGATCGTGCTGTCGGCGCAAAACACGCTCGATACTGCGGTGCGCGCCAGCGATGCCGGGGCGTATGAGTATTTTCCCAAGCCCTTTGATCTGGATGAGCTGATCCGGGCGGTGCTTCAGGCGATTGCGCGCAGCAGCGATACGACGGGCAGTTTCGATGCCGATCCGGCAGAAAGCGGCCTGCCGCTGGTCGGTCGCAGCACGCCGATGCAAAATGTCTACCGGATGATTACCCGCGTGTTGCGCAACGATCTGTCGGTATTGGTGCTGGGCGAATCGGGCACCGGCAAGGAACTGGTTGCCGAAGCCATCCATCAGCTGGGCCACCGCAAGCAGGGTCCGTTTGTCGCGGTCAACATGGCGGCGATCCCTGCAGAGCTGATCGAATCCGAACTGTTCGGGCATGAAAAAGGCGCGTTCACCGGGGCGGTTTCGCAATCCATCGGCAAATTCGAACAGGCCCATGGCGGCACCCTGTTTCTCGACGAAATCGGAGACATGCCGATGCAGGCGCAAACCCGGTTGCTCAGAACGCTGCAGACCGGACGCATCAGCAGGGTGGGCGGGCATCGCGAAATTGAACTCGATGTGCGCTTTGTCGCTGCCACGAACAAGCCGTTCGGGCCGTTGATTGAGGCAGGGTTGTTCCGCGAGGACCTGTATTACCGGATCAACGTCGTGCCTATCGATCTGCCCCCGCTGCGCGATCGGCTGAGCGACATCCCGGCGCTGGTCGATCATTTTCTGGCGCTCGCGGTAAAGGAGGGCTTGCCCCGGCGCAGCCTAAATGACAGCGCGATCGCCGCGATGCAGCAGCGCAGCTGGCGCGGCAATGTGCGCGAGTTGCGCAATCTGGTGTTCCGTGCGGTCATCATGAGCCGCGATGACCTGATCACCGCCGACGCGCTGCAGGGGATTTTCGACGATCTGGCGGTTGGCGGCGAGGTCCGCCGCGAAAACAGCAACTTCGATCAGGCGGTCAGCCGGTTCCTGCTGACCGAGCGCCCCGAGCCGGGCGCGATCTATGACCGGGCGCTTGCAGCATTCGAGATCCCGCTGCTGCAACTGATCATGCGCCAGTGCGATGGCAATCAGGTGAAGGCAGCTGCCATGCTTGGTATCAACCGCAACACCTTGCGCAAAAAGCTGGTTGAGCACGCATTGGTTGGCAGCGACCTGCGCTGAAGCGGTTACAGAATGCGGCAACGCCCTGAGCAGTGATGGAAAACTCTTGTATTCCCGCAACGCACCTGTTGTAAACTGACAACTATGTCCGCGTCTTATGCACTGCCTGCCCATAAAAAGAGCCGACTGGCACGACGCTATGCCATCATGATGCGCAAGGGCAGCGTGTTCCCGGCGCTGGAGATCGGCTGCATTGTGTTGCTGATCGGGCTGATCAGCTTTTCGTGGTGGCTGGTTGGAACCTATCAGGGGCGGCAGGCGATGTTGCCTGCACCGGTAACCGCAACGCTGTTGGTCGCCAACCTCATCCCGGCGATGGCGCTGCTGGCGCTCATCGGGCGGCGTGTCGCGATCAGGCGAGCCAGCGCCAGTGGTGAACAGGGCACCGGCAGACTTCACGTGCGCTTTGTCGCCCTTTTCTCGCTGATCTCATCGATCCCGATGCTGCTGGTCGTCGTCATCACATCGTTGCTGTTCCAGTATGGCGTCGAGTTCTGGTTTTCCGAACGCGCACGCTCGATGCTCGAAAATGCCAACGATCTGGCGCGTGGCTATTACGAGGAGGGGCGGCGCGACGTGTCCGCCGAGACAGTCGCGATGGCAAGCGATCTGCGCGAGTATCTGCAACAGACCCGGATCGACAGTCCGGAATTTGCCGAGGCCTATATCTTCCAGGTCGTCGGGCGGAAGATGAACGAATCGGCGATCGTCGAGATTGGCGATGACGGTGTCATCCGCACCGCTGCTATCGTCGATCCCGATAACCGGACATCATCGGACAGGGTTACGCCCGAGATTGTGCGCCAGCTCGAATCGGGCGAAACCGCGGTCGTCTCGGCCGAGGCGGACCGGATTGAGGTGGTGACTGCGCTCGACAAGCAGGCGAAGGTCTATCTCTATGTGGCGCGCGCTTCCAATCAGCTGGCGTTGAGCCAGTGGGAGCGCGCTCAGACGGTTCTGTCCGATTATAAGGCGCTGTTTTCGCGGTCACAGAATTTGCAGATCCGTTTCAATATCGCGCTGTTCGTCGTCTCGCTGCTGCTCGTCGCGGTGGCGCTGTGGGCGGCGCTCAAATTTGCCGACCGGATGGTGCGCCCGCTGACGGATATGGCCAGCGCCGCACGCGATATCAGCGCCGGTAACTTCGCCACCCGCGTCGATACCGCCAACCGCACCGACGAAGTCGGCGTGCTCGGCCGCGCCTTCAACCGCATGGCCAGCCGTTTGTCCGACCAGACATCCGCGTTGATCCGCGCCAACAGCCAGATGGACGATCGCCGCGCCTTTACCGAAGCGGTGCTCGAATCGGTGAGCGCTGGCGTAATCTCGGTCGATCCGATGGGGATGGTGCGGCTGATGAACAGCACCGCACAAAGGTTGCTGTTGCTCAGCGATGCCGACCAGTGCCTGGGGTGCCCGCTGTCGAGCATCGCGCCGCCCTTTGCCAGGCTGTTGGCGGACGGCACCGAAAAAACGGTTATCCAATATTCGCGCGCCAACGATCTGCTGACATTGGCGGTCCGCGCGGTGCGCGAACCTTATGGCATGGTGATTACCTTTGAGGACATCACGCAGCAACTGATCGATCAGCGGCAGGCGGCATGGTCGGATGTGGCCCGGCGTATCGCGCACGAGATCAAGAACCCGCTGACCCCGATCCAGCTGGCCGCAGAGCGCCTCAAGCGGCGGTATGCCAGCAAGGTGAGCGAGGGCGATGCCACGTTTGGCCAGCTGACCGATACCATCGTCCGGCAGGTCGGCGACCTGCGCAATATGGTCGATGAATTCTCCTCGTTCGCACGGATGCCAAAGCCGGTGTTTCGCGAAGAGAATTTCTTCGATCTGGTGCGGCAGGCGCTGTTTTTGCAGGAGGTCGCCCACCCGGCGATCCGGTTCACCGCGCGAGGCGAGCATGAGGGCACCGATCTGCACTGCGATCGCCGCCAGATCGGGCAGGCGGTCACCAACATTCTCAAAAATGCGGTCGAGGCGATCGAGGCACGGCAACAGGAGGGCCAGCGCAGCGGCGGTTCGGTGACAGCCACCATCGCCCGGTCAGGCGCTTATCTGGTTCTGACGCTCGATGATGATGGCATCGGACTGCCCGCAGATCGCGACCGTATCGTCGAGCCGTACATGACAACCCGCGAGAAGGGCACCGGGCTGGGATTGGCGATCGTCAAAAAGATCGTCGAGGAGCATTTCGGCGATCTTGCATTCGAATCGAATGATCTGGGGGGCACACGGGTCATAATCCGGCTCGAAACCGACCTGTTGTGCAACAGCGCGCAGCAGGAAGCCGTATCGAGCACCATTGGCGGGCATGGCAACGGCACCGAAAAAGTCACCAGCCTGACCGCAAGAAGCGTCCGGCAAGCCGCGCAAATGAGCCGCACCACACACGATGAGGGAAGCACCTAGTCTATGCCGTTAGAAATCCTGATCGTTGATGATGAACGCGATATCCGCGATCTGGTATCGGGTGTGCTGGAGGACGAAGGCTATTTTTGCCGCACCGCCGGCGGCAGCGATGCCGCGCTCGCCGCGATCGATGAGCGTCGCCCTTCACTGGTGCTGCTTGATGTATGGTTGAAGGGCAGCAAGCTTGATGGGCTGGAACTGCTCGATGAGATCAAGGCGCGCGATGCGGATCTGCCTGTGATCATCTTTTCGGGCCATGGCAACATCGATACCGCCGTTTCCGCGATTTCTCGCGGTGCGATGGACTTTATCGAGAAACCGTTCGAAGCCGAACGGCTCATCCATATGGTGGCGCGTGGCACCGAAACCGACCGGTTGCGGCGCGAGAATGCCCAGCTGCGCGAAAAACTGGGCATCTCTGACGAACTGACCGGCAGCTCAAGCTCGATCAACGCTGTCCGCGCCACCTTGAAACGCGTTGCCAACAGCGGCAGCCGTCTTTTGATCACCGGGCCTGCTGGTGTCGGCAAGGAAGTCGCCGCGCGGCTGTTGCACAGCTGGAGTGGCCGGTCGGCCGGGCCATTCATAACGGTCAATTCCGCCAGAATGACCCCCGACCGGTTTGAGCAGGAACTGTTTGGTGAGGAAGACCAAGGCAGGCTGGCGACACCGGGCCTGCTGGAGCGCGCGCATGGCGGAACGCTGTTCCTTGACGAGGTGGCCGATATGCCCGAATCTACCCAGGCCAAGATCCTGCGTGTGCTGACCGATCAAAGCTTTGCCCGCGTTGGTTCAACCCGGCCTATTCGGGTCGATGTGCGCTTCGTGTCAGCAACATCGCGCAATCTGGAGCACGAGATTGCCGAGGGGCGTTTCCGCGAAGATCTGTTCTACCGGCTTAACGTGGTGCCAGTCGAAATCCCCGCGCTGACCGACCGGCGTGATGACATTCCGGCGCTGGTCGAACATTATGTCGCGCGCTTTGCCTCCGAGCACGGTATCAAACCGCCTGACACCAGCAGCGAGGCGATGGCGGCGCTGCAAAGCTATAACTGGCCGGGCAACGTGCGCCAGTTGCGCAACGTCATCGAGCGCACGATCATTCTGGCACCGCGCGGACGACTGACCAGCATCGATGTCGATATGCTGCCGCCTGAACTGATTCAGGGCGATGGCGGGCGGACAGCAGGCATTTCCAGCCTGATGGGCGTGCCCTTGCGCGAGGCGCGCGAGAGCTTTGAGCGGGAGTATCTGAAAATCCAGATCAGGCGTTTTTCCGGTAATATTTCCAAAACCGCTGAGTTCATCGGTATGGAAAGGTCTGCGCTCCACCGCAAACTCAAACTGCTGGGTCTTCACGACCGGTGAAAGCCGAATGCTTGGCAAACTGGCCATTGGCGCGGCCATCCATCCGCCCTATGTAAGTCGGGCGCGTTTAAGCCGCAGCCGTGTCCGCGTGTGTCGAACCGGCTTTTCATAAAACCGTGGCGCAACGTCGCCGCCAAGACCGGGGGTCAAAATGACCGAAAAGGCTCAAAACATCCAGGATGTGTTCCTCAACAGCCTGAGAAAATCGAAAATTCCTGTCACCATGTTCTTGGTCAAGGGTGTCAAGCTACAGGGCATTGTGACCTGGTTTGACAATTTTTCCGTGATGCTGCGCCGCGATGGCCAGTCCCAACTGGTCTACAAACACGCAATTTCAACCGTCATGCCCGCCCAGCCCATCGATCTGGCGATATTTGCCGGACTGATGGGGGTCAAGAACGCCAAGAACCGCAACCTGCAGGAAGTGTTCTTGCGCACCGTGCAGGAAACCGGGGTGCCGGTGACGATGTTTCTGATCAACGGTGTCATGCTGCAAGGCAAGGTGGCGGCGTATGACCTTTTCTGCATGCTGCTGGAGCGAGAGGGCATGGCGCAACTGGCGTACAAGCACGCGGTATCCACGGTCCAGCCCAACGCTCCTCTCGATCTGACCGGCGACTGGGACGATACCAAAGCCGACGATGCATGAATTTTGCCAATGGATTGATTTTGACATTTGACCGGTTCTGACACCCTCGATTTTGCACGCGGCGCGCGGGCGGTGATCGCCTATCCCGACCTTGGCCGACGCGGCAGTGTGGACACCGATTCACGGCTTGAAGAGGCGCGCGGTCTGGCGCTGGCGATTGGCATAGCGGTGTGCGCAACGCATGCCTTTCGCATTCGTACCGCACGCCCGGCGACGCTGTTTGGCGGCGGGCAGGTCGATATCATCGCCGCCAGCCTTGACGATACCCGATCGGAGCTGCTCATCGTCGATGGCAGCCTGTCGGCGATCCAGCAGCGCAATCTGGAAGAGCGGCTCAAGGTCAAGGTTATCGACCGCACCGGGCTGATCCTCGAAATCTTCGGAGAACGCGCCGCGACGGCCGAAGGACGATTGCAGGTAGAACTGGCGCATCTGGATTATCAGGCCGGCCGTCTGGTGCGCAGCTGGACCCACCTTGAGCGACAGCGCGGTGGCTTCGGTTTTCTGGGCGGCCCCGGCGAAACGCAGATTGAGGCCGACCGCCGAATGATCCGCGATCGTATGGCCAAGCTGCGCCGTGAGCTCGAGCAGGTCAAACGCACCCGCGGCCTGCATCGCGAGCGCCGCCAAAAAGCGCCCTGGCCGGTGATCGCGCTAGTCGGCTATACCAATGCGGGCAAATCAACGCTGTTCAACCGGCTGACCCTTGCCGATGTGCTGGCTGAAGATTTACTGTTCGCTACGCTGGATCCGACGATGCGCTCGATCCGGCTCGATGGCGTTGAAAAGGCGATTCTATCCGACACCGTGGGCTTCGTGTCTGACCTTCCCACCGAACTCGTCGCGGCATTTCGCGCGACACTGGAAGAAGTGCTCTCGGCGGACCTTATCATCCATGTCCGCGACATGGCGCATCCCGAAGCGCAGGTTCAGGCCCAAGCAGTGGAAGCAATTCTCACCGATCTGGGGCTGGTCATCGATCCGGTGCTGGCCGGGCGGGGGCTTGCCGTGCCGCTGATCGAAGCGTGGAACAAATGGGACGCTTTGGATAAGCACGCGCGGGCATTGCTGATGGAGACGGTGCCGCAAGACCGCACGGTCTGCGCGATCTCGGCCTTGACCGGGGAGGGGGTGACCGATCTGTTACGCGCAGTATCGCTCGCGCTCGTCATCAGCCACCGGATCTACGCGATCGAACTGCCGCAAAACGACGGCCACCGGCTGGCTTGGCTGCATGCGCACGGAGAAGTGGTCAAGTCGCGTCCCGAAGATGACCGTCTGATGTTGTCTGTGCGGCTTTCCGATAAGGACTGGGGCCGGTTCCAGGCGCTATGATGGGCAAGTCATAAACTTCGCGTCGTAATCTTGGCGCGCTGCCACAACGCTTCCTTGTCATCGAGCGACAAAGCGGCAAATTGCGCCCCTGCCTCATCCTCCATCGCCCGGAACCGCCGCTCGAACTTGGCATTGGCTCCGCGCAGCGCATCCTCAGCGGTGATCCCCATGTGCCTGACAACGTTCACCGCCGCAAACAGCAGATCACCAGCCTCATCGATCCGCTCGGCATCGGTTTGGGCGGCCTTCAGTTCACCGGCTTCTTCGAACAATTTGTCGAACGCGCCCTGATCGTCATCCCAGTCGAATCCGGTGCGCGCAGCACGCTTTTGCAGCTTTTGCGCGCGCATCAGCGCCGGTAGCGCTTTGGCGACGCCATCCATCGCGCTTGACGATCCGGCTTGCAACCGTTCGGCAGCCTTGATCGCTTCCCAGTCCCATTGTTCCACGTCCTGATCGGCAAAAATATGCGGATGGCGGCGGACCATCTTGTCGCTGATCGACGTTATGACGTCGGCCACGCTGAAATGCCCGGCTTCCTGCGCGATGCGGCTGTGGAACACGACTTGTAGCAACAGATCGCCAAGCTCGTCCTTGAGCGCTGCCATGTCATCGCGCTCGATCGCATCGGCGACCTCATAGGCTTCCTCAATGGTGTATGGCGCGATCGTCGCAAAACTTTGCGCGACATCCCACGGGCAGCCGCATTCCGGATCGCGTAACCGCTCCATGATCGCCACCAGCCGATCGAGCGGTACCAAATCTTGCGGGGGAGCGCCGGGACTGGCCGGGGGGGTCTGCATCGGCAAGATCTCCATAAGTCCGATAATATATATTATGTTAAATTATTATCATTTTTAGCCAGAGCCATCGTGCGGCGTCAGGATCATGCTGCTGCCCTCAACCCGCCAGCTTTTCAACGCCGACAAGAAATTCATGCCAAGCACATTGGTATCGCCAAACGCGTCGGCAACCACAATGGCGTGATCCTGCATCACCAGCGATCCAAGGCGCAGTTCGCTGACCGTTGCGCGGTCCGCCTCGATCGTCCCGTTGGCGGTGCCAATCGCTATTTTCATGCTGAATGCGTCGGGCTCAACCCCGGCATCACGCGCTGCTGGCGCGGACAGCGCGGTAAACGTCGCGCCGCTGTCGACCATGAATTCGACCCGATGGCCGTTCACATCGGCATCAACCCAGAAATGGCCGTCCTCGCGTTTGCGCAAAGTCATCGGCGCCCCGCTGATCTGAGGTCCGCTGGCCAAACCGAGTTCGCCAGTAACGCGGCCCCAGATCAATTTCATCTCGGGGCGAAAGCTCACCAGCAAAAAGATCAGCGCAAAAATGCCGATCCAGCCCAACGCCATCTTGAGCGTCTGACCAATCGGCAAGCTGCGCGAAACCAACGCGCTGCCGACCAGCACGAGCAGCAGCAGGCTGTAGATCAGGCTGGCGGTCTCGCCGTCATTCATCCCAAGTCCTTGGCAAGGTCAATTGTCAGCCCGTCATAGCCCGGCTCGATCCCATCGGGCAACGCTGCGGCCAGGGTTGCGTAATCGAGACTCTTATCCATGTGCGTCAGCACGGTGTGCTTCGCCCGGCACTGCACCGCAAAGCCCAGAGCCATGTCGAGATGAGCATGCGTCGGGTGTGGCTCGGACCGCAAGCAATCAACGATCAGCACATCGCAATCGCTGTAGAGCGACGTCATGGCGTCGGTCGACGCACTGAAATCGGTCGCGTAAACGATGGCTTGGCCGCCGACATTAAAGCGCAGGCCAGACGACAGCACCGGCCCGTGCGGTTGATCGACGCAGCGCACCTGAATTCCGGCGATGTTTTGATCATTATCCAGATCGTGTGCCACGACAATCGGCGGATACCCGTCACCGCCTGCGAAGATATAATCGAAGCGGCTGGCAAGGCTCTCAATTGCATAGGGTCTGCCATAACCGGGCAGGGGTTTACGGTTGCGATGAAACAAAGGCCGCAGGTCATCGATGCCATGGCTGTGATCGGCATGATCGTGCGTCCAGATCACCGCGTCGAGGTTGCTGATATCATTGGCGAGCAGCTGGTTCCTGAGATCGGGCGATGTATCGACGAGAATCCGCTGGCCATCATGTTCGATGATTACAGAAACCCGCGAGCGCCTGTTGCGCGGGTTGGCAGGATCGCACGCGCCCCAGTCGTTGCCGATCCGCGGCACACCGCCTGACGTACCCGATCCTAGCAGAATAGCCCTCACGGATGTGCCCGGTCGAACAAAGTGTAGAAATTGCGGGAGGTTGTCTCGCACAGCTGTTCATAGCTCTCACCGCGCAGCGCAGCAAGATAGCGCGCCGTATCCGCAACAAAGGCAGGCTCGCCCTGTTTTCCGCGATGCGGAACGGGGGCAAGGAACGGCGCATCGGTTTCTACCAGCAGCCGGTCTGCAGGAATGTCACGCGCCACGGCTTGCAGGTCCTTGGCGTTCTTGAAGGTCACGATCCCTGAGATGGAGATATAAAGCCCCAATTGCAGAACCTTGGCGGCGAAATCTGCGCTGGCGGTGAAGCAATGGATCAGCGCGGGAAAGGCCCCCTTCCCCATTTCCTCGGTCAGGATCACGGCAGTGTGCTCCTCGGCATCGCGGGTGTGAACGATCAGCGGTAAGCCGGTGGCGCGTGCCGCGGCGATATGCGCGATAAAGCTGGCGCGTTGCTGGTCGCGGTCCGAATGATCGTAGAAAAAATCGAGCCCGGTCTCGCCAATTCCCACCACGCGCGCGTCACCTTCGGCCCGCGTGATCAACCGGGCGGTATCGATATCGGCGTGATCATCGGCCTCGTGCGGATGGATGCCGATGCTGGCCCACACATCGGCCTCACGATGCGCGGTGGCGGTTACCGCGTCCCATTCGCTTGCGCGGGTCGAGATGTTGAGCATCGCGGTGACGCCAGAGGCGCGAGCACGGCCGAGCAGTTCGCCCTGCTGTTCGGTCATGCCCTTGTAGTTGAGATGACAGTGCGAATCGACCAGCATCAGGCGGCGGCCTCGGCGGGCAGGTCGATGCGGGGGAACAGTGGCGCAGGCACCGCGATCTGATAGTCGCTTTGCGCCAATGGCGAATACCACTGGCTTGCCATTCCGGCGAGTGAACGCACATCGTGTGGCACGCCCATGTGATCGAGCAAGGCTTTAGCACTTGCCGGGATCACCGGCGAAATCGCCACCGCGAGCTGTACGATGGCAATATACAGCGTCGCGAGCACCGTCTCCATGCGTTCAGGATCGGTTTTCTTCAGCGCCCAGGGAGCCTGCTCATCGACATAGGCATTGCAGGCGAACACCGCACGCAGCCAGGCTTCGATACCTTGCGACAGCGCCAGATCGCCAATCGCCTTGGGCATTTCGGTTTGCAACGCATCGTCAAGCAAGCCGAACAACCCGGCATCGGCGGCGTCATGGCTGCGGATCGCAGGCAGAAAGCCGTCCAGGTTCTTGGCGATGAAGCTCAAAATCCGCTGCGCCAGATTGCCGAAGCTGTTCGACAAGTCCGCATTCGACCGGATAGCAATGGCTTCGGGCGAGTAGCTGCCATCCTGTCCGAAGCTGACTTCGCGCATCAGGAAATACCGCAACCGATCGACACCAAATGCATCGGCGAGTGCAAACGGATCGACGACATTGCCGACCGATTTCGACATCTTCTCACCCTTGTTGAGCAGAAAGCCGTGGCCGAATACCTGCTTGGGCAGCGCGATCCCGGCGCTCATCAGGAAGGCCGGCCAATAGACCGCGTGAAAGCGCACGATATCCTTGCCGATCAAATGCAGATCCGCCGGCCAGTGGCTGCGCATCAGATCGGTGTCATCGGGATAGCCCAGCCCGGTCAGATAGTTGGTGAGCGCATCGACCCATACGTACATGACGTGGCCGTCGCTTCCCGGCACCTTGACTCCCCAGTCGAAACTGGTGCGCGACACCGACAATGGCCGCAGCCCGGACCTCACGAAGCTGATGATCTCATTGCGGCGCGTATCAGGCCGGAGGAACTCGGGATGCTCCTCATAGAGCGCCAGCAACCTGTCCTGATACTGATCGAGCCGGAAAAACCAGCTTTCTTCGGCTGTCCATTCAACAGGCGTGCCTTGCGGGGATTGCTTGCCCCCCTGCCCGTCGTCGACAAGTTCATCCTCGCCATAATAGGCTTCGTCGCGGACCGAGTACCAGCCTTCGTAGCGATCCAGATAAAGGTCGCCGTTGGCGGCCATCGCCGTCCACAAGGCCTGGCTGGCGCGGTGGTGATCATCTTCGGACGTCTGGATGAACCGATCATAACTCACATCAAGTCTGTCGCACATATCCTTGAAATATTGTGACATCTCGTTGGCCAAGGCTTGCGGCGTGGTATCCACCTCGCGCGCCTTTTGCAGCATCTTGAGGCCATGCACATCGGTGCCAGTCTGAAAGCGGACATCGCGCCCCATCAGCCGCTGAAAACGCGCGATGACATCGGCCGCAATCGCCTCATAGGCATGGCCGATATGCGGGCGACCATTGGGATAGCTGATCGCGGTGGTGATGTAATAGGGTTCGCCCATGGCGCTTAAATCTGCCGTCTGTCTGGATAAGGGCCATCATGGCCCGGTCCAGTCTATTTAGGCGGGGCCAGCCGTGCCAACAAGCCGCCAATTTGAAATGCCACCGCCGAAGCATCCAGATTAAGCACCACCGCGCGCGAGGCGAGCTTGCCGATATCCTGCCAGGCATCGATCGCTACAGGCAGCCGATCATCGCGCAGGTCCCGGATTCGGTGTGCGGCAAAACGTGGCGCGTAATGGAGCAAGGCCTGAAACCGTTGCTTGTTGGCCTTGCCGTTGACCAGCGTGCCCAACGCGATACGGGCACGATGATCGGCATCGCCGTGCTCTGCAATATCGCCCAGCAGCGCATCGATCCGCGCCATATCCAGCCCGGCAAAACTGAGCGCCTGCCCCGGCGCGCCCTGCCCCAGGCGAACGAGTGCCGCAATCTCTGCGTCAGGCAATTGCGGCCGCGCCGCGCGCAGCGCTAGCGCCATATCTGCATCCTTGAGCGCCGGAAAGTTCAGCACCAGACAGCGCGATCGGATCGTCGGCAGCAGCCGCCCCGGATTGTGCGCGATCAGCAGGAACACCGTGTCGGCAGGCGGCTCTTCCAAGCTCTTCAGCAGCGCGTTGGCCGCTCCGCGTTCGAGCAGATCAGCCGAATCGAATATGATCACACGGCGCGGGGCGAGGCTGGGCCGGACATTCAGCCGACGTTGCAGGCTGCGGATCTGGTCCACCTTGATATTACGCGCCAGATCGAATGGTTCGCCCTTTTCCGCCTTGCGTGCTTCCTTGTCATTCTGCGGGCCAAGCGTGATGTAATGGCAGTCCGGATGATTGCTCTGCTGGAGCAACCGCCCCGCAGCGCCGTGCAGATCGCCTGCGAAATGATCGCCTGAATCGCCGGGATCGCAGGTCAGCAGATGGGCTGCGGCAGCAAGCGCAAAACTGCGCTTGCCGATCCCTTCGGGTCCGGTCAGCAGCCAGCCGTGGTGCAGGCGCTGTGCCTGGAACGCCTTTAAAAGCGTGGTTTCAGGCTCTGCGTGGCCAACCCATGATCGTGTCGGTGCGGTCATGACGTCATGCCAGCAGGTGCCCGATTGCAGCAATAATCCGGTGGTGTACAATATCGATATCACCCGATGCATCAATGATGCGGAACCTTGCCGGCTCCTGCGCCGCAAATGACACGAAAGCCTGTGTCACCTGCGCGTGATATTCTGGATCGCGTCCGCCGATACGGTCAGTTTTATCCCCGTCGCGCGCCACCGCCCGCAGCACAGCTTCTGCCTCGGTCAGTTCGAGCAGCAACGTGCAGTCGGGGAGGAAACCGTGTGAGCCAAAGCTGTGCAGCGCAAGGATGGCATCATCGCCAAGCCCGCCTGCAACCCCTTGGTAAGCACGGCTGCTGTCGATGAACCGGTCACAGATGACCCAGCCGCCGCTGTCAACCGCCGGCCGGATCAGCCTGGCGACATGATCTGCGCGCGCCGCTGCGAACAGCAACGCCTCGCCTCGCGCGTCCCAGCGATCGGCCCCGCCTTCGAGCAACAGCGCCCGGATCGCCTCGGCTCCGGCGGTCCCGCCTGGCTCACGTGTTACGGTAACCGCTATGCCCTGCTGTTGAAGCCAATCGGCCAGCAACCTGATCTGGGTGGATTTGCCAACCGCCTCGCCCCCTTCGATCGAGATGAAGCGCCCGAGCACCGACAGGTCTACGCGCCGAACAGCGCGAGAATTCCGGCCCACAGACGCCCGAATATCCCGGCTTCCTCAACCGCCTGCCCCGCCACCAGCGGCATGACCTGGCGTTGCATGTCGGGTGCGGAAATCACCAGCGTCGCGATTTGCTGCCCCTTGGCGATCGGTGCCTTGAGCGGTCCCTGGTAAACGACTTTCAGCGTCACCTTGTCGGTATCGGCGGTGCGCGGCAGCGTCAGCGCCAGATCGCGCGGCGCTACCAGATCAACCTGACGTTCGCTGCCCAACTGCACCTTGGCGGTATCGACGATTTTGCCCTTGGCAAACAGCGGAACCGATTTCCACGCGCGGAACCCCCAGTTCATGAACTTGACCGATTCATCAACCCGCCCGTTATAGCTGTCCAGCCCGGCGACCACCATAACCAGCCGCCGCCCGTTTTGTTCAGCCGATCCGGTAAAGCCATAGCCTGCCTCTTCGGTGTGGCCAGTCTTGAGGCCGTCTGCGCCATCGACCTTGCCCAGCAACGGGTCACGGTTGAACTGGGTGATACCATTCCAGGTGAAGCTGCCCTTTGAATAAAAACGCTGATACAGCCTGGGGTGGTTGCGGATTGTCGCGGTGGCCAGCTGCGCCAGATCGCGCGCGGTCACCATCGTCAGTCCCTCGTCGGGCCAGCCGTTGCTGTTGCCAAAACGGCTGTTGGTGAGGCCGATCTCGCTGGCCTTCTTGTTCATCATGTCGGCAAAGGCGTCTTCAGAACCGGCAATGCCTTCTGCCAACACTACACACGCATCGTTACCCGACAGCGTCACAATCCCGTCGAGCAGATCAGCCACAGTCACCTGGCTGCCCACCGCCAGAAACATGCTGGAGCCCTGGTTGTTCCATTTGCGCCACGTCTCGGGGGACACCGTCATTTTCTGGTTCAGCTTGATCTCGCCCTTTTTAAGCAGATCGAAAGCGACATAGACCGTCATCATCTTGGCCATCGATGCAGGCGGGATAGGCTTGTTCGCCTCGCGCGAATACAATACCGCCCCCGACGACAAATCGGTCATATAGCCGATGGGAGCCTCAGAAATATAACGGGGGGCGGCAGCTGCCAGCGGGGTCGCCAGCAACGAAAGCGTAATCAAGCCGATAAGCGGGGTTTTCATTATATTCCCATGGATTGTTGAGGGGCCGCCGATCGGCATCGCACTGCGGGCAAATGTCAGCGGCCTGCGTCTTTCTGGATTCGGGCTTCCTGATAGCCGTTCCGCTTCGCCAGCGTAAGGCCCTGTTGCGCAGCGTTAGCATCGGCATAGGGGCCATATCGGACGCGGAACAGCTTGCCATTGCCGCTGGTCTGCGTGCTGCCGCCGATCTTTTTCGCCAGCTCATCGGCACGCGCGCGCGAACCGAAGGCAGCAACCTGAACGAAATACCCGCCACCGGCCGCCGCTGAAGTTGGGGCAGGCCTTGGAGCAGGCGCCGGGGCAGGCCTTGGAGCAGGCGTCGGGGCGGGCGCCTGGGCTGGCCGGGTTGGTGTGAGCGTTGCGCGGTTATCGCCGGTGCTGTTTTCGACCATCTGCGGTCTGCTACCTGCACCTTCGACGATGAACCGGTCGGTGCCGTTTTTGGCCACAGGCGGGTTGGCTGGCGTGACTGGCGCGGCTGGCGGGGTTCTGTCCGGCTTTGCGGGCATGTTTCCTGCTGGCGTGACGCCACGACCCGCCGCCGCCACGTCGGTCGGCCTCGGCTTGCCATCCAGCCGACGCCGCAGCGGCACGAGCAACGATTCTGGCGTTTCCATCCGCATCGCCACGGGCTGACCCGTCCGCAGCACCGCGCGCTCGGCTTCCGGCGGATTGACGCGGCGCACCCGCACCGAAAACACACCCTTGTCCGCCACGCCAAGCTGTTTCGCTGCGCCATAGGACAGGTCGATCAGGCGATTGCGAGCCGACGGGCCCCGGTCATTCAGCCGCAC
>JBBQXX010000025.1:0-22662 GCA_038209235.1 Sphingomonadales bacterium | reverse complement strand
CGCCATCGCCCGCCCGATCGAGGCTGCATCCTCGACATTGCCAAACAGCATGATCAGGCCGATCACGGTCCCCAGCATGCCCATCGCGGGCGCACAATCGGCGACATTCTCCCAGAAGCGCACCATCGCGGTCAGCCGCGCGCGGCGCTGGGCCCCCAGCCGCAAGATCGCACCCTGAAAGCCATCGAGCGAGCGGTGGTTGGCCATCGCTTCTGCGGCCAGGGTGACAAAAGCACCCCCCGATTTGACCCGGTACGCACACGCAATGCCGCGGCTTTCGACGGTATGTTCGATGCGCAGCACCGCGCGATGGCCGTTGTCCGACTGATCCTGCGTCTTCATCCACAATTCACGGCGCAGCCCGGAAAAACCGCTGAGCGCGGCTTTTGTGCCGTTCTGCACCCAGGCGACGAAAAAGCTGCCGCCTGCAACGCACGCGAGCGAGACCGGATCGAGAAAGGCGGCAATTGTCATGGCTGTGATAATCCCGATAGCCCGCTTCGGGCGGCAAGCAATTGCCGCCCGACCGGCAGATGTTTGCCGCCTCGCCCCTGTGAAACCCGTTCCGCCGAGCCAATGCCCCATTGAAAAGCCACGTAAATCGGGCGCTAACAATAATTGGCACAGGCTTTGCTTACCCTCTGGGCGACGCATTCTGTCCATCGCTTATGACGGCAGATGCAGCTTTTGCTTAAGAGGGATGGTCCCATGGGGGCAGACAGGATTTTTGGAATGCACGGCACGGCGCTGCAGCTGCGATCGCAGCGGCTGTCGATGCTGGCATCAAACATCGCCAATGCCGCGACGCCCGGATACAAGGCGCGCGACCTTGATTTCGACAAGGCGATGCAGCGCGTTCAGGGTGGCGACAGCCTCGACACCGCGCTGGGCGAAAACGCCGGTTACCGCGTGCCGTTGCAACCATCGATGGATGGCAACACCGTCGAGCTTTCCACCGAGCAGACCCTGTTTGCCGAAAACGCCATCGGCTATTCGACCACGCTTTCGTTTCTGGAAGGGCGCGTGGCGAGCATTACCCGCGCGATCAAGGGAGAATAAGCCATGCCCAGTCCGATGAACATCTTCGATATCAGTGGCAGGGCGATGTCGGCGCAGCTTTCGCGCCTCAACACCACCGCATCCAACCTGGCCAACGCCCGCACCACCTACAGCAGCGAGGCCGAGGCCTATCGCGCGATCAAACCGGTGTTCAAGACGGTGCAGGAAAGCCCCGGCATCGCCACGGTGCAGATCGAAAAGGTGGTCCAGTCGGACATCAAGCCGGTCAAGCGGCACGACCCCACCAGCCCGCTGGCCGATGCCGACGGCTATGTCTGGGATGCCGGTGTCGATGAGACCGCCGAGCTGATCGATATGCTGGAGACCGCGCGCCAGTATCAGAACAACGTGCAGGTGATGCAGACCGCCAAGTCGCTGATCCTGGAAACCGTAAGGATGGGCAAATGACGACCATAGCCGGCGATTTTGCCGTCACCCAGATCAGGAACCAGGAAATTGCCGCCAAAAACAGCCAGGAATCATTGGGGCAGGCCGCGTTCCTCAAACTGATGACCGCGCAGCTGAAATTCCAGGATCCGTTCGATCCGGTCGACAATCAGGCGATGGTCGGACAGATGGCGCAGTTCAGCCAGGTTGCAGGCATTTCGGAAATGAACGCCTCGCTCAAGGCGATTGCCGGATCGTTCGGCACATCGCGGCTTGCAGAGGCTGCCAATTTCATCGGACGTTCGGTGCTGCAGGATGGCGATACCGCTTATGCCGACGCGCAGGGCCGGTATCGCGGCGAGTTCACGCTCACTTCGCCTGCCGACAATGTCGGGGTCGAGTGGCTCGATGCATCGGGCAATGTCGTCCACAGCCAGCAGCTGGGTAAGGTTGCAGCGGGCAAGGTTCCGTTCGAACTGATCAGCCAGGATGCGGCGGGCAACCCTGCCAATATCGGCGCGCTCACGGTGCGTGTCACCGGTGCTGCGCCCACCACGCTTTCCACCTGGCTGCCAGTGACGGCGGTCGAATCGAGCAGCACCGGCGCCGATGCCATGCTGGTCACACCGGCCGGCAGCATGTCTGCCGGTAGCGCCAGACGCATCGGCTGATCACCTTGTTTCTTTTGCCAAATTTCACTGTGGAGTAACGCCAAATGTCCTTCGTCACCTCGCTGAGCGGCCTGAAAGCGGCCCAGACCGATCTTTCGGTCATCTCCAACAACATCGCCAACGGCAGCTCGATCGGCTTCAAGCAAAGCCGCGCGACCTTTGGCGACGTGTTTGCCTCTGCGCCCACACAAAGCACCAAATCGGTGGCCGGTCAGGGCGTGCGCCTCAACGGGATCGTCCAGCAGTTTACGCAAGGCGCGCTGAGCTCGACCGACCGGACGCTTGATCTGGCTGTGGCAGGCGATGGCTTTTTCGTCGTCAAGGGCCAGCCGCCACGCGAAGCGCAAAGCTTTACCCGCAACGGCGCGTTTGCCGTCAACGTCAACCGCGAAGTGGTCGACACCATCGGCAGCAAGGTGCAGTTGATGCCCGTCAATGCCGCAGGCCAGGTCACCTCGACCGCCGCTGCCGACATGAATGATTTCGTGCTCCCCGAGACCGATCCGGCTGATCCCACTGCGGTGCTCTCAAACATCACCATTGCCGATGACGGCGTGGTCACCGCCACGTTCTCCAACGGTAACCAGTCGCGGCTCGGGGCCTTGGCGCTGGCAAGCTTTGCCGCAGTCGAAGGGCTTCGTCCGATCGGTGACTCACATTGGCAGGCGACAGGCGATTCTGGAACCGCGCTCTTCAACCAGGCAGGCAACGGTCCGCTGGGCACCGTCCGCTCGGGCACGCTGGAATCGGCGAACATCGATCTGACCGAAGAGCTGGTCGCGCTGATCTCGGCACAGCGCAACTTCCAGGCGAACGCGCAGGCGATCGAAACCGCCAACAACATGACCCAGACCATCGTCAATCTGCAGGTCTGATAACATAGCCAGATGACTGAATTACAACCCCTCGAACACGGTGCCCCGACATGGACAAGATGATCCACACCAACCTGAAGGCCATGCAGGGCATCATGAACCGGCAGACGGCTATCGCAAACAATATGGCGAACGCCGACACCACCGGTTTCCGCGCAGAGATCGTCAACGCGCAGGCATTGTATCTGCAGGGCGAGGGGCTGGACAGCCGCGCATCGACCAGCGAGTCGGTGATCGGGGCGGATATGAATGGCGGCACGGTCGAGAACACCGGCGGTGTGCTGGATATCGCGCTGAACGGCGATGCCTTGCTGGCGGTGCAAGCCCCTGATGGGGCCGAAGCCTATACCCGGCGCGGCGACCTGATGGTCAACGAAACCGGTCTGCTGACCACCGGTGATGGCCACCCGGTGCTGGGCCAGGGTGGTCCGATCACGCTGCCGCGCGCCGACAAGATCACCATTGCTTCCAACGGCGCGATCTCGATCGTCCCTGTCGGTGGTGACCCGGCACAGCCAATTGAGGTCGGCAAGCTCAAGCTGGCCAGCCCGCAAGGCAGCGAGATCAAGAAGGGCCGCGACAACCTGTTCCGCGTCCCCGACGATGGCGCGTTGCCCGAAGACCCCGACGCCAGCGTCACGGTTGGCGCGCTCGAAGGATCGAACGTCAATATGACCCAGTCGCTGGTCGATATGATCGAGGCCAGCCGCGCCTGGGAAACCCAGGTCAAGATGCTGACCACCGCGCAGGAAATGGACGATAGCGGCGCGCGCATCATGCAGATGCCGGCTTAAGCCCCAAAACGGAGTAAGATGAGATGAGCAACGGAGCCCTTCAGGTCGCCCGCACCGGGTTGGACGCACAGAACACCAAGATGCGCGTTATTGCCAACAATCTGGCGAACGTGAACACCACCGGTTTCAAGCGCGACCGGGCCAATTTCGAAACGCTCGCCTACCAGCAGCAAATCGCCCCGGGCGCCCGCGCCGACGCGCAGAACCGCTATGCTACCGGGCTGACCATCGGCACTGGCGTGAAGGTTGCAGGCACCAGCCGTATCGATACGCAAGGCTCGGCCCAGATCACCAACAACGCACTTGATATGATGATCGAGGGCAACGGCTATTTTCAGGTCCAGTTGCCCGATGGCACCGCCGCCTTCACCCGCGCCGGCAATTTCAACCAGACGGCCGAAGGTCTTCTCGTGACGCCAGAGGGGCTGCCGCTAGTTCCCAACATTCAGGTACCCCCCGGCGTAACCGGAATCACCATCGGGGCCGATGGCATGGTATCGGCGTCGCTCGCTGGCCAACCAGAACCAAGCGAGCTGGGTCAGATTGAAATCGCCAGTTTTGTCAATTCGGCAGGTCTTCAGTCGCTGGGCAACAACCTGCTGACCCAGACTGCCGCCAGTGGCCCGCCGATTACCGGTGCCGCAGGCCTTGAGGGCCGGGGCACGATACGCCAGGGCACGCTGGAGGGATCGAACGTCAACATCGTCGAGGAGCTTGTGGATATGATCGAGACCCAGCGCGCCTATGAGGTCAATTCCAAGATGATCCAGGCCACCGACGAGATGCTCCAGTTCGCCAACCAGCAGATGGGCTGAGGTTAGGTGATGACGGATAATTTCATCGCACTTGAAACGGCGCGCAACTCTCTCCCCTCCCGCGAGCGGGAGGGGCAGGTCCGGCGTGCCGTACCGGGGTGGGCCGGGAGAACGAACATCGATTGCTCAGGCACGCCTCGCCCCCACCGCGCCCTGCGGGCACCCCACCGGCTGGCGGGAGGGGAGAGCGTTCGCGCCTTCCGGGGAGGATTGGTTGCAGCCATCGCCATTTCGCTGGCGCTCTCGGCCTCCCCTGCCTTTGCCAAAAAGAAAAGCCAGCCGATCCAGCCCGACCCCGAATACGCGCCGACGTTATCGATTCCGCAGGCTTTGCCGCCGGTGCCCAATGGCGCGATCTTTCAGGCGAGCAACGGCTATTCGGCGCTGACCAACGGGGCGCGGGCCGGAATGGTCGGCGATGTGCTGACCATTGCGCTTGTCGAACGGACCCAGGCGCTCAAGTCGAACGGCGCGAACACCGATCGCACCGGCAGTATCGGGATCACCCCGCCCGTCACCGGGCCGTTGAGCTTCTTCAATCCCAGCGACATAAGCATGGGCGGCAATTCGGCCTTTCAGGGTGTAGGAACGGCACAGCAGTCCAATTCGCTGCAGGGCCAGGTCACGGTCACCATTGCAGAGGTCTATCCCAACGGCACGATGCTGGTGCGCGGTGAAAAGCTGATCAGCCTTAACCGCGGATCGGAGCATATCCGCTTCAGCGGCATCGTCCGCGCCATGGATATCGGCCCGGAAAACATCATCCTCTCGTCACGGGTGGCCAATGCCCAGATCATCTATGGCGGCACCGGGGAGATCGCGCGCGCCAGCCAGAAGGGCTGGCTGCAACGCTTCTTTGAAATCCTCAGTCCGTTTTGAAGGCCCCTGATATGATCTTGCCCCAACCCTATCGACCCCTTATCCAATGGTTGCGTGCGATAGTCGCGGTTGCGCTGGTGCTGTTTGTCGCCATGCAGCCCGCCTATGCCGAACGGATCAAGGATCTGGGTGCGTTCCAGGGGCTGCGCGCCAACCAGTTGACCGGCTATGGCATCGTGGTGGGCCTTCCGGGTACCGGTGATGACAATCTCCAATATGCTACCGTTGGCATGCGTGGCATCACCAACCGGTTTGGCCTTTCGCTTCCACCTGGCTTGAACCCGGCCACAAGAAACGCTGCTGCCGTAATAGTCACTGCTGAGCTCCCGGCCATGGCAAAGCCAGGCCAGCGGCTAGATGTGACCGTGTCCGCCATCGGCCAGGCCAAGTCGTTGCGCGGAGGCACGCTGATCATGATGCCTTTGCTCGGTGCGGATGGCCAGATCTATGCGATGGCACAGGGCAACCTTGCCGTCGGCGGACTGGGCGTCAGCGGGGCCGACGGTTCGAATACGGTCGTCAACATTCCCTCGGTTGGCCGCATCGCTGCTGGAGCTACCGTCGAGCGCGTGGTCGAAACCGGGTTCGAGCAGAGCCCTTATCTGCTGTTCAACCTGGCAGATGCGGACCTGACCACTGCCATGCGCGTTGCCGATGCGATCAACAGCCAGTTCGGCTATGGGCTGGCAGCGGCCAGCGACGCGGTTTCGGTGCGCATCGCAGCGCCTGTCACCCCGCAGGAGCGGGTATTGATGATGAGCCGCATCGAGAACATTCCGGTGACCCCCGCTGAGGCTGCCGCAAAAGTAATTGTTAATGCCCGCACCGGAACAGTCGTTATCAACGGCGCGGTGAGGATCAGCCCGGCTGCGGTGAGCCATGGCAAGCTGACCGTGCGGGTTCAGGAATCGCCCACGATTGTTCAACCAGCCCCGTTCAGCGATGGCGTGACCGCCGTCGAAGAGCGCAGCGAGATCGCGATCGAGGAACAGACCAACCCGGCGTTCGAGATCAAAAGAGGTGCCAACTTGTCCGAGATTGTCGAAACGATCAACGCCATCGGCGCATCGCCCAGCGATCTTGCGGCGATCCTGGAAGCGTTGAAACAGGCTGGCGCGCTGAAGGCCGAGCTGGTGATCTTGTGACCGTGATGCCCGCCTCCGCCGCTTTTGCGCTGGCCCGCAACCGCGCTGCGCTGCCGTTGAACACGCAGGCCTCAGCTGCTGCGGCCAGTGCGCCTTCGCCTTCGCGTGTTGCTGCCAATGCGGCTGCCAATGCCACCGCCAACGCCACCGCCAACGCCGATGCCAAGGGTGCGGCGCACAACGCGGAGATGCGCAAGGCGGCGCAGGCGTTCGAGGCGGTGTTCCTGCGGCAGATGATATCGACGATGCGCAGCGCAACCCCTGGTGAAAGCCTGCTGGGGTCGGACGCGGGCAACCAGTTTCGCGACCTGATGGATTCGCGCCTCGCCGACGATATGGCAGGCAAGCAGAAGTTCGGCATCGCCAGCATGCTGCTCAAGCAGTTCGGAGTTGACGAGACATGAGCGATCTTCTCGCAATCGGCCGCTCGGGCATCAGGGCCTATGCAAGGTCGCTGGAAACGGTGTCCCACAACATCGCGAACGCGGAAAACCCTGATTATGTGCGGCGCAGCACGCGGCTGACCGATGCGACCGTCGCAGGCAGCCTCAATCCGCTCTACTCTTCGCAAAGCGGCCTCAACGGTGTCCGGATCGACAGCGTCGTGCGGTCTTCGGATGAATTCCTCGAAACCCAGGTGCGGCTGTCGGGGGCATCGCGGGTGCGCAGCGAAACCGTTGTCGGCTGGCTGGAGCGGATCGAGACCGGACTGGACAACGCCGGATCGAACGTCGGCACCAAACTCAACAGCTTTTACGCACGCGGCGAAGAGCTGTCTGCTGCACCTTTCGATACCGCGCTGCGGCTGACGTTCCTGAGCGAGCTTGATGCCACCGCCGATGCCTTTCGGCGCACTGCGCGCAATCTTGCGCTGACGCTCGATCAGGTCAACCAGAGCGGCTTTTCGCAAACGCTTGGTCTTAACTCAGCGCTGGAAAATCTGGCGAAAATCAATCTCGATATAACCCGCACCCCGGCAGGCACTGATGCCCACGCCGGTCTGCTCGATGCGCGCGATTCGGCGTTGGCGGTGATCAGCGAAAAGCTCGACGCGACGATTGTCCTTTCGGGCAATGGCGTTGCCAATGTTACCTATGACGGCCAGTCGCTCGCCGGGGTCAATACGTTTGCCGCAGTCACCGTAGCCAGCAACGCCGATGCCAGTTTTGCCATCGTGATTGACGGCAATCAGGCGCGCACGCCAGCAAACGGTACGCTGGCGGGCCTGAGCCGTGCAGGTGCCACGACCCAGCAGCGGCTGACCGAACTACAAGCTCTGGCGCAGCAATTTGTCGATGATGTCAACAGCTGGCAGGCAGGCGGCGTCACCGATGGCGGCGCAGCAGGTGCACCGCTGCTGGCGATGCCCGGCGGCGTCGGCACACTGGTGCTCACCACGCAGGCGATCGGCGATCTGGCGCTGGCGTCGGCAGATGGCACACCCAATGGCAACCTGCTGACCCTGTCGGGGCTGCGCACCCCTGCCGGGGTGGAAACGCGCTGGAACAACTTCATGGCGGGCCATGCCAATGCGCTGGCCGCCGCCCGCAGCGAATCGTCGGCCGTAACCGCACTCGACCGCAGCGCGCGCAGTCAGCGCGACAGCGTCTCGCGGGTCGAGCTGGACCGCGAAGCTGCCGATCTCATCCGCCTGCAACAAGCCTATGAGGCATCGGCGCGGGTCATCCAGGTGGCGCGCGAAACCGTGCAGGCCATTCTGGCGATATTCTAAGGCAAGGCAGCAACATCATGGTCCAGTCGATCAACCGCTATCGCGCCCCCGACGCTGTGGGGCAGCAGACCAATCTCAACCGCCTGATCGCCCAGCAACAGGCACTGGTGGCAGGCGAAAGCCGTGTCGAGAACCCGTCCGATGATCCCCAGGCGTGGCTTGAAATCGCCAACATCTCACGCTTCCAGTCTGATGAGGCGGCATGGACCAGCAATATCGGTCGCGCCGAAACCCGCGCCAGCCAAGCTGAAGCCAGCCTGCAAGCGATCGCCAACGGGCTGATCCGTGCGCGCGAACTTCTGATCCAGGCAAACTCTGGCATTACCGCTGCTTCCGACCGCGAGGCGCTGGCGCTCGAAATCGACGGGATTCGCGCCGACTTTACCAGCGCGCTCAACCAGCGCGACAATTTCGGCGGTCCGCTGTTTGGTAGCAGCCCGCCGATCCGCGTGCCGATCAGCGATGGCCGTACGGTGGTGGCCTCACCCAATGCCCAAACGGTGCAGGACGGCATCCCGATAGGCGGAGGCGCAAGCGCAACGCTCGACCAGATCATGCTCGCTACGGTCGATTCGATCCGCACCGGAGGGCCTGCCGAACGCGCCGAGCAGCTCACCGCGCTTGACGGCGCGCTCGACCGGATCACCGCGCTGCTCACCCGGCAGGGCGTGGCGCGCAGCACCCTGGTATCGACCCGCGAACAGCTGGGAGAGAGCAGGCTGGCGCTCGCGACGCGCAAATCAGAGCTATCCGACGCCGATGTGACCGAAGCGATCACCCGGCTGCAGACCTTGTTGACCAACCTGCAGGCCACCCAGGCGGTGTATAGCCGGATCGCCCAGCAATCGCTGTTCGATTACCTTGGTTAACAAAAAATCCTTTATTATTAACCCTGTTTAAGCCTTAACCACGATGGCGCAAAGCCGTTCTACGATCTGACCGGGCCGATCTACGGCCTCATCGCACCACCTGCTGGCGCGTATCTGGATCAAGGGAACCGCCATGTTCGCAGTTATTGGCTTCGTCGTCCTGATCGTCATGGTGTTTGGCGGTTTCATCATTGCCGGTGGCAGCATGGGGGTAATCCTGCATGCGCTGCCGCTGGAAATGATGATCATCGGCGGCGCAGCAGCCGGTTCGCTGCTGATCGGCAATTCAGGATCGCATATCAAGGCAATCGGCGGCGGCGTCATGACCGCGTTCAAGGGGGCCAAATACAAGAAGCAGGATTTTCTCGACTGCATCTTCCTCGTCTCCAGGCTGATGAAGATGCTGCGCACCGAAGGCCCGGTGGCGCTCGAGCCGCATATCGAAGACCCGGCCAGCTCGCCGGTGTTTTCCGAATATCCTAAATTGCTGAAAGACAAGACGCTGATCCACCTGGTCTGCGATTCGCTTCGGCTGGTGGTGGTGTCCTCAGGCCAGCTCGATCCGCACGCGGTGGAAGATGTCGTCGATCAGGCGATCAAGACGCACCATCATGAAGCGATCAGCCCCGCAGATGGCCTGCAGAATCTGGCCGATGCGCTGCCCGCACTGGGCATCGTTGCTGCGGTTCTGGGCATCGTCAAGACCATGGGCTCGATCGACCAGCCCCCCGCCATTCTGGGTGAGATGATCGGTTCGGCGCTGGTTGGCACGTTCCTGGGGATTTTCCTGGCTTATGGTCTGGTCGGTCCGCTGGCCAACCGCTGCCGCCAGGTGATCGATTCCGATGGCGCGATGTATCACGTCGCCAAGCAGATCATCATCGCATCGCTGCACGGCCACCCGCAGCCTCTGGTCATCGAGGCCGCGCGCTCCAGCCTTGGCCACGCCAACCAGCCAAGCTTTGCCGATGTATTCGACGGCATGCGGGGTCGCTAAGCCATGGCCGCCAAACGCAAGGTCGATCCGGTGGAGAATGTCCGGCCAGTCATCGTCAAGAAGATCATCATCGAATCGCACGCGGGTCATCATGGCGGCGCCTGGAAGGTGGCCTATGCCGACTTCGTCACCGCGATGATGGCGTTCTTCCTGCTGATGTGGCTGCTTGGCGCCACCGAAGAGAAGGACCGCAAGGCGATTGCCGACTATTTTACTCCTACCATCGTGCAGTTGAAGGCTGGCAGCGCAGGCTCCAATGGGCTTTTCGGCGGCGATTCGATTATGGCGCGCGATGATTATCCCAACCGTGCAGGGCAGACAGGGACCCGTTCGATCACCATTCCGCAGGATGCGACCGGCACCAATGACGACCAGGGCAAGGCCTCACGCAGCGCGCAGCAGGCGCAGTTCCAGAAGCTGAAGAAACAGATCGAAGAACGGCTCGAAGCGCGCAAGGATCTGCAAAAACTGATGAAGAACGTGCGTTTTACCGATACCCGCGAAGGGCTGCGTATCGATCTGGTCGATGAGGCCGATTTCAGCATGTTTGCGCTGTCCACCAACATCCTGGTGCCCAAAGCCGCCGAGCTGCTGCGCGAGGTGGCGCAGGTCATCAACGGCATGCCCAACCCGGTAATCATCCGCGGCCATACCGATGCGCTGCCTTATGCTTCGGGCAAGACGATGAACAACTGGATGCTGTCAACCGCCCGCGCCGAAGCAACGCGCAAGGCTTTGGTGGTGGGGGGCATCAACTCCGGCCAGGTCAGCCGCATCGAAGGCGTCGCGGATCAAGAGCCGTTCAATCCGCAAGACCGCAACGACCCAGCCAACCGCCGCATGTCGATCACGCTGGCGTTCAAGGATCCGCCCGGCAGATCATCGGCTGAACCGGAGGCTGCGGCATCAGCCGTTGCCGCCATGCCATCAAGGCCAGTGCCAGCCCCGGTGCCGAAGAAATAATCTCCCGCGCTCGTTGTTGAGCAGGCCGTTCTTAGGCGAAAGCCGCAGTCTGGTGGCCAGATTGCGCTGCGGTCGATCTGGAGTCCAGCTTTTGCGGTATGACGCAATGCGGACTTAAACTGCCTTGCCCGCACGCCCCGCCAGTTCGACGACATAATGCCAGGCGATGCGGCCCGAACGGGCGCCGCGTTGCCTGGCCCATAGCAACGCATCGGCGGGGTCGAAATCCAGGCCATAGGCCGCCGCATAGCCTGCAATCATCGTAAGATACGCGTCCTGATCGCAGGCATGGAAGCCAAGGCTGAGGCCGAAGCGGTCAGCCAGCGCCATGCGGTCATCGATGGCATCGCGCGGATTGATCGGGTCGTCCTGCTCGCTCATGTGGCGTTCGACAATTGAGCGGCGGTTGGACGTGACGGCAAGGCGGACATTGCGCGGCCGCGCCATCGCGCCGCCTTCCAGCACCGAGCGCAGCGTCCGGGCAGCGCTGCTCGCCTCGGGTCCATCGAAACCGATATCGTCGATGAACACGACAAAGCGCCGGTCGATGCCACCCAGCTGGTCGAACAGCGCGGGCAATCCGGCCAATGCCTCAGGGGAACCGCCTGCCTGGACCAGCGCGAGCGGCGCGCCATCGGCCTGAAGCGCTGCGACCGCCGCCTTGACCAGCGCCGATTTTCCCATGCCGCGCGCACCCCACAGCAATGCATCATGCGCGGGCAGGCCAGCAGCATGACGCCGCGTATTTTCGACAAAGCTCGCCTTCTGGCTGTCGATGCCGCACAACCGGGCGAGCGGGATGGATTGCAGGTCGCGCAGCGCCAACACGCTTGTGCCGCTCCACACATAAGCAGGCGCCGCGCTCCAGTCGGTTGGTGGGGGCGGGGGCGGGGCCATCCGTTCGAGCGCGGCGGCGATGCGGGTCAGCGGGTCTTCAGATTCGCGCATCGCTTACTCCGAGCCATCTCATTGATCCGTTTTCCGGCGCAAGCTAACAATCCAGCGCAACTACAGTGCAATCTGACTCCTGGGCTCTGGCTTTCGCAAGAGAACGGGTGGTTTTGACCGCAAAAGACCAATCACCCCGCCAAAGCCTCGGCGTCCAGCGCATAAAGCAACTCTGCACCCGCCATCGCCGCCGCCTTGAGCCCACACGCTTCGGGCACCATTCGCTCCAGATAGAAGCGCGTCGTCACCAGCTTGGCCTTCAGAAACGCTGCATTGCCTTCGCCGGTATCGAGCATGGCCTGCGCAGCGCGATGCTGTTTGAGCATCAGCCAGCCTGATGTCATCACCGCCATCATCGTGCAATAGGGATAGCTGCCCGCCAGCCGGTCATCGAGCGATGCGCCGATCATCCATTCGGTGACCTGCGCGCAATCGCCCGCCAGCGACGAAAGCGCCGAGTGGGCCGGTTCGTTACCGCAATCGCGCTGGACCTGGCCGATCAGCCCGCGCACCACATCACCGCCGCCCATGCCCAGCTTGCGGCCGACCAGATCGGCAGCCTGGATGCCGTTGGTGCCCTCATAGATTTGCGCAATGCGGATATCGCGGTAATATTGCGCCGCGCCGGTCTCTTCGACATAGCCCATGCCGCCATGCACCTGCACCCCCAGCGACGCGATCTCGCTACCCAGATCAGTGCCATACGTCTTGGCGAGCGGGGTGAGCAGATCGACCATCTCGCGCGCGCCATCCAGCCCAAGGCTGGCGCGGTCGACATAGCCCGATGCGCAGTAAAGCAGCGCGCGGATCGCCTCGGTCCCTGCCTTCATGCGCAGCAGCATGCGGCGCACATCGGGATGTTCGATGATCGCGACAGGATCACGCCCTGCGCCTGCGCGCGCCGACTGGACGCGTTCGCGCGCGAACCACAACGCCTTTTGGGTTGCGCCCTCGGCAATCTGTACGCCCTGCAAGCCGACGTTAAGCCGCGCGTTGTTCATCATCGTGAACATCGCGCGGATGCCGCCAAATTCTGCCCCGATCAGTTCGCCAATGCTGTCACCACCCTCGCCGAACTGCAGCACGCAGGTCGGCGAGGCGTTGATCCCCATCTTGTGTTCAATCGACACGGTCTTGACGCCATTGGCCTCGCCGGGGTTTCCATCAGCATCGAGCCGGTATTTGGGCACCAGAAACAGCGATATGCCCTTGGTTCCCGGCGGTGCATCAGGGGTGCGCGCCAGCACCAGATGGATGATATTGTCGGCCATGTCGTGATCGCCGAACGAGATGTAGATCTTCTGCCCCTTGATCGCATAGCTGCCATCGCCGCGCGGCGTGGCGGTGGCGCGCAGGGCCCCCACATCGCTGCCCGCCTGCGGTTCGGTGAGGTTCATCGTGCCGGTCCATTCACCGGTCGCCAGCCTGGGCAGATACAGCGCCTGCTGGGTTGCGCTGCCATGGTGATGCAGCGCCTCGATCGCGCCCACGGTCAGGATCGGGCACAGCGCAAACGCCATATTGGCCGCACCAAGCGAATCGAGCGCCACCGTCGCCAGCGAAAACGGCAGGCCCTGCCCGCCATGATCGACCGGCGCGCTCAGGGCGCTCCAGCCGGCCTCGACATAATGCTGATACGCGTCGCGATAGCCCGCAGGCATTTTGACCGCGCCATCGATCAGCCGGGCGCCGACCGTATCGCCGATGCGGTAAAGCGGCGCGAACTCACCGGCGGCAAATTCGCCGACGCCCTCGACAATCGCTTCGACCAGATCGGGGGTCGCCTCGGCAAAGCGCTCGTGGCCCGCCAACTCGTCGATGCCGGTGATGGTCTTGAGGACGAACAGCTGTTCAAGTGTCGGTGCGCTGAATGTCATGGTTATTCCCTGCTGCTTACTGCTTGTTTGCATTGTATAGGCAGGGCAATGCCAGCTTCCAAGCCTTCTGACGCACAGATCCTCATCGCCGCAGATCCCGCCATCGCGCGCGCCGTGGCGCTGCTGCGCGATGGGCAGCCGGTCGCCTTGCCCACCGAGACGGTCTATGGATTGGCCGCCGATGCATCACGCGCCGATGCCGTAGCGGCGATCTATCGCACCAAGCGACGGCCCGATTTCAACCCGCTGATCGTGCACGTGGGCGATGTCGTCGCCGCCCGCCGGCTGGCGGTGTTCGATGCGCGCGCAGAAAAACTTGCTGCCGCCTTCTGGCCCGGCCCGCTGACGATGGTTTTGCCGTTGGCGCAAGGTGCCAATGTTGCACCGGCGGTGACGGCGGGCCTGCCGACAATCGCGCTGCGTTGCCCCGCGCACCCGGTGATGTGCGCGGTGCTACAGGCCACCGGCATGGCGCTCGCCGCGCCATCTGCCAACCGCAGCGGCGCGATCAGCCCGACCAGCGCGCAGCATGTCGCGGCCAGCCTTGGTGCAGGCGTGGCGTTGATCATCGATGGCGGGCCGTGCAGCGCCGGGCTTGAATCGACGATAGTTGCGCTGCGCAACTTTGGCGGGGTTAGCGCAGACGGTGGATGGCAACTGCTGCGACCTGGCCCGGTCGATCCGGCGCAGATTGCTGCGCTGCTTGGCGAGGAGGCGATGCAGCTTGTCGATCAGGCCATCGAAGCCCCCGGCCAGCTCGCCAGCCACTATGCGCCATCCAAGCCTTTGCGGCTGAATGTCGAGACCGCCGCGCCCGACGAATGGTTGATCGGCTTTGGCGCGATTGCAGGCGATGACACGCTGTCGGCGCGCGGCGACCTGGCCGAAGCTGCCGCCAACCTTTACGCCGCGCTGCATCGCGCCGATGCGGCGGCAAAGCCACGCATCGCTATCGTCCGTGTGCCCGCTGTTGGCATAGGCGGTGCCATCAATGATCGATTGAAGCGGGCAGCGGCTTAGCCACCTGTCACCCTCACCCCTCCAGCGCTGCGCGCCTCCCTCGCTCTCCCACCGGGAGAGGGAGGGGGCCCGCGACGCGCAGCGTCGTGCGAAGGGTGAGGGTGAGTTGCAGCGGGCATCAAAGCCCGCCAAACCCCTCGCCCTGCGGCCAGCCGGAACCGCGATAGGCGAGCACCTTGAACAACGCCCCCATCTCATCGGGCGAAACCAGCCGGTCGAGCGCGGCGGATAACGCCTGCGCCTGCGTCGGTTCTGTCCTGGCCAACGCTGCGGCGCGCCCGGCTATACCCAGCGCCATCAGCCAATCGCCTTGCCCCATCGGCCCCAGACAATCGACATCGCCGGCCAGCGCGATCTGTTTCAGTTGCGCGAAATCGACCCAAGCCGTGAGGTCGGCCAGCCCCGGATCGACGAAAGGATCGACCTTCTGGTGCGCACGCACCGCTTGCAGGGTGCTGCCGGTCTGCGGCGCGGCATAGCCATAATCGATAAACAGCGCGGTGCCGCCCTGCGCCTTGAGCCGGGTGGCAATCTCGAATGCCATGCCACTGGCCGCCGGGCAGGTCTCAAGGATCGTCCCGGGCGGGCTGTCACTGAACGCAGCGGGCACCGCCGAATCCATCGGGCGTGCTCCGGCAACGGGCAAAAAACGCTCACCGTTGTGAACAACCACTCGCTCGCGCCAGCCATGCTCTGCCCGGACCAGCTGGCGCACCGGCAGCGCATCGAGAAATTCGTTGGCGACGATCAGCAGCGGCCCCTGGCGTGGCACGCTGTCCAGTCCGTCATGCCAGATCGCCTCGGGCAGCCTGGATCGCTGCTCGAAGCGCAGCTGCGCGCTGCCCTCGATCAGATGCACCTGCGGGCGAAACCCGAATTGCCCGGCCGCACGCAAGGCATCACTCGCCAAAGTCCCTCTGCCTGGGCCGAATTCGAGATAATGGCATGGCGAAGGCTTGCCCGCGCGCTGCCACTGGTCGGCCAGCCACAGCCCGATCATCTCGCCGAACATCTGGCTGATCTCGGGCGCGGTGATGAAATCGCCGGCCACGCCGAAGGGATCGGCGCGGTTGTAATAATGCGTGTTGGCCTCTGCCATGTAATGCGCAACGCTGATCGGTCCGGTCGCACCGATCAGCCGCCGGAAGATGGCCTCAAGCCCCGGATCGGCATCATCGTTCAAGGCTTCAGGCCGCAGCGGGCAGCGGCTTGGCGACGCGGCGGCGCGAACTGAAGATCAGGTACAGGCCGATCAGGATCATCGGCACGGTCAGCCACTGGCCCATGCTCATACCGGTGCGTTCGGCAAATTCGATGAGGTGCGCATCGGGGTTGCGGAAATACTCGACAAAAAACCGGCTCGCGCCATAGCCTGCCAGAAACACCCCGCCCAGAAAGCCGGGGCGATGGCGCATATCGGTCTTCCAGAACAGCACGCCCAGAACAATCGCAAGCAACGCGCCCTCCAGCCCCGCCTCGTACAACTGGCTGGGGTGACGCGGCAGGCCCGCAGGATCGGTCGGGAAGATCACCGCCCATGCCACATCGGTCGGACGCCCCCACAGTTCGGCGTTGACGAAATTGGCGATCCTGCCGAACAGCAGCCCGAACGGCACCACACACGCGACATAATCGCCGACGCGCAAATAGCTCAGCTTGTTGCGCCAGGTAAGATAGCCGATGGCGACCAGCACCCCGATCAACCCGCCGTGGAACGACATGCCGCCCTCCCACACCTTGAACACCGACAGCGGCGTGGCCAGCAGATCGGGCCGGTAGAAGAACACATAACCCAGCCTGCCGCCCAATATGATGCCCAGTGTCGAATACAGCATCAGGTCATCAGTATGCCGCTGCGCCATCGGCGCACCGGGCTGTTTGATCATCCGGGTCATATACCAATAGGCCAGCAGGATGCCGAACAGATAGGCGAGCGAATACCATTTGAGCTGGAACGCGCCGATGCTGAGCGCGACGGGGGACAGCCCCAGTTCCTCAAAGCGGATCGGGGCCGACGCTACGGCAGCGGCAGTGTTGGCAACGATGTAGGCGACGGGCGCCGAGATTGGCAGGATCAAGGCTTTTCCCCACGGGTTTTACTGTCCATAAGGATGGCCATAAGGGCTGACAAGCCCAAGCGAAAGAGGAGAGATTTCTATGGCGACCGAGCTGGACCAGATGATGGACGAGGCAATCCAGGCGCTGACCGGCGAAGGAGGCATGCTGCCGATCGCCCATTTCGAGAGATACGGCCAGAAACTGCCGATGATAGCGGCGGCACCGCCTGCGCTGTCGCAGTTCTTTGCCTATTTCTGCATGCAGCATGGCGAGCAGGAATTTCTGGTTGATGGCGATACCCGGCTGACCTTTGCGCAAAGCTATGCCGCAGCGCGCCATGTCGCTGCGGCTCTCGTTGCAGGCCACAGCATCGCCAAGGGCGACCGGGTCGGCATCGCAGCGCGGAATTCTGCCAACTGGATCATTGCCTATATGGGTATCATCATGGCAGGCGGGGTTGCTACGCTGCTCAACGGCTGGTGGCAGGGCGCAGAGCTGTGCACCGGGATCCGCGATGTCGGTTGCACGCTGGTTCTGGCCGATGATCGCTGCGCCCAGCGGATCGCCGAATGCGGCAATATCGGCGGAGCGCGAATCGTTGCGTTCAGCCACGATGGCCCGCCGGAAACCGGACTTGCTGCGCTGCTGGCGGCAGGCGGCGATGCCATGACCGTGCTGCCTGAACTGTCGGGCGATGATCTGGCAACCATCCTATTCACGTCCGGGTCCACTGGCCAGTCCAAGGGCGCGTATTCGGACCATCGCGGCGTGGTGCAGGGAGTATTCAGCTATGTCGCACAAACGCTGATGGCGCTCAACATCGTTACCCGGCTGGGCAAGGCGCCCGAAGGCCAGCCTGCCACCCTGCTCAATGTGCCGTTGTTCCATGTCACCGCCGAAGTGCCGGTGCTGCTGCAAAGTTTCGTCATCGGGCGCAAGCTGGTGCTGATGCCCAAATGGGATGCGGAACACGCGATGCGGCTGATCGAGGCCGAGAAGGTGAGCTATTTCGTCGGCGTACCGCTGATGAGCTATGAAATGGCGACGCACCCCAACCGTGCCAGCTATGATCTGACCAGTTGTATCACCTTTGCCGCAGGTGGCGCACCGCGCCCGGTCGAGCACGTCAAGCGCATCAAGGAAGCGATGGACTGGGCTTTCCCGATTCTGGGCTATGGCCTCACCGAAACCAACGGCGTGGGCTGTGGTAATTTCAACGAGAATTATATCGCCAAACCCGACAGCACCGGTCAGGCATCGCGCCCGCTGGTCGATCTTGCCGTGCTTGACGACAACGGCCATTTGCTCGCACCGGGCAAGGTCGGTGAAGTCGCAATCCGCTCGATCGCCAACTTCCTGGGCTATTGGAACAATGAGGAGGCGACGCTGGCCGCGATCATGCCCGATGGCTATTTTCGCACCGGAGACCTTGGCTATATCGATGCCGACGGGTATCTGTTCATCGTCGACCGCAAAAAGGACATCATCATCCGCGGCGGCGAGAATATCAGCTGTGTCGAGGTTGAAGCAGCGATCTATGCGCATCCCGATATCGCAGAGGCCAGCGTGTTCGGCGTTCCCGATGAACGGTTCGGGGAAATTGTCGGCGCGGTCTATGTGGTGCGCGAGGGCGCCGACCTGACCGATGAGCAACTGACCGGGTTCCTGTCGGGCCAGCTGGCTGCATTCAAGGTTCCCGCCAGGCTCTGGCAAACCGCAGAGGCACTCCCCAGATTGGGCACAGCAAAGATCGACAAGGTCGGCCTGCGCAAGACCTACCACGCACAGGTCCAGTCAGAAATGGGGGCCAGCGCCTGAGCCGGCCCGCCAACATATCACGAAAGTACAGATGACCACCGTTACCAATCAGCGCGCGATTATCGACCGGCGCGCGCTCGATGCCCAGATTGCCGTGCTGGCCGAGGCGCGCGCAGATGGTGCGCGCGCAGGCGTGGTCACCGTCCTGCGCGATGCGCTGGCCGATGGGCGCGCAGAGATCGCGCGGCGGTTGATCAGCAACCCGGCAGCGGGGCACGAATGCGCCGAGGCGCAATCGTTCCTCATCGATCAGATCGTGCGGCTGATCCATGACTATGTCGTGCGCTTCCAGTATCCGGTGGCCAATCACAGCACCGGCGAACATTTCTGCGTGGCGGCGGTGGGCGGCTATGGTCGCGGTGAAATGGCACCGCACAGCGATGTCGATATCGCCTTCCTCACCCCGATGAAGAAGAACAGCTGGACCGAACAGGCGATCGAAGCGATGCTGTACATGCTGTGGGATCTGGGGCTCAAGGTCGGCCATTCGAGCCGATCGCTAGACGAGATGGTCCGCGAGGCCAAGGGCGACCTGACAATCCGCACCGCCTTGCTGGAAGGCCGCTATGTCTGGGGCGATCAGGATATCTACCGGCAGGCCGGACTGCGCTTCTGGAAAGAGGTGGTCACCGGCACGATCCGCGACTTCGTGACGCTGAAACTCGAAGAGCGCGATATCCGCCACAAGAAAATGGGCGACAGCCGCTATGTCGTCGAGCCCAATGTCAAGGACGGCAAGGGCGGCTTGCGCGATCTGCACACCTTGTACTGGATCGGCAAATATATCCATCAGGTGCGCTCGGCAGCAGAACTGGTCGATGCGGGCCTGCTGACGATGACCGAGTTCAGGGGCTTTCGGCGATCGGCCAATTTCCTGTGGGCGGTGCGCTGCCACCTGCATGACATCACCGGGCGCGCCGAGGACCGGCTGACCTTCGATCTGCAGCGCGAGGTGGCGACGCGGATGCGCTTTGCCGACCGTCCGGGAAAATCGGCGGTCGAACGCTTCATGCAGTATTATTTTTTGAATGCCAAACGCGTCGGTGATTTGACCGGGGTATTCCTTGCGCAGCTCGACGACCAGTTTGCGGCGCGCGATCGCCGCTTCATGCCCGCCATCCTGCGCCGCCGCCCGCGCAAACTTTCAGGCTTCGTGCTCGATCGCGGACGCCTCGCGCTGCCGAAGCCCGAATTCTTCCGCGACGATCCGGTGCGGCTGGTCGAAATCTTTCATCTGGCCGACAAGCACAAGGTCGAGATTCACCCCAGCGCGATGCGTCAGGCCAGTCTGGACGCCAAATTGATCGACCGGCACGTCCGCGCCGATCCGCGCGCCAATGCGCTGTTCATGGATGTGTTGTGCAGCCCGCGTGATCCTGAACGGGTGCTGCGCTGGATGAACGAGGCCAATGTCTTTGGCCGGTTCGTGCCCGATTTCGGACGCGTGGTCGCGCAGATGCAGTTCGATATGTATCACCATTATACGGTCGATGAACATTCGATCCGCGCCATCGGCCTGCTCGCCAAGATCGAATCGGGTAAGCTGAAAGACGATCACCCGCTCGCGCATGCTGTGATGCAAAAGCTAATCAGCCGCCGGGTGCTGTTCGTCGCCACGCTGCTGCACGATATCGCCAAGGGGCGACACGGCGATCACAGCGTGCTGGGCGCAGAGGTTGCGATGAAGCTGTGCCCCCGGCTTGGCCTGACCGCTGCCGAGACCGAGCAGGTCGCGTGGCTGGTGCGTTATCACCTGCTGATGTCGGCCACCGCGTTCAAGCGCGACCTGACCGATTACAAGACCATCGCCGATTTTGCCGCGATGGTCAAAAGCCCCGAGCGCCTGAAGCTGCTGCTGGTGATGACAGTGGTCGATATCCGCGCGGTGGGTCCGGGGATCTGGAACAGCTGGAAGCGCCAGCTGCTGGGCAATCTGTTCGAATCGACCGAAGAGGTGCTGCGGCTTGGCCACAAGCAGCACGGGCGGCGCGAGCGGGTGATGGCCAAGCAGGACGCGGTGCGCGCGTTGCTGGCGATGGACGAAACGCGCTTTCTGGAAATCGCACGCAAGCTGGACGACTCATACTGGATCGCCGAACCTGAAGATATCATCGTCCAGAACATCCGGCTGATTGATGCGCACGACACCGATCCGCTGACCGTTACGGCTGAATTCTATCCGGCGCGCGGCGCCACGCTGGTCACCGTCAGCGCCGCTGACCATCCGGGCCTGTTTTACCGGATCGCAGGCGGCATCCATCTGGCGGGCGGCAACATCATCGATGCGCGAATCCATACGCGGCGCGATGGCATGGCGCTCGACAATTTCCTGGTCCAGGACCCGCTGTGCCGACCGTTTATGGAAGAAACCCAGATCGCCCGGCTAAAGCGCGCGATTGCCGATGCGATGTCGAACCGGGTCGCGCTGACCCCGCGGCTGATCGCGCGGCCTTCCGTGCGGCCTCGCACCGAGGCGTTCAACATTGCGCCGGTGGTGCTGGTCGACAACAAGGCATCGAACCGGTTCACCGTGATCGAGGTCAACGCGCTTGATCGGCCCGCGTTGCTCAACCGGCTGGCGTTCGCGCTGTTCGATCTGAAATGCATCGTCCACTCCGCGCATGTCGCCACTTATGGCGAGCGCGCGGTCGATACGTTTTACGTGACCGATCTGCTGGGCGACAAGATCGACAGCAAGGCGCGGCTGCGGACGCTCGACAAGCGTCTGCTTGCGGCTGCGTTGTCAGAGCCGGAGCAGGCAGTGGCTGCGTAAGCGTTTTCCGGCGAAAGCCAAGAATCCAGACCAGCTCTAGCGCAATCCGACTCCGAAATTCGGGCCTTTGCCGCAAAACCGGCTATGCCTACTCCACCGAAATCGGACGCTCGCCGACAATCGACAGCCCATAGCCATCAAGCCCGACGAGGCTGTGATGCGAGTTGGTGAGCAGTTCCATATCGTGCACGCCCAGTTCGGTGAGGATCTGCGCACCGATGCCGTAGTCGCGCAGTTCTTCCATATCGGGCACCGCCTCGCCCGATTTCTGGCGAATGGCGTTGCTCAGCCCGTTGGGGGAATGCCGGTTGAGCAGCACCACCACTCCGGCGCCTGCCTCCCCGATGATCTCCATCGCGCGCGACAACAACCCGGCGCGCGGCCCCGTCTCTCCGAAAACATCGGCGAACGGGTTGGCGACATGCATCCGCACCAGGGTTGGCGTGTCGGGATCGACATGGCCCTTTTGCAGCACGATCTGTTCGGTCTTTTCGGCCTTGTTGTAAAAGGCCATCGCCTTCCACTCGCCACCCCATTTGCTGGTGAAGCGAGCCTCGGCGCGCTTCTCGACCAGATGATCGTGGCGGCGGCGATAGGCGATCAGATCGCGGATCGTGCCGATCTTCATACCGTGGATGTGCGCAAATTCGATCAGGTCGTCCAGCCGCGCCATCGTGCCATCATCGTTCATGATCTCGCAGATCACGCCTGACGGGTTCAGCCCCGCCAGCCGCGATACATCGACCGCCGCCTCGGTATGCCCGGCGCGCACCAGCACCCCGCCATCGCGCGCCATCAGCGGGAAGACATGCCCGGGGGTGACGATCTCCTCGGGCCCCTTGCTCGGATCGATCGCCACGGTGACGGTGCGCGACCGGTCGGCTGCGCTGATCCCGGTGGTGACCCCGGTGTGCGCCTCGATCGAGACGGTGAATGCGGTTTCATGCCGGGTGCCATTGTGCCGCGCCATCAGATTGAGGCC
>JBBQXX010000024.1:0-22711 GCA_038209235.1 Sphingomonadales bacterium | reverse complement strand
GACGAGTTCACCCGCGGCCAATCCTGGCAAATATTTGCGCCGCTGTGCTTCGCTTCCATAGGCCCAGATGGGATACATCACGAGGCTGGACTGGACGCTCATCGCCGAGCGGTAAGCGCTGTCGACGCGCTCGACCTCGCGGGCGATCAGCCCATATGCAACGTAACTTGCCCCAGCGCAGTCATAGCCCTCAATCGTTGGACCGAGCAGTCCTGCGGCTCCGAATTTCTTCATCAGCTCAGGATCATACGTCTCATGCCGGTTGGCGAGCTTCACGGCGGGCATCAACTCTGCCGCGCAGAACGCTCGCGCACCATCGCAGATCATCCGCTCCTCATCGCTCAATTGCGCATCGAGCAATAATGGATCGGTCCAGTCGAATTGCGGCCAGGCTTGCGCGTGATACTGGGTTTCAAACGTGGTTTGGATGTTCATTGGACACAGTCCTCATGGTTGGAGGGAGCGATTTGCGCCACGATCGACCGACGCCAGTCGGTGGGCCAGGGGTGGGCAACCCCGGTGACCAGCATTGTCAGCACCTGCACCAGTTTGCCCGTGAAGCGCTCGGCACCCGCCACGCAAACCGAGACGGCCAGCTCGATCGATGTCGTACCTAGCCGGATCGGGGCGATTTCAACGTCGAGGATTTCGCCCAGCCGGCACGGGGCGGTGAACTCGACCTTCAGATCGACCGTCGGCAAACCCAGCCCGTGCCCTAGCAACATATTGGCGCGATCGATGCCGACCGTTCGAACCAGCCAGTCCTCCACAGCATTATCAACCAGCGCCAACAAGCGCGGAAAATAGCCGATCCCGGCAGTGTCGCAGTCGCCCATGCGGACGCGCTGATGGCTGATGACGGTCATGCCGTCGCCTTGAGGTGTTCGCGCGCGATGACAACGCGTTGCACTTCCGATGCGCCTTCATAGATGCGCAGCGCGCGCACTTCGCGGTACAGGCTTTCAACGATACAGCCGTGGACGACGCCAAGCCCGCCGTGAAGCTGCACCGCCTGATCGATCACCGCTTGCGCCCGGTCGGTGGCAAACAGCTTGGCCATCGCCGCCTCACGCGTATTACGCTGACCGCGCACATCTCGGGTCCAGCCCGCGCGGTAGATCAGCAGCGCCGCAGCGTCGATGTCGAGTGCCATGTCGGCAAGGTTTGCTTGCACCACAGCATTTTCGCAGAGCGGACGGCCCTGCAACTGGCGAACCTTCACCCGCGCCGTCGCCTCATCAAGCGCCCGCCGCGCAAAGCCAAGCGCGGCTGCGCCCACGGTCGTGCGGAAAATGTCGAGCGACCCCATAGCATATTGGAAGCCACGCCCCGGCTCGCCAATCATGGCGTCGGCGGGCAGGCGCATATTGTCGAACCGCAATGTCGCGAGCGGGTGCGGTGCCATCACGGCGATACGATCGGTGATAGTGAGGCCGGGCGTGTCGGCGGGAACGATGAACGCCGAGATGCCTTTGGCGCCCGGGGCCTCGCCAGTTCGTGCAAACAGGATGTACTGCGTTGCGATGCCGCCGTTGGAGATATACGTCTTGGCCCCATCGATGCGCCATTCATTGCCATCAAGCACAGCCGAGGTCGTCATCGCCGCCACGTCCGAGCCGCTATCGAGTTCGGTGAGCGCGAATGCCCCCATCCGGCTGCCATCGGCGATGCCGGGCAGGATCGCGGCCTTTTGCATGGCGCTGCCGAACAATCCGATTGCGCCCGAGCCCAAGCCCTGCATCGCAAAGACAAAGTCGGCCAGCCCCGACCAGCGTGCCAACGTTTCGCGGATAATCGATAGCGAGCGCACATCAAGCTGATCGAACATGCCGCCATGCGATGCTGGCACTGCATAGCGCAACCAACCGCCCCGCCCCAACAGCTTGAGCAAATTCCAGCACTGGCCATCGATATCGACCTCCGAATGCCCCAGAGGGGCCAGTTCGGCGGCGCACCAGGCGTCAAGTCGCAAAGCCAGGTCACGGTGGCTGTCATCAAGAAAGGGCCAGTCGAGAAAGCTTGTATCCGCCATGTTCAATTGCCCTCAAACACAGGGGTTTGCTTGGCGGCGAATGCTTCGAAGGCTCTGGTGAAATCCTGTGTCTGCATGCAGATCGCCTGGGCCTGCGCCTCCATTTCAATCGCGACATCAAGGCTTACTGCCCATTCGATGTTGAGCTGAGTTTTGGTAATGCCGTGCGCAAAGCTCGGCCCAGCGGCGAGAGAGGCGGCCAGCGATTGCGCCTCAGCGATCAGATCCTCGGGCGCGACGATCCGGTTGTGGAAACCCCAACGCTCGCCTTCGTCCGCCGTCATCACGCGGCCGGTGTAAAGTAAATCGCTCGCCCGACCCTGACCGATGATCCGCGGCAGGATCGCGCACGCGCCCATGTCACATCCGGCAAGGCCGACCTTGGTGAACAGGAACGCCGTTCTGGTGCGCGGCGTTGCCAGCCGCAGATCGGCGGCCATCGCCATGATCGCCCCGGCCCCAACGCACACCCCGTCAAGTGCTGCAATCACCGGCTGCGGGCAGGCGCGCATCGCCTTGACCAAATCGCCAGTCATGCGGGTGAAGTCGAGCAATTCGGGCATCGCGATCTTGGTCAGCGGGCCGATGATCTCAAACACGTCCCCGCCGCTGGAAAAATTTCCGCCCGCGCCGGTGACAATCACCACTTTCACGTCGCGCCAATACACAAGCGCGCGGAACAGATCGCGCAGTTCGGCATAGCTTTCGAAGGTCAGCGGGTTCTTGCGTTCAGGCCGGTTGAGCGTGACGGTTGCCAGCCCATCGGCCAGCGTCCAGCCGAAATGCCGGGGGGCGAAATCTGAAGGCGTCATGCATCGGTCTCCGGAGCAGCAGCGGCAATGGATGTCTTTAAGGTGCCAAGCAAGGTCAGCAGCTGGGAGCTGTCCTCTGGCGACAGTCCGTCGAACATCGCTTCAATCCAGCCATGATGCGCCGCCGCCATTAGTTTGAACCGCGCACGACCCGCCGGGGTCAGCGTTACGACCGCGGCGCGTCGGTCCCCCGGCGCCGTCGCCAGAATGACATCGCCGTCGCGGACCAGCGTCTGGACAAGCCCGGTAATGTTGCCGTTAGACACCAGCAGCGCCCGGCCTAGCGCCCCCATGCCGAGGCCATGTTCAGCGCGGTCGAGCGCCGCCATGATGTCGAACCGGGGCAATGTCGTTGCAAATTCAGCGCCAAGACTGCGCTTGACACGCTTTTCGATGACCATCGTGCACGACAGCATCCGCAACCACAGCCGCACTGCCTCACGACTATCAGGCGCGCCGCCAAACTCGCCACCATGCTTCTCTTGCAGCGCCACAATTTGACCGCTCACATTACTTCTCCGCCGGCAACAGCAATGGCCTGGCCCGTCATCGATTGGCTGGCGGGGCTGCACAGCCAGAGCACCGCATTGGCTACCTCGGCTGGGTCAATCAGTCGGCCCTGCGGATTGAAGCGCGCCAGATCGCGCCGCGCCTCGGCTGCTGTCCGACCGGTTTTCGTAACCAGCTTTTCCACTGCATCGGCCACAATATCGGTGTCGGCAAAACCGGGGCAGACCGCGTTGACCGTGACCGGCGTTGCCGCCAGTTCCATCGCCAGCGCGCGCACAAAGCCAATGGCTCCGTGCTTGGCCGCTGAATAAGCGACCGAATAGCCATAGCCTTTTAGTCCTGCGGTGCTGGCGATAACGACAAGTCTGCCGCCAGCGCTCGCGCCAAGATCGGGTAGCGCCGCTTGAGCACAGTGGTGGAGTGCATCGAGATTGACCGCCATCAATCTGCGCCAGACCTCAAAATCCTGGTTCTGAAAACGGCCACTTTCTGCCGCGCCTGCGTTGCAAACAAGAATGTCGATTGCGCCATGCGCTGCGCGCGCAGAGGCAAATCCTGTCTCAACACTGGCGCGCTTCGTGACATCGGCGACGATTGCCAATGCGCGAGGTAAAGTCTGCGCCATCGCGTCTAGCGGCGCTGACCGCCGTCCCAGCAGCGATACCGAAGCGCCGGCTTGGGCTAGCGCTGTCGCAATCGCAGCACCGATGCCCGTACCACCGCCAGTGACCAGAGCATGCCGACCGGAAAGCGGAGGTGTCATTGCCATCATGTCCATAATTGGTTTAAGCTTCGACATTCCATAGTTAAAACAAATCGGATAAGCAAGCCTTTCCATGCCCGGGAATTGGCGCGGTAACATCGTGGAGGCAATTGATAACAGATCCGATTGGCGTTAGCGTATGCGCAGACCACCTGAACCGTTTGCGGGTCCGGCAGTGCTCCCATAAGAGCAAGCGGCAACTGGTTCGGAGACGCTAAGCAAATATCAATCGGCTCAGCCTGACACGATTAAAATCGCAGTTCAGGAAGCTTAACGCGCTCCGTACCACATCCGACTGAAAATCTTGTCACGCTTGCCAAAAGCGTGCCACAGCGCCGCGATGCTGTGCAGTGCGATCAACGCCAGCAGCAGCGATGAAAACAAGACATGTCCGGCATGCGGCGCCAGCTGTGAGAAGCTGCTTGGCAGAGTCACCGATTTACCTTCAAGGATCGGAAACAAAGCGCCCATCTGCGCCATCCCCAGCCCTGTCGAGAGCATGGCAAAGGTAAGCAGATACAGCCCCCAATGGCTGGTCGTGGCAAGCCATTTCAGCGGGCCGCTGGCATTAACCGATGCCGGCTTGCGCGATCTCACCCGTGTGACCAGCCGCAGCACCATGAGGATAAGGATCGTTAGCCCCGATGCCATATGCAGGCGAAGCAGATCGGGCTTGGCCGGATCGACATTCGCCAACCCTTCAAGCAACAATTTCCCCACCGCCAAATTGCCGATGATCGCGAGCGCCAGGACCCAGTGCAGCGTGACCAGCAATGGATGATAACGTGCTACTGGCATCAGAACCTGACTCCCAGCTCGATACCCCATTCCGCCGGGCGACCGACACCACCGAACGCTGTACCATTGCCAGCGAGCGTATCCTGCGCGTTGGTGAGATAGCGGGTGCCGGTGACATTGGTACCAAACGCGGCAATCTGAAACCGGTCATCGGGGAGGACCCAGCTCGTCCGCAGGTTCAACAGGCCATAACCTGGCTGACGCTCGAGCGGATCGGCCTCAAGCTGGAACGAGACTTCCGAGCGGTATTGCCAATCAGCACGGAAGCGCAGTTCGCCCCGGTCATCGCCTAACGGCTGCCGATATTCGCCTGACACCGAGTAAGTCCATTCTGGCGTCAGCGGGAGCGGCGTATCCAATGTAACATTGGCTACCTGGTCCGTTAGCCTGAGATAGCGAGCGTCAAGATAGCCAACGGATCCGCGTAATGTGAACCGCTCGCTGATATTGGCATCGACCTCAAGCTCGGCACCACGGATGCGCGAATCACCGGCGTTACGGGTTTCGAACAATCCGTCACGGGCGGTAAAAACGAGCAATTGCTGGTCCGTATAATCGGATTGGAACACCGACGCATTGACCCGAAGCAGCCGATCAAAAAACTCTGCCTTCACCCCGGCTTCAAATGCCTGAACCGTTTCGGGGTCAAAAGGCAGGATCATCGCACTGCTCGGCCTGCCATTAAACCCGCCTGATTTGAACCCTTCCGAATAAGAGCCGTAGAGCTTGACCTGATCAGCCAACGCATAGTTAAAACCTACGCGCGGGGTGAAGGCCGTGAAAGTTTCATTAACTTGGGTAAACGGCAACGCCACAAATGTTCTGCCCGGCGCCGGGATCCCGCCCATGGGCGGAGGCGGCAAAACGCTCAGGATACGATCTGTATTATCAAGCACCGAGCGATTCTGCTGAGTCTTGGTTTCTGTCGTCCAGCGTAAGCCTGCAAACAGATTGAGCCGATCGGTAATATCCCAGCTTGCCTGCCCAAAGGCGGCAAAACTTTCAACATCGAGCGCAATATTGTTGCGGCTTCTGATACAGCGGTTCACCAGGCGGGGCTGATTGGTGCCGGTACAAAGTTCAACAAGATTGCTGGCATCTTCGCCAAAGTAATAGAGCCCACCCAGAAATTCGATGCGACTGCCGATCCGGCCCGAAAATTGTACTTCCTGGCTGATCTGCTGCTGCCTCAGGACACTAGAATTATCGTAAAGGACAAAGCCGGTGGCGTCAAAATCGTTAAACGTTGTTTCATTGTAGCGGCGCCAGCCAGTGATCGATTTCAGCGTGATACCGCCCATATCTCCAGTGATATTGAGCGAGACACCTCCGGTATCCACGTCGTTGCGCGCCGGTACTGACGCGAAATTAAGGCGGCGATTGGGGGAGCGATCATTACCGAGACCCACCGGGAACGGCACGCCGGTTGGCGAAACACCGGGACGGAAAAACGGGCCGCCAAAAGCCGGTGGCCGTGGCACCCTGATGCCGGCATTGGGATTGACGCCGAGCAGAATCTGATGCGATGGCGAGCCGCGGCCACGAAGATAATCCCCCGCCAGGGTAACGCTAAAGGTATCAAGCGGTTCAAAACGCAGCTTCAGACGACCACCAATATCGTTGATGTTGCCAAAGCTGTCGCCGGTGAAGACGTTCCTGCCCCAGCCGCGCTGGTTGCGGGTAAAGCCCGTCGCCCGGACAGCCAGCACGTCCGATATCGGCACGTTAACCGCAGCTGAAAAATCCGCGCGTTCACGCGATCCATAGGTGCCGATTGCCGCGACCGATATTTTATCGAAATCAGGCTGAGCGGTAATGAGGCTAATCGCCCCACCAATAGTATTGCGACCGAACAATGTGCCCTGTGGACCGCGCAGTACCTCCAGCCTTTCGAGATCCAGCACGTTGACAGATGCCGCCTGCAAGCGCGCGATGTAAATGTCATCGACATAGACACCAACACCTGGATCAACCGCGATTGAATTGTCCAACTGGCCAACGCCACGGATGAAAAAGCCGCCGTCATCGCCGCCATTAGGCCCGGCAGTGACTGCGACATTGGGGGCAAATGCTATCGCTTCAGAAACGTCGCGAGTGCTACGCGACCTGAGTGTCTCAGCAGAAATGGCCGTAATCGATACCGGAACATCCTGCAGGTTTTGCTCACGACGTTGGGCCGTGACGATAATGATATCCGGCTGGTTGTCGTTCGATTCGGCGTTCGGCTGTGCTTCGGACGCAAATGCTGCCGGCGCAGTGCTAACCATGAGCAGCGTAATCAGAAGTTTAGCAGTATTATTCATTTTCTTCCCCCTATAATAGGCCGCCGACGGTCCCCCCAACGACGGAATGGATCAGGACGTCCGCTTCATTACGCCTGGTGTTTTGACTTTGATCGCGGTTGCAGCGGCAGTGCCACTGAAGCGATCACGGTAATCGTGGATAAACTGCGCCATTGAACGGGCTGGTCGCCCCAGCAGCTGCTGCAGCGTGTCGGTCGTCGGAGCGTTTTTACCAAAGCGCGTCAGCGTGTAGACAACGGTCATGAAGAACAGCGTGTCCCAGGTTACACGCCGCCCGACACGCCACCAGAATGCTGGTATCGATGGCCGGGCGTAGCGGATTGGCCGGCCAAGCTCGGTGGTGAAAAGCGCAGCCACCTCTGAATAATCGAGCGCCTCTGGCCCTGTTAAGACATAGGAATGGCCTGCATGGAGGGCAGGGTCAGCCATGATATTTACTGCGACTTCAGCCACATCGCGGGAATCGACAAAGGTCGTGCGTCCAGCACCAGCCGGGACATAGATTTCGTTGTGCGCGGCGATATCGACGGCGTGGGTCGTGATGTCGCGGCACAGATTCTGAGCAAAGAAGCCGGCGCGCAAAATGGTATGCGGCACACCGCTTGCAACGATTGCCTTTTCCACGGCATGGTGTGGCACCGCAGGAATTTTGTCGGCACCGGGAACCGACAGATAAACGATGTGCCGGATACCAGCGTCGGCGGCGGCCTTGACAAAGGGCACCATCCATTCACGCGCGGTGCGCGGATGCGGCAAAGGGAACAAAAGGAACAGAACCGTTGCCCCGGCCAGCAACGGCGCCCAAGTAGCGCGATCGCTATAATCGAACTTCACAAAGGGCGCATCAGGCCCATACAGTTGCGCGATCTTGTCGGGCGAATGCGCAGCGATGCGGAACGCAAGCTCTGTTTGACCGACGAGCATTTTAACCAGCTCGGTGCCGACATTGCCATTGGGTCCGGTAACGACGATCATTCGCTCTCCTTTTCGGGCTGCTTTGAAGTCCGCCCTGCGTCATTGAATTTCATCGCATGACAGCGGGCGCTACACGGTTACGAAAACAGTGGCGCAGGGCATTCTTTCGGGTTTTGTCTCAGGGATAAATCATCCGCAAGACGACCGGTTTCCCGGCTCGCGGCGTCATGATCGAGGCCTTGAACCGGGGTGGACCAAAGGCCATTTTAGGATTGTTAGACAACGCCACGCCTTCGAGCGGCAATCCGATGAAGTTCGTATCGACACGGCCATTGGCGTTTTCGTCATGCGCACCCGATACGGCGATCGGCCCGGAAGGGATGTCCTTGAAAACAATCGTCACTGACCGCGCATTGGCGGCAACCGATTGGCGGGCAACCGGTTTTCCGCTTTCACAGTTAGGAAATTTGTCGGCCGCCAGCCAGATGCATGCAATGACCTGGCCCTTTTGCGACTTGAGGCTATCGATGCGGACGACAAGATCCTCCGCCAAGGCCGGTTGGGCTAGCGTCATTGCCAAGGATAGCGCCACCCAATTGGTCGCGCGCAGCATTGAAATCATGGCAAAAGTCCTTCTTTTTAAAGTTTAATCACGCAGCCGGTGACGCTGCAGCTTGCCAGTTGCGGTGCGCGGCAGGCTGTCGGCGAAAGCGATCAGGCGGGGGTATTTATAGGGGGCGATGACGGCCTTGACGTGGTCCTGCAGCGCCTTTGCCAAAGCCCCATTGGCAACTTGGCCCGGCACCGGGACCACCACAGCCTTGACGACCATTCCGCGATCAGCATCCGGGACGCCGATGACGGCGCATTCGCCGACAGCCGGGTGGGTGAGCAGCGCCGATTCAACTTCCGGCGGCGCGATATTGTAGCCAGATGAGACGATCATGTCGTCGGCGCGGGCAAGATACCAAAAATAGCCGTCGCTATCGAGCGCGTAGCTGTCGCCCGTTACATTCCACCCGTTGATGACATAGCTTTGCTGGCGCGGATCATCGAGATAGCGACAGCCGGTCGGTCCCTTCACGGCCAGCCGACCGACGCCCTCTGTTAACGGTTTGTCGGACTCATCAAGCACGCAGGCCTGATAACCTGGTACGACGCGACCGGTGGCACCGGGCCGGATCGCGTCGCCCGATGCCGAAATGAATATATGCATCATCTCTGTGGCCCCAATCCCATCGACAAGCGCCAAACCAGTGGCGGCGTGCCATGCATGCCAGGTCGCTTCAGGTAGATACTCGCCTGCCGAAACACAGTGACGCAGCGTTGCAAAGGCAGCCCGGTCAAAGCCCGCCGCCAGCAAAGCCTTGTAAGCGGTTGGTGCTGTGAACAACAAATTGACCTTGTGCTGCGAAATCGCAGCGACCAGCGCTGCGGGTGATGCTTCGGCAAGGGTCAGTGCTGTCCCGCGAAAGCGCAGCGGAAAGATCACCAGCGCACCTAACCCGAAGGTAAATGCGATCGGTGGCGTACCACACCAAACTTCGCCTGGCTGCGGTGCGAGAATGTGCGCTGCAAAACAATCGGCGACGGCAAGGATGTCGCGGTGGAACTGTACAGTGCCCTTGGGTACTCCGGATGTTCCTGATGTGAAGGCGATGAGCGCCGGATCATCGCGGCCGGTTTTGACTGCTACAAAGTCGGGTGCCATCGTTGCCATCAGCGCTTCCATCGCGCCACTGCCATCGTCGCCATCGAACACCAGCGCAGATTTGATCGTCGGAAGGGTAGCGCCCAGAAAGGCGGGACGGCAGCGCGCATCGACAATCGCATGGCTGATCGCCGCTTTGGCGACAATGGCTGCTATTTCCTCTGACCGCAGGATCGGCATGGCTGCGACAGCGACGCCGCCTGCCTTCAGTATTCCCAGCCATGCCGCAGTCAGCATAATGCCATTCGCGCCGAACAGCAGGACGCGATTGCCCGGCACCAGTCTTTCGCCCTCGACCAGCAACCGGGCAATGCGGTCCGAGCGATCCTTCAAATCGGCATAGCTGATCGCCCCGTCAGCGCTGGTGCGGATCGCGATCCGTGCTCCATCACCCGCCGCCACTGCGGTGTCGACAAGTTCGACCGCCGCGTTGAGACGGTCGGGATAGTCAAGCCCTGCCAGGTCGAAAAGGAACTCTGGCAGATCGGCGGCCTCTGGCAAGTGTTGCGACACGTAATAGTCGTTCACGGTGCCACCACGCGATTTTCAATGGCACCCAGCCCGGCAATTTCGACACGCACAACATCGCCAGGCACGAGCCAGCGCGGCGGTTCAAAGCTTGCCCCTGTGCCACCGGGGGATCCCGTCGCGACGATTGTGCCCGGTTCAAGGGCCAGCGACTGCGACAGCCAGGCAATAAGCTGCCAGAGGTTGCGATGCATCTCGTGCGTGTTCGACGACTGGCGAACCTCGCCCGATACCGATGTCAGGATGGAGAGCGCGTGCGGATCGGCGATCTCGTCGGCTGTTGTGAGCCAGGGGCCAAAGGGGGCATGGCCGACACCACCCTTGCCCAGGATCAGGCTGTGGGGGTTTAGCAATTCTCGCACCGACAAATCATTTACGATGACATAACCCGCGATATAACCGGCTGCCGCAGCGGCCGTTGCACGGTAACAGCGATGACCGATGACCACGCCTAGTTCGCCTTCGTAATCAAAACTGGTGTGATGGCTCGCCACGTCGGCAAAGGGCGCTGCCACACTGTTTGATGGTTTAGAAAATACCGCTGATGTCGTTTCCAGATCTCGTCCAACCTCTTTGGCATGGTCGCGGTAATTGAGCCCCACCCCCAGAAAAAGCGGCGGATGCGGGATCGGAGCCAATAACCGCTCCGGGGCAAACGGCTTATGTTCGCCTTTGGCCGCAGCTGCCGAAAGACGCTCCAGCCCGGGCGCATCGATCATATCCATCAAAGGCTCAGCAAGCCCGGAATCGACAATTGAACCGTCATCGACGATCCCGATGCGCACGCCATCGTCAAAAGCATAGGTGGCGAGTTTCATTCCCCATCTGCACCGATTTCAGGCATCGTCTGGCCATAGAAAGACGGACGCCCGCAGCGACTTGTTGTTATGGCTTCCCATGTTTACAATACCGATAGGCAAAGAGAAGGCTTAAGATAAATCTGAAAAGGCGCCACCGATGATCGAATCGCGACGGCTGCGGCAGTTCCTGGCAGTCTATGAATTGGGGAGTATCGGCCAGGCAGCCGACAAAATGTTGCTCACGCAACCAGCGCTATCAAAAAGCCTGCGCAGCCTGGAGGACGAGTTGGGCGTTCGCCTGTTTGATCGTACTCCGATGGGGGTGGTGCCCACAGTGTTCGGCGATACGCTCGCTATGCATGCCAAGGGTATCGAGGCACAGCTGCGCCAGGCGGAAGCCGCAATCGGCGCATTGCGCGGCAAGGCCAAGGGTCATGTTGTCGCTGGCATTGGCCCCAGTGTTGCACGCAACCTGATGCCGCTGGCGACTATTTCGTTGCAGCGTCTCCACCCCGGCATCGAGTTGTCTGTGGTAGAGGGGCTGGTTGATGATCTGGTACCGCAATTACGCCGTGGCCAGATCGATGTCGCGATCGGCGCCTGGCCAAAGCTCGCCGACCCGGATTTTTCCACCGAACTGATTATCGTCGATACGCTTGAGGTGTTTGCCCGTGCGAGCCATCCGCTCGCTCAATTGCTCGATACGGTCCCCCTGCAGACGCTGCTCGACTATCAATGGGCATTGCCGCCGGGAACGCAAAAATGGCGTCAGCATTTCGATACGTTGTTCGTTGACCAGGGGCTATCGCCGCCGCATCCCATGGTAACGAGCACGTCGGCGACCTATCTCAAATCCCTGATGCAGCGCGGCGATTATCTCAGCTTCCTGCCCAGTCAACTGATTGAGCATGAGACCGACGGGCTGGTGCCATTGCCAATCGCCGCACCGCGCCTCACCCCTGATATCAGCATGTCCTTCCGCGAACGCGCGCTTCTCAAGGCGCCGGTAGCTGAGCTTGTCCAGGTGTTGCGAGCTACGGGACAGGAACTGGCAGCCGAGCGATTATAGCCCGGCTGCGATACCGAGCATCAAGACATCGCGGGTAAAGTCGCACGAATAGCCCACCCATGCATCGTTGAGAAACCGACCTGCTTCATATTCGCTGGTAACGCCATAGCCGCCCAGTATTTCGACGCACAGCTGGGCATTGCGAATCGCCGCATCGACGGCCTTGGCTTTTGCCGCCGGGCCCTTGAACATCGCTGCGGCCATTGGATCGGTAGCGCAAGCCGCAGCAGCATCCCAAACGAGCAACCGGGCCGCGTGTACCTCGACCGCCATTTCAGCAAGCTTGAGCGCAACCGCCTGATGGTTGGCAATCGGCTTGCCCATACTGTGCCGCTGCTTGGCATAAGCCATTGCGTAATCACTCGCGGCTCGGGCGAGCCCGACAAACGTCGCAGCGAGGCAGACGGGCATCTCGGGGACCATCGCAAACAGCATTGCAGCGCCGCCTTCGGGACTCAGCAGTGCATCGCCCGGCAGGGCAACATCATCAAAATAAAGCTCTGCATGGCTGGTCAGCGGCCAGCCAATCAAAGGTGTTTTGCCGCCAACGCGCAAGCCGGGCGTATCGGCCGGCACCCAGAACAGGCTCAACCCCTCGATCAGTGGCTTGGCAGGATCGGTGCGTGCGATGATGCAGTACGCGTCGGCAACACCAGCATTGGTGACAAAAGCGGATTTCTGCCCGGAAAGGCACCAGCCATCGCCCTGCCGCCGCGCTGCCAGCTTTGGTCCATAGGCCGGATCAGGCCCAGCCATCAGGAGTTCTGAACCTGCGACATTGGGTTCGCTCTGGGCCCCTGCCAACACCATCGCCGGGGCTGCCGCAAAGGCCGCCAATGGCCCTTGCCCCGCTGGCCCTGCCCTTTGCATGAGGAGCGGCATTGTCGCGGTCAGCGAGAAATAGTCGGATGCAATACCAACATCGGCAGCACCCAGTTCCTCCAGAATGATAACGGCATCCATACACGAACCGCCCATGCCGCCCAGCTCAGCGGGCACGAATATCTTGGTGAGCCCCAGCGCCGCCCCGACTTCGAAGTGCGGGCGGACATGCGGCCACGGTGAGTCGCCGACCGGTGTTTGGCGCGTACGCGCCACAAGCGGCGCGATTTCCTTCTGCGCAAAATCGCGTGCCGTCTGCTGCAGCATCACTTGTTCGGGGGTGAGTTCAAAGCCGATCATGCGCCGACCTTCAACACGGCTTTGCCGCGGGCATGGCCGGCATCCAGCCTGGCATGTGCCGCAACGATATCAGCCAGCGGCGTGACACTCTCCAGCGGAACGCGGATGGACCCGGCCTCAATCAGCGGACGCAGATGGTCAAGGATTTCCGGCTGAGCGCTGAACGCGACTATCTTTGTGGTGACGCCATATTTTGCCATGTTCGCGTCGCGATTGGCCATCTCAACGCCGTCGCCGCGCAACACGACCAGCAGCGTGCCACCGGGCTTCAACACCTGATAACTGTGTTGGCCGGTTTCGCCGCCAATGACGTCAAGGACGATATCGATATCGCTGACCTCATTGCGAAAATCTGCGGTCTGATAGTCGATGACCTGATCAGCACCGAGCGCCTTGACGAAATCGTGATTGGCAGCACTCGCGGTAGTTGCCACCCAGGCCCCGTGCGCCTTGGCAACCTGGATTGCAAAACTGCCGACCCCGCCTGAACCTGCCTGCACCATGACGCGCTGGCCCGGTTTGACATCGGCGAGGGTAACCAAGCCATACCAGGCGGTGCACGCCGCCATCGGAACAGCGGCGCCCTCTTCAAACGAGAGATTGGCCGGCATCTTGCGCACCAGATAGGATGGCACGGCGACATATTCGGCGTAGCTGCCCGACCGCATCACATCGATCAGGCCATAGACGCGGTCACCGATCTCGAACTCCGAGACATCGAAGCCCTTGGCAATGATTGTGCCTGCAACATCGCAGCCCAGCACATGCGGAAACGCCAGCGGGAACAATCCGCCCAGCCAGCCGCGGCGCAGCTTTGCCTCAAAGGGGTTCAGCCCTGCCGCCTCGACCTTGATCATCACCTCGTTATGCGGGGCCATTGCCGGCAGCGCGACATCGGCAATTGCCACCATCTCAGGCGGTCCATAGCCGGATAACTGGGCAGCGCGCATCATAGCGGGCAATTCGGTGTGCATCATCAACTCTCCCACATTCGATTCAAAACTTCAGTCAGGCTGCATCAAGGCGAACGATTTGCTTGCCCGGCAATGGCTCGCCAAACAAACCGGCAAAGGCTGCAGGCGTCGACGTCAGGCCATGATGGATGGCCTCGACCGGGCTAAGTGTACCAGCGGCAAGCGCAGCAGCGATGGCCGCGCGGGCGTGACCGAAATCTGCCGTGTGATCGGCGAGCAGGAAGCCGCAAACCGTCGCCCGCTTGAACAGGATCGGCAGCGCGGTGCCATAGGTTGGCGGTGCGGCCTGATTATAGGCTGCGATAAAGCCGAGCAGCAGAACGCGCGCGCGTAGGGCGAGCTTGCCGACAACCGCATCATGAAGCGCACCGCCAACGCCATCGATGAAACAATCAACCGGCTCGGCGAGCTGATCGACGCTGGTGAACGCGGCATCAAAACCCAGCGCTTCCACCAGAAAGTCAGCCTGCGCCTGGCTGGCGACCAAGCCGATCACACGGGCCCCAGCTTCTCTCGCCAATTGCCCTGCCAACACCCCGACTGAACCAGCGGCAGGTGCGATTACCATAGTTTCGCCCGGCTGGGGTGCGACCCGTTCGACGGCGAAAAACGCGGTGAGCCCCGATGGACCCAGTGTCGACAAATGCCGCTCAATCGGTCCCAGCTCCAGATCAAGCTTTTGCGCGTCGGCTCCTGGCACAGCACAATAGTCCTGCCAGCCGGTATCGGCAGCGACGCCATCGCCTATGCTGAAATCGTCATGGTTTGAAGCAATCACGATGCCAACCCCGCGCCCTTCGACGACTTGGTTGAGCGGCACTGGCGGCCCAACCCGGCTGTCGGCGCGCATCCGCAAACGCGGAAACGGATCGAGGCCGAGCGCGGCAACACGAACCAGAATCTCACCCGCACCAGCCACCGGCATCGGCGCAGCGACCTCGACAAAGTCACCCGGCGTCGGCATGCCGTCCGGGTAACGAATGAGGTGAATCTGACTGTTCACAAGAATCGGTCCAGTGCAGCGTTGAATGCATCGGGGTCTTCGATGTTCGACACGTGACCCGCGCCGGGAATGATCTCCAGCCGGGCGCCGGGAATGGCAGCGGCCATTACCCGGGCGTGCTCAACCGGCGCGATACGATCATGCTCGCCGACGATGACCAGCGCCGGTATGTCGATCGTCTCAAAGGCGGGGAAGTCTGCAAAGCGCGTCACCGCCGCCAATGTGTCGAGATAGCTGTGGGTGCGCAATGCCGCATGGCTGGCGATCAGCCGGGCATGCGCTTCCGGCGAGATCGCTGGCCCGGCGATGCTGGCGACAATGCCCGGCGCGATATCAGCCGGGGTCTTGCCCTCTTCCAGTAAAGGTTTGCGCCGTAGCGCCAGAAACGCAGCAATCCGGTCTGCGTCGGGGGGTGCCCCGGCGCTGGTGTCGGCAAGCGTCAGGCTGGCGACCAGCGCCGGGTATCGTCGCCAGCAATCAAGCGCAATCCGGCCACCCATGCTCAACCCAACAAGATGCGCTGGCCCGCCAAAGTGAAAGATAACGCGCGTCAGATCGTCAGCAAAATCAGTAAACTCGCGTTCCGGCGCATCATCGCTATCGCCGTAACCGCGCGCATCCCAGGCGACGACGGTAAACCGCGCACTGAAATGCGCGATTTGATCTGACCAGTTGTGACGATTGCCGCCAACGCCGTGCAGGAAGATCAACAGCGGGCCAGTGCCTGCAAAATCAACCGCAATGTCAGGCGGCCCGGCGATCATCATGCCAACGCGTCAACCAACTTGCCTTCGATGACCACCGGCGTGCCATCAAGCGTTATCGTGCAGCGCCGGATCGGCAGGTCGAAATGGCCGAGCGTCTGGCGGTTGGCGAAAGGATTGGCACCCGTCGAAAACAGGAAATTACCGGCAAAGGCGCGCATTTCGATGCCGTTGATATCGCCCTTGTCGTACATCATCATCGAGTCCCAGCGGGCATTATGGTTCATCCCCCAACCGACATGGCTGGTGCCATAAGCATCGCGATCACCCCAGGCCGAAAAATAGCTGCGCATCAGCTCGGCATCGAGGCCATCACCCTCTACAGCGACGACATAATCCTTTTCGATCCTGAGCGTGATCGGACGTTCCAGATAGCGTTTGAAGGTGATGTTGATATCGCCAACGTCGAGCACCAGCGTGCCGTTGACGCTGCCCAGTGCGGGGAAGCAGCTGCAAATCCCACCGGGCCAGGTGGCCAGCATTGATGGCGACGGCACCGCCCCCAAATTGCCGCCGATCCGCGCGCCGACCAGACTGATCGATAGATCAGTGCCGGCGTCGCTGCTGACATGCATGGTGCTTGCGGCCTGCATCGCCGCCCGGCCGCGCTGCACACGCGGAATTAGCCCGGCATCCGGCGCGAGCCGTTCAAGCAGCTCGGGGTGCTCGTTGGAAATATAAAGGATGCGTCCGCCAGCGCCGAGAATTTCAGGCGTTTCATCGCTATGCATCAGGCCTTCGACGGTCAGGTCCAAGATTATTGTCGCTGCCTTCAACGCTTCGATCACCGGGCGAATCGCCTGAATGGCGTTCGACGAGCCGGTCGAGCGGATTGCCACGCCAGCACTCTGGCGCGGCGTTGGGATGGTGATGTGAAATGGCACCAGCCCCAGCCGCAACGCCGCGAGCTCCGCCAAATGGACGTTGATGCTGCGGGATTGGCTTTCGGAAAGGATCGCCACGGTCGCCCCCGATGGCAGTTCGCATAGCACCAGCGCTGCGACAAAAGTGTCAATCCAGCGTCCTTCGATTCGGTCGTTCAGCATGCACTAGCCCCAGCAAGTCTGTTACCCGCTTGTCCCGCGACTAGGCACCCGGCAGGAAAGTCCTTCACCGCATAGCGGCATAACTAAATTTCAGGCCGCCAGTTTCATAGTCGCCCGACCCCAGCGGCCAGCATCAATCGCAAGCGTCTGGCCACGCCCGATTTGAACCGATCGGCACATCGCGCCAGTGGCGATGACATCACCTGGCCGAAGCCCGCGGACATCCCCGCCAAGCTGCTCGCGAAGTGCATCGAAGGCATGGCGCGGATTGTCCAGAACCGTATCGGCGCTCCCGGTAGCTAAAGTTGCACCATCAACCATAAGGCTGGCAACCAACTCGGCCGGATTGGCAAGATCGGCAAGGTCCAGCATCGGTCCCATCAAAACGCCCAGGCTGGCGGCGTTGTCGGCAACGATGGCACCGACACCCAGACCGAAAGGATCGGCAAAACTGGGCCGATTAAGCTCCACACCAAAAGCGGCAGCAACTGGCGTCAGGTCATCGCCAAGTATAAACAGGATCTCCGGCTCGATCTCGATCGCGCGTGACCCGGGCAAATCAATCGTTTCACAATCTTGCCACAGCGCAAACAAGCGACCGTGAATAGGTGCTGCAATCTTGAGAAAGTTCATCGCTCCTGCGCTGGTTGCGCCGATCTTCCAGCCACGCACCGGCCCCAGCCTGGGTGCCATCGCAGCAGCAATCCGATAGCCGGTGGCAAGGTCGATCGCAGGAAACCCATCAACTAACCTGCCCGTTTGCCGGGCGGCTGCCAGGCTATCTGCGAGCTCGCCAATTTCGTGAGTATCAATCAAAGCAATTCCTCCGCCTTCAGCCGACGACGATAGGCCGACGGGGTCGTTCCTGTCACTCGCCCAAAGCGCCGGGTGAAGGCGCTCTGGTCGGTATAGCCGCAAGCAAGTGCAATTTCGGCCACCGGCGTCGGGCCTGCGAGTAACGCAAGCGCTCGCTCAATTCTAAGCTTGTGGACAAACCGCTGCGGCGGCATTCCGAAGGCGGCGGTAAAATCACGTTCAAGCTGCGAAAGGGAAATTCCAATCTCGCTCGCCAATGTTTTAAGATTAAGGGGTTGATCGAGCCGCGATTCCAGGCACGCCACTGCCATTGCCAGCCGCGGAAACGCAATTTGATCGCCTGCAGCATCAGCAAGGCGTCGCGCGCTGGCCGCAACACCAACGATGGCGTTGGTGTCGTCACGCACCGGCAACCGGGAAAATAGCAACCAAGCCGGCGCGCCATGTCCAGAAGCAAGATCGAACCGGTCGATAACCGGCAGCCCGCGATCAATCACCGCAAGGTCGAGGGCTTCATAACGACATGCTTCGGTGCGCGGAAAGAACGCTGCGGCCCGCTTGCCCAGCATCGCGGTCGGATTGCGCGCGCCGCACAGCCGCGCCATGGCCGGGTTAGAGGCGACATAGGCAAGCGTGCGATCCTTTATGAAGAACGGGCTGTCCGCCTGATGCTCGAACAAGCCACTTATCAGGATAACAAGCTGAGGGTCCATTGTGCCAGTATCGGCACGAAATTTGCGGATAGGCAACAAGATTCGACGTCCATCGAGCGGTAACTTAGGGCATAACATTGAGAGGCAAAAAATAATGGTGGAACGCAAACAGCCGTGGCAAGTGCAGCCGCAGGCAGAAAATTGGCTACACACAGTGCTTGCCGAAGCGCTGACCCAATGCCCTGATGCCGGGCGCTACGCAGAGGCCTTGCGGCAAAACTGCGGTGTTCGTCTGCGCGATATCGTAGATCACGTAGCAGGCGACCTGACGATGGTCGCAGCGGCGATCGATGCGGGCTGGGAAAAGGAAAGCGATGGGGTTTTTGAGAACCGAAATGGTTTTTTTCCGGGGGTTCTGGCAACCAACGGGGTAAAGCGAATTGCCTTCCGCGTCGAATCGATCGATCGCTTTCTCGCGGTGACCGGTATTGCTGCCGAAATCACCGGGTTGGCTTTTGCACCACTGCGCCAAGCAGTCGCTTTTGTCGGTGAGGGTGTCGAGTTTGCTGTTGTCGAGCGCAATGGTGCAATTGGTTACGTCGTCGAGGACATCAATGATTCATCAATCCGTGCAGGGCGGCTGCATCAGCAGATTTTTCGCACACGGCGGCGACATTTCGACAGCGTCACAGCGGGATTGATGCATACAGAGGCGCTTGTCGATGCGGCAGTTGCCGATGTCGGCCAACACCGCGCCTGCGATTTGTGGCTTCGGGCCGAGCGCGAATATTGGATGAGTCGCTGCCCGGCCGGTGCCCGCCAAAAGGCGCGACAGGACGCGTCTGGTATCGGCTGGTCAAACATCGACCATCACACCTACGATGGCTCGCGCGAGCATTTCGCCGGAACGGTCCGCATTCTCCAGAAGCTTGGTTATGAACTTCGCGAAATGCTTTACGCTGGCGCTTTGGCGGGCTGGGGCTCGCAAATCCTGGAGCAGCGAGCACTGCGCAGCACGATCTTTGCAGATGTCGATCTGGCACCTGAGGAAATCGATATCGATTTTGCTCACCGTCCATTGCCGCCACTGGACAAACATCGCCGTGCCGGCATTATTTCAGTGATGCATGGCGAATCGATCCTTGAGGGTGGCCTGAACCATGTCGCTGGCATGTACGACAATGTAGCCCTGCGCGCGGTGCTGCATGGCGAAGGGCAAAAAACGATGGCACCGTTTTCGAACTTTGCCTTCCTCTATCAGGAACTGACGGAGGGCGACTGGGCAGCGGTCGAACCACGGCGGCTTGATACACTGGAGGCGGGTGGACATCTCAGCCCCCAGGAGGCTGAGGATTTTCGGTTGAATGGCGCGATCGCCGCACATCTTGAGAATCTTGAGCGAAACGATGGATATAAGGGATTCAACATGCCGGGAATTGACGGTGTGTTGAGGGTGATTGATCCGCGCCGCAACATGGTTGAGGCGGTATGAGGCGGTATTTCGCGTTTATGGAGCGGTGCCGATGAATGCAGTGACCCCGGCTATGGCGGCGGCGACTACCAGCGTTGTGGAGGGGCTTGCGGCGCAGTTCGGCCCGCGGCTCACGACGGCAGCGGCAATTTGTGAAGCCCATGGCCGCGGCGAAGGATTGCGCGACCTTCATTCGCCGAACGCTGTCGTATTTCCCGAAACGAACGAGGAAGTCGCGGCGATCCTTGCGCGTTGCAACGAGGCTCGCGTGGCGGTTATCCCGTTTGGCACCGGCACCTCGCTCGAGGGGCAGTTGCACGCACTGAACGGCGGCATTTCAATAGACATGTCGTTGATGGACAAGGTTCTTGCCGTAAACCCCGGCGATCTTGACGTTCGCGTCGAAGCTGGCGTCACCCGCGAAGCGCTCAACCACGCCATTCGCGCCGAAGGGCTGTTCTTCCCGCTCGATCCCGGTGCCAATGCCAGCCTCGGCGGCATGGCGGCGACGCGCGCCAGTGGCACCAATGCCGTGCGCTATGGCACGATGCGCGAGGTCACATTGGGACTGACGGTGGTAACGCCGCAGGGCAAGATCATCCACACCGGCGGTCGGGCGCGCAAATCGTCGGCGGGCTATGATCTGACGCGGCTTTACATCGGCAGCGAAGGCACACTCGGGATCATCACCGAACTTCAACTGCGCCTGTTTGGCATTCCCGAAACGATTTCTGCAGCACAGGTGCAGTTCAAGACACTTTCCGCCGCAGTCGAAGCGGTGATGGCGATCATGCAGATGGGCGTTCCCATGGCGCGGATTGAGCTGCTTGATGCGGTCCAGATGGGAGCCTGCATCGCGTGGTCAAAGCTGGCAGGTCTTGCTGCTGCGCCAACACTATTTCTCGAATTCCATGGCAGCCCTGCCAGTGTCGCCGAGCAAATCGAAATCGTCCGCGAGCTGACCGATAGCTTTGGTGGCAGTGCTTTTGCGTTCGCGCACTCCACCGAGGACCGCAACACGATGTGGCGAGCGCGGCATGACGCCTATCATGCGGCGCGCGGGCTGGAACCGGGCAAGGATAGTTTCACCACCGATGCGTGCGTCCCTATCAGCCGCCTGGCTGAATGCATCGCTGAAAGCCACGCCGAGGCAGAAAGCCTGGGGTTGGTAACCCCGATCGTTGGCCATGTCGGCGATGGCAATTTCCACATGCTGGTGCTGTTCGATCCTGATGACGCCGGTGAGCGCGCCCGTGCCGACCAACTGGCCGAAAGTGTTTCAGCCCGCGCCATCCGCATGGGCGGCACCTGCACTGGCGAGCATGGCATTGGCTTACACAAGCTTGGTGCCTTGGTTTCGGAACACGGCACGGGCGCGATAGCCGTGATGCAAGCGGTGAAGGCCGCGCTCGATCCACACAGCATCATGAATCCAGGAAAGACGGTTCCCACGCAGCAATACCCTCTGTAGCGTCTAGCCCGGCTGGGCGGAGCACAGCTGCGAGAGGTTAAAACCTTCAGACTTTCGGCCAGACAAATCATCTGGTTCCGGGGCGATTAGCTTGCCGTGAGCCTATTGTGGAGGGGCAACCAGCCAGCGATAGCTGGCATCTTCGCGGTCGCGCCTGCCCTTTTCCAACTCGGCATTCGCGACAAACCAGGCGGCATCGACCGATCGCTCCTCGCCCCAATCCATCAGTTCGCTTTGTTCCATGATCCGCCAATGGCCATTGCGCTGCGTTGCACGTCCAACGTAGCGGCCAAGGACGACAAGTTGCTTACCTGCGGCGTCCTGCCAGTGCCAGGCCTGCACATAGGCCTCAAACCCGATCCCGTCGTCGGCGTGCGACATCACCATATTGCCGACATCGTGGCGCGTGGCGGCAAACATACCCATAAATCCCATGGCAACTTCAACAAAACCTGCCGGAGGGCCATGATAAATGCTTCCCAGCGTGATATTTGCATCCGGCCAGAAAGCGCCGCCGATGATGTCGGCATCGCGGCGATCAATGCCCCGGCAATAGCTGTAGATTAGCTGGCGGACGGCTTCAAAGGCTTCAGACAATTGTCATCTCTCCGCTTGAATTTGCTACGATAACATAGGCATCAAAATGTCAGTCGATCCGATTCCGCTGTTCGCATCTGTTTCAAGGCAGGTTGCAGATCAAAGTCGGAATCTTCGAATACCACTGGCAAACATATGATTATAGTGGATTTTATGATCTGGATATTTACCCCCACCTTGGCATGAATCAGATGCAAATGTCACAATCGGACCACCAGTGCGGCCTGTTAGTCATTACGAACAGGGTATCAGATTTCCGACCAAACGCATCCGCAGTTTCTGCCCGGTGACGACTGAAACCACGCAAATACCCTCGTCATCGTGCCTTTCGTACTGATATTATCATCGCCGGGGTTGATGAGGAACCCAAAGGCAAAACGTAGCGCCGGTCATAACCATTGGTTGGGAGTCAGCCCCCTGCTCCCCGAAGCCAGAGCGCGCCAACGGGTGCCGAAACACCTGCATCCACCGCCGCGTCCTCGCTGGATCTTTC
>JBBQXX010000023.1:0-22777 GCA_038209235.1 Sphingomonadales bacterium | reverse complement strand
ACTGCCATCGGGCGCGATGACGAAAGCACGGTTGCGCCATTTGTCGGCTGCGCCCTCGCCTTTCACCGCCAGCGAACCCAGCTGGACCCATATGTTCGCGCGCGCGGCTGCATCTTGAATCGCTGCCAGCACGCTGTCGTCAGCCTCGCTGCGGATATTCTGCGCCGCGCGCGCACGATTGCGATCAAGCATGTTGGACATCTCAGGCGTGAACAGAATGGCGGCCCCGCCCGCCTTGGCATCGTGCACCGCCCTGGTCAGCACGGCAGCATTGGCGGCAGAGTCGAAGCCTGCGGTCATCTGGAGTAAAGCGACTTTCATGTCAGCGGATTTTCATATCAGGGGGTGGGCCGCCCGCATTTGAATCTGCAAGCTGTTCCGCAAAACCGGTACCTCAGCCATTCACAGTCCCAGCAAGGGGTCGAGCTTGCCTGCCCGGTCGAGCGCGGCCAGATCGTCCGATCCGCCGATATGCGCGCCATCGATAAAGATCTGCGGCACCGTCATCTGCCCTCCGGTACGACGGATCATTTCGGCGCGCGGTTCACCTCCCATCGAGATTTCCACCTCGTCGTAGTCGGCCCCTTTGTCGCTGAGCAGTGACTTGGCCCTATAGCAATAGGGGCAATTGAATTTGGTGTAGATTTCGATTTTGGCCATGGCACCGTCCTCGATCACATATTTGGGCTATTGCTGCAAAAAAGCAACTGCTGTTGACGGGCTTCAGCGCGTATCGGCCTCATCGCCTTCGCGCAGCACCCGTGCCCAGCAAAAGATCGTCACCCGCGCAGCACCTGCCCGTTTGAGCAGCTTGACACAGGCGTTGGCTGTGGCGCCGGTGGTGTAGACATCATCGACGAGCAGCACATGCCTGCCCGCAATGCGCGCGCGCTGTTGATCGGGAACTGAAAACACCCCGCGCACAGCGACAGCGCGCTGCCTGCGGGTCATGCCCTTGAGCGGCGGGGTGGCGCGGATGCGGCGCAGCACATCGGTCTCGACCGGCAGCCCGCGCGGCTTGCCCAGCGCCCGCGCGATCAGGATCGACTGGTTGAAGCCACGCCGCCACAGCCGCCAACGGTGCAGCGGCACCGGCACCAGAACAGCATCGTCGGCATCCACCGGCAGATGCCGTTCCAGATGCCGCGCCACCAGCCGCGCCAGCCCGATCTTGCCGCCATGTTTCAGCCGAAGCACGATGGCGCGCGACAGATCGTCATAAAGCACCGCCGCGCAGATGCCATCATGCAGCGGCGGGCGGGCGAGGCATTCGGCGCAGACCAGATCGGCATCGCGGCCTTGCGCAAAGGGCTTGCCGCAAGCCGTGCACGCCGGATCGCTGATAAAGCGCAGCTTGCCCCAGCAGTCCGCGCAGAATTGCAAGTCATCGCGCACCAGCCCGCCGCAGCCGGGGCAGCGCGGTGGCAGCACCAGATCGACCAGGGGACGTAAGGCAGCGGCAAGTTCCATAACCCCTTGTCGCGCGCCGCCGTCCTCGGCACAAGGCCGCGATGACCGATGACAGCGTCCCCCGCATCCTGTTTTCCCTGGTGCGCCGCCGCCTCGCCATGGCGCGCGGGCAGCGGCTGGCGGCGCGCCATGATGGTGCGTTTCTGGCCGAGCATATGGCCGATGAGATCAGCGAGCGGTTGCGCTGGGTGACACGCAGCTTTGCCGATGCGCTGGTCATCGGCCATGCGCCTGCCGCCTTGCTTGCCGACCTGGCGCAGCGCGGTATCGCGGTGACGCTGGCAGGTCCTGTCGGGGCGGACGTTGTTTGCGATGAGGACGCCTTGCCGTTTGCCCAGCCCGCGTTCGATCTGGTCATCGCCATCGGAACGCTCGACAGCGTGAATGATCTGCCCGGCGCGTTGATCCAGATCAACCGCGCGCTGCGTCCCGATGGGCTGTTTCTGGGCGCGATGATCGGCGCTGGCTCGCTATCCCGGTTGAAGTCGGCGATGCTGGCGGCAGACGAGGCGCGCGGCCTTGGCGTTGCAGCCCATATCCACCCGCAGATCGATGTCCGTGCCGCCGGAGACCTGTTGCAGCGCACGCGCTTTGCCATGCCGGTGGCGGACAGCGACAGCCTGACGGTGCGCTATTCCAGTCTGCCTGCGCTGATCTGTGACCTGCGCTGCCACGGCTGGACCAATGTGCTCGCCTCTCGTGCGCCGGCACTCGGGCGGGCCGGGTTGGTGGCGGCGATGCAAGCCTTTGGTGATGCCGCCGATGACGACGGCAAGACCGCCGAACGGTTTGAGATCATCTATCTGAGCGGCTGGGCCCCCTCGCCCGACCAGCCCAAGCCCGCGCGCAGGGGCAGCGGCACGGTTTCGCTCGCTGGGGCGTTGGGGAAAGGCCGCTAATGGGGCCGCTCGCCACCTAAACCGTCGCCCCCTAAACCGTCGCCCCCTAAATCGTCGGCAGCACATAGTCCTTGAACTTTTCGCGCAGCGCAGTCTTGAGCAGCTTGCCCGTTGCGGTGTGCGGAAGCTCGTCGACGAACACGATATCATCGGGCAGCCACCATTTGGCGACATGCTCTGCCAGATGATCCTGGATCGCCTGCTTGGTCGGCGAGGTGCCGGGCTTGGGCACCACGATCAGCAACGGGCGCTCATCCCATTTGGGGTGCGGCATGCCGATGGCGGCGGCTTCGGCGACTTCGGCCATGCCGACAGCGGCGTTTTCCAGATCGACCGAGCTGATCCACTCGCCACCCGATTTGATCACGTCCTTGGCGCGGTCGGTAATCTGCATCACGCCATCGGGGTGGATCACCGAGACATCGCCGGTGTCGAACCAGCCATCGGCGGTCAGCGCGTCCTGCTCGGCCTTGAAATAGCGTTTGATGATCCACGGCCCCTTGATCTGCAGCCGCCCGCTGGTCACTCCGTCGCGCGGCAGTGTGTTGCCATTTTCATCGACCACCCGCAGTTCGACACCAAAGGGCACGCGCCCCTGCTTGGTCACCAGATCGAGCTGCGCGGTGAAATCCAGATCGTCCCAGTCGGGCGATGGTGCGCCCATGGTGCCGATCGGCGAGGTCTCGGTCATCCCCCAGGCGTGGTTCATCCGCGCGCCCATCTTCAGTATCCGCTCGCACATCGCGCGCGGCGCAGCCGAGCCACCGATGGTGACCACTTGCAGATATTCGGGCTTCTTGCCGGTCGAATCGATATGCTGGAACATTGCCAGCCACACCGTCGGCACCCCTGCAGAATGGGTTACCTTTTCGGTATTCATCAGATCGCACAGCACCGCCGGATCATTGACCGCCGAGAACACGAACTTGATCCCGGCTGCGGCCCCTGCAAACGGCAGCCCCCAAGCTGCGGCGTGGAACATCGGTACGACGGGCAGCGCCACCGATTGCGGCGAGAGCGAGAATACCGCAGGTTGCATCTCGGCCATCGCGTGAATCACCGTCGAGCGGTGCTCGTACAACACGCCCTTGGGGTTGCCGGTGGTCCCCGAGGTATAGCACAGCATGCACGGATCGCGCTCGGGACCCTCGTACCAGGCGTAATCGGCATCACTGCTGTCGAGCAGCGCCTCGAAGCTCGGCACGTCGGAGCCGGCAGGCGGATCGAAGCACAGGTAATGCTCGATCGTCGTCCAGCGCGACTTCATCTTGTCGATGATCGGCTGGAACGCCGCGTCATAGCACAGCACCTTGGCTTCGGCGTGGTTGGCGATGTATTCGAGCTGCTCTTCGAACAGGCGCGGGTTGATGGTGTGGATGACCCCGCCCATGCCGATGGTCCCGTACCAGGCGACCAGATGGCGGCTGTGGTTCATCGCCAGCGTTGCCACGCGGTCGCCGGGCATCAGCCCCAGCCTTTCGAGCGCCTTGGCCAGCCGCCTTGAATCGCGCGCAATCCCGGCCCAGTGGGTGCGGCTCTGGTGACCGTCTGCCCAGCGGCTGACGATTTCGCGGCTGCCGTGCTCGCGTTCGGCATGATCGAGCAGCCGCATGACGCGAAGTTCATAGTCCTGCATACCGCCAATGATCATACTATTCTCCTGCGCCCGACTTAGCCGATTGATAGCAGGTCAGAAAGCCGGAACGGCGGCTCAAGTCAACCGACGAGCCGCAATTCAGGCCGGGGAACCGCGAATGATTCGATGTCGCGCACCTCGATCCCGTCAAGCGCGCGCATCGCATCGATGGTCTGGGTATCCAGACAGAAGCGATTGCCAAGCTTCACCGGCATGAACCGCCCCGGAGCGATCACCAGCCGCACGATCAGCTCGTCCTGCCCGCCGCCCGGTGACCCGACAAGCACGGCGAGCTGCGCGATGACGTCCGGTCGCGCGATATCGATCCGCGCCCGGTGACGCAACGTCACCTTGATCTCGTCAAGCAGACGCGCGCGGCGGATGGTGGCGCGCGGGGCCTGATCCTCGCTGGCGCGGTCGAATTCCAGTTCGATCAGCAGACAGGCCGACGTTGCGGCCCATTCGGGCATCGCAGCGACGATATCGTCATCGAACGAACTTGCGGCAAACTGGCCGCTCTCGTCGGACAGGTCGACCATTACAAAGGCGTTGCCGCGCTTGCTCTGGCGGCGATTGGCACCCTCGACCAACGCGGCGATCTTGGCGGTCTTGCGCTCACCGACGCGCACATCCATCGTCTCGACGACCTGCTGATAGGGGCGTGCGCCCTGCGCTTTGGCGGTGGCGGCAAATTCGGTCACCGGATGCGCCGAAAAGAAGAAGCCGAAAGCCTCGCGCTCATGGGTCATCCGCGCACCCATCGCCCAGCTCTTGCTCGCAGGCAGCCGCAGCAACTGGCCAGGCTGCTTGACATCGCCAAACAGGCCGCCCTGCCCGCTGGTCCGCTGGCGCTGTGCCTCTGCTGCCACCGCCAGCACCATATCGGAGCCGCCATGCACTGCGGCGCGCTCAATACCCAAGCTGTCGAAAGCGCCTGCCGATGCCAGGCTTTCGATCTGGCGCTTGTTAACCTGCCCGGCATCGACGCGATCGGCAAAATCACCCAGCGACATGAACGGCCCGCCTGCTGCGCGCACATCGACCACGCCTTCCATCGCCTTCTCGCCAACGTTCTTCAGCCCTGCCAGCGCATAGCGCACCGCCAGTCCTTCACCTGTATCCTCAACCGAAAACTCCGCTGCGCTGGTGTTGATGCAGGGCGGCAGACAGGTGACGCTCATCCGCCGCATGTCATCGACAAAGATGTTGAGCTTTTCGCTTTGATGCATGTCGAAACACATCGATGCGGCGAAAAACTCGTGCGGATAATGCGCCTTGAGCCAGGCGGTCTGGTAAGCGAGCAACGCATAAGCGGCGGCATGGCTCTTGTTGAAGCCATAGCCTGCAAACTTGTCGATCAGGTCGAACAATTCATTGCCCTTTTTGACGTCGATGCCGTTCCTGCCTGCGCCATCGACAAAGCGGCCGCGTTGCTTGTCCATCTCGGCCTTGATCTTCTTGCCCATCGCCCGGCGCAGCAAGTCGGCATCGCCCAGCGAATAGCCTGCCAGCACCTGGGCTGCCTGCATCACCTGTTCCTGATAGACGATGATGCCATAGGTTTCCTTGAGGGTGTCTTCGAGCAGCGGGTGGGGATAGGTAATCGCCTCGCGCCCGTTCTTGCGCGCGCCGAAGCTTGGGATGTTGTCCATCGGGCCAGGGCGGTAGAGCGAGACCAGCGCGATGATATCGCCGAAGGCGGTTGGCTTGACCTGCGCCAGCGTGCGGCGCATGCCTTCGGACTCAAGCTGGAACACGCCAACGGTGTCGCCGCGCTTGAGCAGCTCGAAAACGCCCGCGTCATCCCACGCCAGCGTGCTCAGATCCACGCTGACGCCGCGACTGGCCAGCATCTCGGTCGCCTTGTGCAGCACCGATAGTGTCTTGAGGCCCAGAAAGTCGAACTTAACCAGCCCGGCATTCTCGACATATTTCATGTCGAACTGGGTCACCGGCATATCCGAGCGCGGATCACGATACAGCGGCACCAGCTGCGCCAAAGGCCGGTCACCGATCACCACGCCTGCGGCATGGGTCGAGCTGTGACGCGGCAGGCCCTCCAGCTGCATCGCCAGATCGAACAGGCGCCTGACATCGGCGTCATCGCGATACTGGCTGCGCAGCTCCTCCACCCCGGCGAGCGCGCGGTCGAGCTTCCATGGATCGGTCGGGTGGTTGGGCACCAGCTTGCACAGCGCATCGATGCGACCGTAACCCATCTGCAGCACCCGGCCTGTATCGCGCAGCACCGCGCGTGCCTTCAACTTTCCGAATGTGATGATCTGCGCGACATGATCGCGGCCATATTTGGCCTGCACATAGCGGATCACCTCGCCGCGCCGCGTTTCGCAAAAGTCGATATCGAAGTCGGGCATCGAGACGCGTTCGGGGTTCAGAAAGCGTTCGAACAGCAGGCCAAGCCTGATCGGATCAAGATCGGTGATCGTCAGCGCCCAGGCGACAACCGAACCTGCACCCGAACCACGCCCCGGACCCACCGGGATGTTGTGGTCCTTGGCCCATTTGATGAAGTCGGCAACGATCAGGAAATAGCCGGGAAAACCCATGCCGACGATGACGTCGACCTCAAACTCCAGCCGCTCAAAATAAAGCTTGCGGTCTTCCTCGCTGAAATCGGTGTAAGGTGCCAGCCGTCGCTCCAGCCCGGCAAAGGCATCGCCGCGCAGCTGCGCTGCCTCGCCTTCCAGATCGCCGGCAAGGCTGGGCAGGATCGGCTTGCGATTGGGCGGCGCAAAGGCGCAGCGTTGCGCCACGACCAGAGTGTTGACCAGCGCCTCGGGCAAATCGCTGAACAGCTCGCGCATCATCGGCGCAGATTTGATCCACGCCTCTGGCGAACTGCGCTCCCGGTTGGCAGCGCCAACATACTCGCCACGCGATATGCACAGCATCGCATCATGCGCGGCATGAAATCCGGGGTCCGAATAGCAGGCTGGGTTGGTCGCAACCAGCGGCAGGTTGCGGGCATAGGCGCAATCGATCAGCGCCTCTTCGGCAAGCGTTTCCAGCTCCTCGCCGCGGCGGCAAAGCTCGATATACAGCCGGTCGGCAAACAGCGTTTCCAATCGGTCGAGATAGGCCGAGGCAGCGTTTGTCTGCCCGGCAGCAAGCAGCCGCACCATCGCGCCTTCGCCGCCTGCGGTCAGCGCGATCAGGCCTTGGCTGCGCCCCTCCAGTCGCTCGAAAGGCACATGCGCAGGCAATTCCAATGGCCGGTCAAGGTGCGCGTGCGACACCAGATTGCACAGATTGTCATAGCCTGTCGCATTTTGCGCATACAGCGCCAGCCAGTCGAGCACCGGCGCAGCGCTCCCCGTCTCGGGCCGGGCGACGCACAGCAAGGTGCCGATGATGGGCTGGATGCCGCTATCAAAGCAGCCTTCGGCAAACGGCATACCCGCGTAAAGCCCGTTGCGGTCGGCCAATGCTATCGCGGGAAAGCCGCGCGCATGTGCGGTCTTGGCGATCGCCTTGGGCTCGATGGCCCCTTCCAGCATGGTATAGGCTGAAAACACCCGCAACGGGACAAAGGGTTCATAAGCCATACTGTAACGCTATCTGCTGGCTGGGAATTGTGAAACGTTCATTACCCGTCGGTGGATAAATCACGCGTCGCTATTTTTCGGCGGACATCGCGCACCGTTGTCCAAGTTCCATAGAGGATCAGCGCCGCAAGGAATATCCATACCCACGTCGGAATATTGCGTCCGGCAATCGCCAGATAAACATAGGCGGACACAAAGCATATACCAGCGCACATCACCGGCAGCAGCGTCGATTTGCCCGCCCGCGAGTTGCGCACCAGCCACGCAATACTCGCCAGAAACAGCGGAATCGCGCCGATATAGATGGTCGCGAATATGACCGGATTGACGCCATATTGCGCCCCCAGGCCGCTGGCCCATTCGCCGATAGATTCGATCATGTTTCTGCTGCCCTGCTGTATACCGGATCATATGACACGAAATCGCGCGCCCATGAATCGTTTTCCGGCGTTCGCCGCAAAACTGTTGCTGGCTTTTCGCGCTCGGGCAACGACAGGTTACAGCAGCTTCTCGATATCCGACTTCAACTGCTCGGGCTTGATCATCGACCCATAACGCGCGACGACCTTGCCCTTGCGATCAACCAGAAACTTGGTGAAATTCCACTTGATCGTGCGGCTGCCCATCAGGCCCGCCTGCTGGCTCTTGAGGTATTTCCACAGCGGATCGGCTTCCTCGCCATTGACTGCGATCTTGGCAGAGAGCGGGAAAGTGACATCATAGGTCAACGAGCAGAAATTCCTGATCTCTTCAGCATTGCCCGGCTCCTGCGCGCCAAACTGGTTGCACGGAAAGCCCAGCACCTCGAAGCCGCGATCCTGCAACTCGCGGTGCAGTTCCTCAAGACCCTCATACTGCGGGGTAAATCCGCATTTTGACGCGGTGTTGACGATCAACAGCACTTTGCCCTGATAATCGGTCAATGGTGTGCTGCTGCCATCGGGCAGCGGCATCGTATAATCAAAAACGGTCATGCGATCCTTCCATCATGCAGGCGGACAACCCGGTCCATGCGCGTCGCCAGTCTTTCGTTATGGGTAGCCACCAAAGCCGCGCTGCCCTCCTCTCTTACAAGATGGATGAACTCCTGGAACACTATGTCGGCCGTCGCCTCATCCAGATTTCCGGTCGGTTCGTCGGCCAAAACCACCCGCGGACGGTTTGCAAGGGCACGCGCAACGGCAACCCGCTGTTGCTCGCCGCCCGACAGCTGGCTTGGTCGGTGGTCAAGCCGCTGGCCCAGACCGAGCAGCCCCAGCAGCTCGGCAGCGCGCTGAGCCGCCGCATCGCGGGTCTTGCCGACGATCAGGAGAGGCAGCACGACATTTTCCTGCGCAGTAAAATCGGGCAACAGATGGTGGAATTGATAAATGAAGCCCAGCGCCGTTTTGCGCAGCAGCGTGCGGCCGTTGCTCGAAAGGCTCGCGGCCTCCTCGCCTGCGATGCGGATCGACCCGGTAAAGCCGCCCTCCAGCAACCCGACGGCTTGCAGCAGCGTCGATTTGCCCGACCCGGACGGTCCCAGCAGCCCGACGATTTCGCCCGGATTCACCGCCAGATCGACACCCTTGAGCACATCGATCGTCATACTGCCCTGCACAAAGCTGCGCCGGACATCGCGCAGCAGGATTACCGCATCACTCGCCGCATCACTCATAACGCAACACCTGCACCGGATCGGTACTCGAGGCCTTGAGCGCCGGGTAGAGCGTTGCAAGGAAACTGAAGATCATTGCCATCGCGACAATACCCAGCACCTCGACCGGATCGGTGCGGCTGGGCAGTTCGGTAAGGAAGCGGATCGAGGGATCCCACAGTTCCTGCCCGGTCACCAGTTGCACGAAGATGACAATGCTCTGCCGGAAATACAAGAAGACAAAGCCCAGCCCCAGGCCGGCAAGCGTGCCCAGCGACCCGATGGTAATACCGACGGTGATAAAAATTTTCAGCAAGGATTTGCGGCTTGCCCCCATCGTGCGCAGGATCGCAATGTCACGCGTCTTGGCGCGCACCAGCATGATCAGCGATGACAGGATGTTGAACACCGCGACCAGAATGATGATCGACAAGACGATGAACATCGCCACCCGTTCCACCGCCAGTGCCTCGAACAGCGACGCGTTGATCGTGCGCCAGTCCGAGACGATCGCCTGGCCGCGCACCCGCTCGACCAGGGGCGCAAGGATGCGCGTCACGTCGTCGGCATCGCGGGTGGTAACCTCGATCATGCCCACCTCGTCGCCAAGCAGCAGCAACAGCTGCGCATCGCGGATCGGCATGATCACGAATGCCTTGTCGTAATCATAGATGCCGATCTCGACGATGGCGGCAACTTCGTAGAGGATTTCGCGCGGCACCGTGCCGAAAGGTGTCGCGCGGCCTGCCGGATTGATGATCGTGATGCTATCGCCAATCCGCACCCCCAGGTTTTGCGCGAGCCTTGACCCGATCGCGACTTTCGATGCTCCAGCCTTGAGCGCCGCGACCGATCCGAGCACCGTCTTTTGCTTGAGCGCAGCAATATCGGGGGCATCGGTGCCGCGCACCAGTATCGCTTCGACCCGGCCCTCATAATTCACCAGCAGCGGCTGCTCGATCAACGGCGAGGCTGCCACGACGCCATCCAACTTGCGCGTTTCAGCGAGTATCTCCTGCCAGTTCTTCAACCGCCCGCCATAGCCCTGCACAACCGCATGGCCGTTCAGCCCGACAATCTTGTCGAGCAGTTCGGCCCGAAAGCCGTTCATCACGCTCATCACGATGACCAGCGCAGCCACGCCCAGCATCACCGCGATGAGGCTGATACCCGCAACCAGAAAGATAAACGCCTCGCCCCGGCCGGGCAGAAGATAGCGTTTGGCAATCGTCCATTCAAAGGTGGACAGCATAAGTGAAAACAGACCTTTCGGGTGCTGACCACGCCGTGTCTAATGGCGGCCATCGCTCGGGAGTGGCATTAACCGTCGTGTGGCGCACTGACAATGCCGGATCACATCAGTGGCTGTTGCAGATTGAACACAGAATGAAGCAAAAATGAAGCTAACTTGTGAATACCGCTGGCCTTACGCGGCCCATTACGGAATCATGACAATGCGGATCGGGTCCGGAACGGCCATGTGTTCGGGGATAGTTTCCGCCGTTTTGGGGAAAGCGGCGGTTGCAAGGGTTTCAGAGTTGCGAGCATGACCCACAAGGTTGTTTGCGCGCGATAATTTGGACCTGATAAAGAGCGTCCGGGTCTTGGGGGCCGGACGCTCTTTTTTCGTCTGGACGCCGCGATCAATGCCGACGGCGCTCAGCACAGATGCGTAATTTTTCATCTTGAAACCACCGGACGCAATCCTAGATTCCGGCTGTGCAGTTCGCCAACCGGGTGCTGCATGGTTACCAAAGCGCCGCGCATGCGGGCTTTAGAATAACGAAATCGCTTTTGAAAAGGATTTTACAAGATGACTCGTTTGGACTTTACTCCCTATCGTCGCACCACCGTTGGCTTTGACCGGCTATTCGACTTGCTGGAAAATCAGGCACGGGCTGCTCAGGGCGATAATTACCCACCGTTCAACATCGAACGCAGCAACGATGATGCGTATCGTGTGACGATTGCGGTTGCCGGCTTCAAGGCCGATGAGATCGACATCACCGCGCAGCAGAACCTGCTGGTGGTCGCAGGGCGCAAGGATGCCGAAACCGACTCGCGCGGCAGCTTCCTGCATATGGGAATCGCCAACCGCAATTTCGAGCGGCGCTTTGAACTTGCCGATTTCGTGCGGGTCAGCGACGCGGGGCTGGAAGATGGTTTGCTGACCATCGATCTGGTCCGCGAAGTGCCAGAGGCGATGAAGCCGAAGAAGATTTCGATCAATGGCGCACCTAAGCTCTCGGTGGTCGAGCCGACAGCCAAGGATGATGAAGGCGGCCAGAATGAGGGCAGCCAGGCTGCCTAAGCTGCGCCGCATTTTCAGGTTATGGTTGGGCAGGGTGGGTCGGCAACGGCCCACCCTTTTTCAGGTGCGCAAACAGTAGAGGGCGAGCCCATGCAGGCCCGCCCTCCGCGCCCGCTCAGGACGCTGTTTTTTCCAGGATCGGGTTCGGCCGGGTCGCATTAACCTTGCCCGTTCCTGGAAAAACCGTGTGTCTTGTGTCCCGTCAGCACGTGCCACGGGGTGTTTTTCCGGGGCCAGGTTCGGTCAGGTCGCATAAACCTTGCCCAACCCCGGAAAACTTTGAAATTCGCGTGTCGCAGCCCGGCTATGCCGCTTCTGAAATCTCCAGCAGCATATCGCGGTCGATAATCTTTACCCTGCCCTGCTCCAGTTCGATCAGCCCGGCATCTGACCATGCCGACAATTGCCTGTTAATCTGTTCTCGTGACAATCCCGCAAAGGTGCCCAGTTCGCTCTGGCTCAGGTCGAGCTTTAGCTTACCCTCTTTCGCACCCGAAACCATCAGGCGCAGCAGATAACGCGCCAACCGGGGTCCCGACGTGAATGCACGATCGGCTTCGATCACATCATTGGCTTGGCGCAGCCGCTTTGCCATCACCCGCAGCATCCGCCGTGGCATGGCAACATGGCGCGCAGCAATATCTTCAAACGCCGGTCGTGACAACGACAGCGCGGTCAGTTCGGTCAATGCCTGGATCGATGCGGTGCGTGATCCGCCGTCCAGAAATGCGATCTCGCCAATCACATAGCCTGGCTCGGCATAGTCCAGCACGATCTCGTGGCCGTTACTCGCCACCATGCTGACCCGGGCAAAACCGGTCAGGATGATCAGCAGATTGTCGCCATCGTCGCCCTGCCCCATCAGCTCCTGCCCCTTGCGGTAGCGGACGAAATGGCCACGCAAGATGATGTCCGAGAGCTCGTCGGTTTCGCAATCCGCAAACAGGCTGTGGCTGGCCAGCAATTCGGCAAGCTCGTTGGCGTGCATGATGCGCTCTTACCCCTTCCTTTCTGTCAGCCATCAAACCGATCGAGCAACTTTGCTTCAATCCCCCCCGATGCTGCCGACAGATTTTCATTCCCACGACTCGCTTTACGCCGCTGTGCGCCAACGCACAACACTGACAAACATCATAAAATTCGATTTCGGGATAGCGTTAAGCACGGCAAGCCGCAGGTGAACTGCGGTTGGCAGCTGCAGAGTATATCAGCGGTTAATCAAAGCAATTTTCGCAAGACAGCGCGGCGCAACGATCAGACCGAATCAGAACAGCCGACTCTGGCGCATTGCCGCTTCGATGAAGCTGGCGAAAAGCGGGTGTGGATCGAACGGCCTGCTCTTCAGTTCGGGGTGATACTGCACCCCGACAAACCAAGGATGATCGGGTCGTTCGACGATCTCGGGGAGTACGCCATCGGGTGACATTCCCGAAAAGACCAGACCGCCGTGCTCCAGCCGCTCCTGATAGGCGGTGTTCACCTCGTATCGATGCCGGTGGCGCTCGCTGATCGTATCGCTGCCGTAAATGCCGCGCACCCGGCTGTTGCCTGAAAGCCTGGCCGGAAACGCACCAAGCCGCATCGTCCCGCCCAGATCGCCTTCCGCGGTACGCTTTTGCAACCCCGATTCGCTCATCCATTCGGTGATCAGGCCGACAACCGGCTCGTCGGTCAGCCCAAATTCGCTGGTCGATGCATTGCCGATACCCGATGTGTTGCGTGCTGCCTCGATGCACGCCATTTGCATTCCCAGGCAGATGCCGAAAAACGGGACATTGCGTTCACGCGCGAAACGCACCGAGGAGATTTTACCCTCGCTGCCGCGTTCGCCAAATCCGCCGGGTACCAGTATGCCGTGCATCGGCTCCAGCATCACCGCAAGCTCGGCGTCAGGCAGCGTCTCGAACATCTCGGCGTCGAGCCATTTGACATGCACCTTGACCCGGTTGGCAAGGCCGCCGTGGACCAGTGCTTCATGCAGCGACTTGTAGGCGTCCTGCAGGCCGACATATTTGCCCACCACGCCGATGGTCACTTCGCCCTCGGGATGCTGATCGCGATCCATGATATCGATCCAGCGCGCCAGTTCCGGCTCCGGCGCATCCTGGATGCCAAAGGCGCGCAGCACCTCTGAATCGAGGCCTTCGGCGTGATACTGGGTTGGCACCGAGTAGATGCTCTTGGCGTCGAGCGCGGGGATAACCGCTTCTTTGCGGACGTTGCAGAACAGCGAAATCTTGGCGCGATCCGAATCGGGCAGCGGCTTTTCGCAGCGGCACAACAGGACATCGGGCTGGATACCCAGGGATGTCAGTTCGCGCACGCTGTGCTGCGTCGGCTTGGTCTTCAGTTCGCCTGCTGCTGCGATATATGGCACCAGCGTCACATGCACGAAGACCGAGTTTTCACGGCCGATTTCGTTGCGCAACTGGCGGATCGCCTCAATGAACGGCAGGCTTTCGATATCGCCGACGGTGCCGCCGATCTCGCACAGCACAAAATCGAGGTCTTCGGTATCGGCCTGCGCAAATTGCTTGATCGCATCGGTGACATGCGGAATGACCTGTACCGTTGCACCCAGATAATCACCGCGCCGCTCACGCTGGATGATCGTCTGGTAGATGCGGCCCGAGGTTACATTGTCCGACTGACGGGCTGAAACACCGGTGAACCGTTCGTAATGGCCAAGATCCAGATCGGTCTCTGCGCCGTCATCGGTGACATAGACCTCGCCATGCTGATAGGGTGACATGGTACCCGGATCGACGTTGAGATAGGGATCAAACTTGCGGATACGCACCCGGTATCCGCGCGCCTGCAACAACGCACCGAGGCTGGCTGCCATCAGGCCTTTGCCAAGCGAAGAAACCACGCCGCCGGTGATGAAAATGAAACGCGCCATGGGAGCAAACCGTTAGTCGTTCACGCGCAAGGCTGACAAGCGCGCGAATCCGGGTGAAGAATAAAAAACTGTGCACATGCCGCAATCGGGCGGCGGTCGATCAGTTAGCAGGCTGGTCGCCTGCTGGCGTTGTTTGAGCAGGTGTGGCTGGACCGGTCCGGGCAGGAGCCGTCTGGGCAGGAGCCGCGTTCTGCGCGCCTGCTGCCGAAAGCGGGTCGCTGTTGGCAGGCATGCCGCTCACCGGCGGCGCAGGTGCTGTCAGCGGATCAGTCAGCGGTGTCGCCGCGCCGCGCTGCAGCGATGTATCGATGCCGCCGGTGGAATGCACGTTGGCCGCCAATACCGCCAGAACAATGCTGAGAACGACGAACAGCGCCGCAAGCACCGCGGTGGTGCGCGTCAGAAAATCGCCAGCGCCGCGCGCCGACATCAAGCCGTTGGGGCTGCCACCCACGCCAAGCGCGCCGCCTTCGGAACGCTGCATCAGGATGACACCCACCATAGCTGCAGCAATCAGCGTCTGCACGATGGTGATGAACAGGAATATCGACGACATGAACGGTCAGACCCAATAAAGTTGAAACGTGTTGGCGGGCACATAGCGATTGGACTGCACCAAAGCAACCGGGGCCAACACACCATCCGCCCCCACGCTGCCCGCGTGCAGGTTCAGCGCGGTGCCGCAGCGATGATCGGCAGGAAGGACTCTGGCTTGAGGCTTGCCCCGCCGACCAGTGCCCCGCCAACATCGGCAATCGCCAGGATCCCGCTCGCATTGTCCGGATTGACCGAACCTCCGTAGAGAATGCGCACACCCTTGCCTGCCTCGCCCAGCTTTTCCACCAAGGTGGCGCGCAGGGCAGCGTGCATCGCCGCGATATCGGCTAAACCGGGCACACGGCCCGTACCGATCGCCCAGACCGGCTCATAGGCGACCGACAGCCAATCGGTTGCTGCTAAGGCAGGCAGTGACGCGGCCAGTTGCGCCGTCACGATGGCGATCGCATCGCCGCAATCGCGCTGCGCCAGCGTTTCGCCAACGCACACGATGGCACCCATGCCAGCAGCGTGCAGCGCGTTCGCCTTGGCCGCAACATCTGCATCGCTCTCGTACTGACCGGCGCGGCGCTCCGAATGGCCAACGATCGCAAAAGCTGCCCCCACCTCCTTGAGCATCGCTGCCGACAGGCACCCGGTATGCGCGCCGCAGGCCGCAGCGTGGCAATCCTGCGCGCCGATATCCATTGCGCCTCTTTGCATCGCAAACGATGCGATCAGTGTGGCGGGCGGGCAAATGCCGATATCGATGCTGTCATCGCTGCCCACCGCATCGGCGATCGCCGCCAGTACCGCGATGTCAGCAAAAGCGCCGTTCATCTTCCAGTTGCCGACGATATAGGGTTTGGCCTGATTCGATCTGGGCTGCATCATTATGGTATGTTCCCCGCATATTTCCGGTGCAATAGACCGCGCGGCTAGCAAATCACGATCGCCTTGACCAGCGACCGGCGATCTTGACCAGCAGTCAGGGTTGAAGCATCGCCCAAAGCCCCCTATGGATCGCGCGCGTTTTCCAGCACACCCGCCATCGTGCGGCCCTTACATCCGGACCTGTTGATGATCAGTTTTTTCCGTTCGTTCTTCCAGTCAAAGATTGGTGTGGTGGTCACATTCCTGTTTGTGGCGCTGATAGCGGTGGCGTTTGCCGCATCCGATGTGACAGGTGGCTCCACATTTGGCGGCGTGAGCGGCGAAAGCGTTGCCGATATTGCTGGCGAAGAGATCGGCACGGCTGAATTTTCGACCACCGCCAGCAATGCCTTCAACCAATATCGCAGCGAAAATCCCCAGCTTGATATGGCCGCTTTCGATCAGCAGGGCGGCCTTGATGGCATCTTGAACCAGATGATCGGCAGCTACGCTGCATCGGCTTTTGGTGACAAATACGGTCTGGGTGCAAGCAAGCGGCTGATCGACAGTGAAATCGCCGGAATTCAGGCATTCAAGGGCGCTGATGGCAGGTTCGACGAACAGCTGTTCCGCAGCGCGCTGGCGCAACAGGGGCTAACCGAGGCACGCATCCGCGCCGATATCAGTCGCGGCCTGATGAGCGACCAGCTGATCGTTCCGGCGACGTTCGGCGCAAAAATGTCCACTCAGCTGGCGCTGCCTTATGCCGGGCTGGTGCTGGAAGGCCGCGAGGGCGATATCGCCTTTGTCCCGTCGGCATCCTTTGCCCCGAAATCCCCGCCAACCAATGCGCAGCTGCAAACCTTCTTCACCCGCAACGCTGCGCGCTATCGCATGCCGGAACGCCGCATCCTGCGCTATGCAACTTTCATTACCGATCGGTTCCGTGATCGGGTCAAGGTCAGCGATGCCGAGATCGCGGCGCGTTACAAGCAAAGGTCGTCCGAATTTACCGCGACCGAGAAACGCGATCTGGAACAGCTGATCGTGCCAACCGAAGCTGCCGCAGGCGCAATCGCTGCCAAGGTCAACGCCGGGGCCAGCATGGCGGTTGCCGCGCGCGAGGCCGGGCTGGATCCGGTCGATCTGGGCCAGCTGTCCAAGGCGGAGCTTGCCAGCAGCGCATCGCCCCAGGTTGCCAATGCCGTGTTCGCCGCTGCCAGTGGAACGGTTGCCGCGCCTGCCAAATCCGGGCTTGGCTGGCACGTCGTCAAGGTCAACAGCATCTCGGCCATCGCCGGGCGCAGCTTGCTGCAGGTGCGCGCGACGCTGGAAAACGATATCGCGCAGGAGAAGCTGCGCCAGACGGTGTCCGATTTCACCGCCGATCTCGAAGACCGCATCGCCGACGGCGCATCGCTCGCCGATATCGCCAAGGATGAGAGTCTGACGCTCGAGGTCAGCCCCGAACTGCTCGCCAATGGCCAGTCACCCACCCGGCCGGCCTTTACTCCGGTTGGCGCTTATCAGGCGATGCTGCCGGTCGCCTTCAGTCTGGAAGAAGACGCAGGGCCGCAGCTGGTCGAGGTTCAGCAGGGCAAGGAATATGCGCTGTTCGAGGTGCAGGAGATCAAGCGCGCCGCGCCGCCGCCACTGGCGCGCATCCGTGATCGGGTCGTGCTTGACTGGGCGCTGGCGCAAGGGTCTGTCGGTGCCAGGACACTGGCCGACAGCATCGCCAAAACATCGCGCACCTCTGCTGGCCTGACCAAGGCGGTTGCCTCCGCCAGGGTGCAGCTGCCCAATATCGAAAAAATCGCCACCAACCGCCAGACGATCACGCAGCAACAGGGCCGCGTACCGCCGCCGGTGGCGTTGCTGTTCAGCATGGCAGAGGGCACCAGCAAGGTTCTGGAAGCGCCCAATAAGACCGGCTGGTTCATCGTGCACTTGTCGAAGATCAACCGCGGCGATGCCAGCAAGGTGCCCGAATTGCTCCTGGCGACGCGCACCCAGCTGGGCCAGGTCGTCGCCAACGAATATGGCGAGCAGTTGATCAACGCGATCAAGGCCGATGTCGGCGTGAAGCGCAATCCGGCGGCGATCAGGCGCGTCAAGGACCAGCTGACCGGTCGCACCCGGACCAACTGATGGCCGGTGTTGCCAGCCAGAATTGTGCCGAGGCAACGCACGCGCTGGGCGCGGGCCAGTCATCGCTGATCTGGCGGCGGCGCATTGCCGATACCGAAACACCGGTGTCAGCGGCGCTCAAGCTGATCGAGCCGGAGCGCGGCGATTTCCTGCTCGAATCGGTCGAGGGTGGTGAGACGCGCGCACGGCACAGCTTCGTTGGCATCGCGCCGGATCTGGTTTTCCGCGCGTCTGCTGACTCGGCGCAGATCAATCCCCGCTGGACCACCGACCGCGCCGCGTTTGCGCCATGCGCGCAAGGATCGCTGGCGGCGCTGCGCGCGCTGGCACAGCGTTGCGAGATGGAAGTGCCCGCCGAACTGCCGCGCGCACTGGCCTTTCTGGTGGGCTATTTCGGCTATGAGACGATTGGCCTGGTTGAAAACCTGCCGCGCGCACCGCAATCTGATCTTGCGCTGCCCGACATGCTGTTCGTCCGCCCGACGGTGCTGCTGATCTTCGACCGGTTGAAGGATGAGCTGTTCCTGATCGCGCCGGTCTGGGCCGAGGATGACACCGACCCCGCGCGCCAGATCGCGCGCGCCGAGGACCGGCTCGATGCTGCCGAGCGCGCGTTGGAGGCGGCATTGCCCGCACCATTCAGGCAAGCGGCTCTCGATCCGCAGACGTTGCAGCCGACGCTCCAGCCAACCCCGGTGCTGGCCGCTGGCCGCTATGGCGAGATGGTGCTGCAGGCCAAGGAGTATATCGAGGCTGGCGATGTCTTTCAGGTGGTGCTCGCCCAGCGGTTTACCGCGCCGTTTGCGCTGCCGCCGGTGGAACTTTACCGCGCGCTGCGCCGGATCAACCCCTCGCCGTTCCTGTATTTCCTCGACCTCCCCGGTCTCGCGCTGATCGGCTCAAGCCCCGAAATCCTGGTGCGGGTGCGCGATGGCGAGGTGACGATCCGCCCGATTGCAGGCACCCGCCCACGCGGCAAGACCCCCGCCGAAGACGCAGCCAACCGCGCCAGCCTGCTCGCCGACCCCAAGGAGATCGCCGAACACCAGATGCTGCTCGATCTGGGTCGCAACGATGTCGGGCGGGTAGCCAAGGCGGGATCGGTGCGCGTCACCGACAGCTTCACGGTCGAGCAATACAGCCATGTCATGCACATCGTCAGCAATGTCGTTGGCCAACTGGTGCCCGGACGCGATGCCATCGACGCGTTGTTCGCTGGCTTCCCGGCGGGCACAGTCAGCGGCGCGCCAAAGGTGCGCGCATGCCAGATCATCGCGGCGCTTGAGCCCGAAACGCGCGGAGCCTATGCTGGCGGCGTGGGCTATTTTGCCCCCGATGGCTCGGTCGACAGCTGCATCGTGTTGCGCACCGCCATCGTCCGCGATGGCACGATGCACGTTCAGGCAGGCGCAGGCATCGTCGCCGACAGCGTCCCCGAATACGAACAACGCGAGTGCGAGGCCAAGGCCGGCGCGCTGTTCGCCGCCGCCCGCGAGGCGCTGCGGCTGGCGGGCGAAACGGGGTATGGGCAGTGATCCTTGTCATCGATAACTACGACAGCTTCACCTATAACCTCGTCCATTATCTGATGGAATTGGGGGCAGACGTGCGCGTCGAGCGTAATGATGCGTTGAGCGCGCGCGAGGCGATTGCGACCAACGCACAGGCTTTCCTCATATCGCCCGGGCCGTGCACGCCCAACGAAGCGGGGATTTCGCTTGATCTGGTTGCTGCCTGTGCCGATGCGCAAAAGCCGTTGCTCGGTGTGTGCCTGGGCCATCAGGCGATAGGCCAGCATTTTGGCGGGCAGGTCGTGCGCGGCGGGCTGATGCATGGCAAGACATCACCGGTCGAGCACGACAGCAGCGGCGTGTTTGCCGGCCTGCCCTCGCCGTTTCAGGCGACGCGCTATCACTCGCTCGTTGTGCCTGAAGACAGCTTGGCTGACGACATCATCGTCAACGCGCGGGTCGCTGTCACCGATGAATCGACGGCTCACGTGATGGGTTATCGCCACGCCACGCTTCCTATCTGCGGCGTGCAGTTCCACCCGGAAAGCATCGCCACCCAATATGGCCACCGGTTGCTCGCCAATTTCATGACGCTGGCCGGGATCGAGGTCCGCCCGATGCACGACAGGCTGTTGGCATGACCCGCCTTCCCGATCCTGCGCACCTGCTGAACCACGAAGCTGCCGCAGAGGCCTTTGCCGCTGTACTTGATGGCACCGTGAGCGATGAGGCGATTGCGCAATTTCTCATCGCATTGTCGGATCGCGGCGAAACCGCGGTCGAGATCGCTGCTGCCGCACAAGCGCTGCGTGACCGGATGATCCCGATTGCCGCACCCGCCAATGCCGTGGATGTCTGCGGCACCGGGGGCGATGGCCACCACAGTCTCAATGTCTCGACCGCTGTATCGCTGGTCGTGGCGGCCTGCGATGTGCCGGTCGCAAAGCACGGCAACCGCGCTGCAACTTCCAAGGCGGGCGCGGCTGACACACTCGAGGTGCTGGGGCTGGACATGGCGGCGGCCGGAGCGTCTGCCGAAGCCGCGCTTGCCGAAATCGGCATCTGCTTCCTGTTTGCGGTCAACCATCACCCGGCGATGCGGCGCATCCAGCCGATCCGCAAGGCGATCGGCAAGCGCACGATCTTCAACCTGATGGGGCCGCTCGCCAATCCCGCAAAGGTCAAACGCCAGCTGATCGGCATCGCCCGGCCCGGCTATGTGCATGTCTATGCCGAGGCGCTGGAGATGCTGGGCACTGAACATTCGCTGATCGTTTCAGGCGATGAGGGGCTGGACGAGCTGTCGCTGGCCGGCGGCAACGAGGTCGCCGATATTGGCGCTCAGGGCGTCATCATGCAGCGTTGGACGGCGGCGGACGCTGGCTTGCCGCACCACCCGATCGAGGCAATTCGCGGCGGCGATGCAGCGTTTAACGCCGCTGCCCTGCGCCGCTTGTTGCAGGGCGAGCGCGGCGCTTACCGCGATGCGGTGCTGTTCAACGCGGCCGCTGCGCTGCTGATCGCAGGCGAGGTCGAGACGCTAAGCCAGGGCGCAGAAGAAGCTACAGAGGCGCTCGACAAGGGTCTGGCCAATGCGCTGCTTACCTGCTGGATCGATTTTACGAAGGCCGCCGGATGAACAAGCTGGAAGAGATTTGCGCGGTCAAGCGGATCGAGGTCGAGCGCCGCAAGGGACAGGTTCGGTTTGCCGAGATGGCACAGCGCGCCACCGAAGCCAGCGCGCCGCGCGGCTTTGCCAAGGCCTTGGCGAACGCATCGCAGACCGGCTTTGGCCTGATCGCCGAAATCAAGCGCGCCAGCCCGTCCAAGGGCCTGATCCGCGCTGATTTCGATCCGCCCGCGCATGCCGCAGCCTATCAGGCTGGCGGCGCTGCGTGCCTGTCGGTGCTCACCGATGCGCCCTATTTCGAAGGGCATGACGACTTTCTGGTCGCGGCGCGCGCTGCGTGCGATCTGCCCTGCCTGCGCAAGGACTTCATGGTCGATATCTGGCAGGTGGCCGAAAGCCGCGCGCTGGGGGCCGATGCGGTGCTGATCATCGTTGCTGCGCTTGATGACGCGACCATGGCCGACATCGAGACGGTCGCGATCGACATGGGCATGGATGTGCTGATCGAGGTGCATGACGAGAGCGAGATGGAACGCGCGCTGAAGCTCAAGTCGCCGCTGATCGGGGTGAACAATCGCGATCTGCGCAGTTTCGAGACCGATATCGCCACAACCGAGCGGCTGGTGACGATGATCCCCGCAGGCTATATCGCGGTGTCCGAAAGCGGCATCGACACGCATGAGGATTGCCAGCGGCTCAGCCAGACCGGGGTGCGCAATTTTCTGGTCGGCGAAGCGCTGATGCGTCAGCACGACATCGCCGCTGCCACACGCAGGCTGCTCACCGGAGCGCCGGCTTGATGGCCGACCTCACCCATCTCGACGCCGGTGGTGCGGCGCATATGGTCGATGTCTCCGCCAAGGCCGATACGGTGCGCGAGGCAGTGGCTGAGGGCGAAATCACGATGCTGGCCGAGGTGATCGCCGCGATCCGGGCAGGCGACATCAAGAAGGGCGATGTTCTGGGCACCGCGCGCATCGCCGGGATCATGGCCGCCAAACAGACCAGCAGCCTGATACCGCTCTGCCATCCGCTGCCGATCAGCAGCGTTTCGGTGGAATTCACGTATCTTCAAACCGGCGTCCGCGTCGAAACACGGGTGCGCACCAGCGGCAAGACCGGAGTCGAGATGGAGGCATTGACCGCAGCCAGCATCGCCTTGCTCACCATCTACGACATGGCCAAGGCGCTCGACAAGGCGATGGTGATCGGCCCGGTCCGGCTGCTCGCCAAGAGCGGCGGAAAATCTGGCGATTGGGTGGCAGGGTGACCTCGCCCGAAGCGTTGATCCCGCTGGCCCAGGCACAGGCGCGGTTGCTGGCGCTGGCCAGAACCAGACCGCCGGTGTCGCTGCCACTGGCGCAGGCAACCGGCCATGTGCTGGCTCAACCGCTGGTGGCAACGCGCAACCAGCCCGCCGCAGATCTTTCCGCAATGGATGGCTATGCGATGTGCTGGCGCGACATGCCCGGGCCGTGGCGGATCATCGGCGAGAGCGCAGCCGGGCAGCCGTTTACCGGGTCGCTGGGTGCAGGTCAGGCGGTGCGGATATCGACAGGTGCGCTGGTCCCCGATGGCGCAGACGCCATATTGGTGCAGGAAGACTGCCAGCGCGATGGCGATCAGCTGGCGCTCACCGGAGCCGGCCCAGCCAG